>NZ_LVDR01000005.1:0-330307 GCF_007636515.1 Shewanella sp. MSW
TCAGGGCGGGATCCCACTTTAAATTGAACTTTTACGGTTGGTCATGATCTGATCTGCCTTGCCCTTAATCCACAGATGACCATGACCCTTTTGAAACAACTAGAACAGATTACCGATCCCCGTAAGGACATCAATCTAAAGCATAATTTAGTGGATGTGGTGTTCCTGACACTCAGTGCTATCCTCAGCGGTGCGACTGGGTGGAAGTCCATTCAGGAATTCGGAGAAGAACAGCTAGATTGGCTCCGTCTGTACCGAAAATTTGAAAATGGCATCCCTAAAAGGCATTGTATCAGTAATATAATCAGAGCATTGGACAGCGAACTGCTCCTTCAAGCCATATTGGGCTGGATCAATGAGCAACGGCAAACGGAAGGGAAAACCGTTATCGCGCTGGATGGAAAAACCCTGCGCGGGGCGTGGAGTGAGGATGCTAAGAATGCACTCCATGTTGTCAGCGCATTTGATGTCGGCAACGGCATTACACTTTACCAAGACAGTTCACATTCTAAAGGGAAAGAAGCTGAAGTCGCCCGCAACATGATTGATGCTATGGCACTGGATAATGCCGTTCTGACGCTGGATGCACTGCATTGTCAGGTGTCTACCATGAACAAAATTAAACAGGGGAACGGTGATTTCATTATTCAGCTCAAGTCGAACCAGCCGGGATTATTTGAAGCAGTCAAAACCAGCTTCAGTAAAGCGTATGAGCAGCCAGAACTGGCTATATTTGAGCAGTTCAACATGGGTCATGGCCGCAGGGAGCGCCGAACAGTCATGCAGATAGAAGCAGAATTATCAGCGGAACTTAAGAAAAAGTGGCCGCACATCACCTCATTTATCGAAGTTGCCAGTGAACGGACAGTCGATGGAATAACATCATGTTCTTCACGCTGGTATGTCAGTTCCTTACCGCTCAATGCCGAAGAGGCCGCGAGGACTATTCGAGAGCATTGGGGGGTAGAAAATCAGCTCCATTGGGTGCTGGATGTGGTCTTCCGCGAAGATGCGCTGAAGGTAACGGATCCTGATGGCGCAAAGCATCTCGCCCTATTTAACCGAGCGGCTCTGAGTGCGATAAGGCAGCACCAAGGCAAAAAAGACAGTCTGGCAGGTAAGCGCCGCCGTGCTGGTTGGAGTCCTACATTTCGCTCAGAGTTGTTATTTGGTTAAGATATAAGCAAAGTGGAATCCCGCCCTGATTGAGTGTTGGAGGTGGAAATAAAGTGGTTAAGTAAAGTGAAGGTAGAAGATCTATTCCCTACAGAGTACGCTTTGGTGGATTCATTTGGGTTGAGCATAATTTTTAAGTTAATCATTTTTGTCGTAGCATTTTCTTGGCTTGGCTTTATTCTTTTTGTTATTGTAAAGTTGTTTTTAAATTAATATGATTACTGCTGAAGTTGGGTTTTGAATTCGCGGTGGGTTCTATCACGAAAGGAAACGCTTATTCTCAGTAATGCAACGATTAAATTAGTTAGCGGAGGAGGACTCTCCTCAGCAGGATATAAGATGTTAAAATTTATTTTAATCGGGTTTGTAGTGGTAGGTTTAACTATAATAGGCTTTGGGCATAAACTAGATTTTAGAACGAACACAAAAGGTTTATTTTTAGGGTTTTTATTTATTTCCATTGGATTAACTTTAATACTAAATAACTGATCCTATTTGTGCTACATCTTGCTGAACCCTTGTGGCGCAAGAGTTTCCGGATATGTGATTCTGAAGCCCACCTCATCAGGCTGGTGTTCTAACTGCGTCAAGTTACTACTTGGAGACGATATCGGTTCAGTGATCTACTTTTGGAGCAGTTATTTAGTTTGTTAGTGTTTTTTCTTTGTGGATTTCTTCATAAATTAACCATCATCTGTTGCCAATAGAAATTCTCGATTTAGGAAAGGGAACAGGCAAAGCTTTGGAGGCAAGTTTGGTTGAACAAATAAGAGAATTTACAGCCCGGCTTTGGCCAGTTCGGCCGCCATCTGTTCAAGGCCGCTCAGGCCCTGGATATCGGTTTCCTTGAGTGGCAGTCGAAAGCGGCGCAGTTTGCTAAAGTTTGCGTCTATCTCTTCGAGGTGCACGGCTTCCTGCTGACGGCGTTTGGCAAGAAAGCTGCCGTCGGCTTCGGGTGGCAGCAACCGATTGATTACCAAACCTGCCAGCGGTAACTGCTCGGCCTGCAAACTGGCCACGGCGCGGCGGGTTTCCAGAATAGGCAGCTTTTCTGCGGTCAGGACAAACAGCAGCCCTGTTTGCTGCGGATCTTTAATCAGCTCACGGGTGCGCTGCAGCAGCCGTTGGCGGGCCAGTAAGGTTTCTGCTATGGCCTTGTTGCGCGGCGCCATTCCGGCGGTGGCGTGCTCGGCCGGATCGTCGAAGGGGTTATCGACATCACGGCCCCGCCCGGGTGTCAGGTGCGACAGCATGGCGCCGAGCTTTTCTGATTTCTGATTGGCGCTCAGCATACCTTGGGTCCAGGCGGCCATCGCCTCAGGAAGGCTCAGTAGCCTAAGCGTATGGCCGGTGGGCGCGGTATCAAAAATGATCAGATCGTATTCACCGAGGCCGCTTTCCAGGGTCTTGGCAATCCGCTCCAGCAAAGCCGCTTCCTGGGCACCGGGAGACTGTCGGGTGAGACGCATCTGCCGCTCAATTTCAGCGAACATCTCCGGGCGGGTAAAACTTTTCAACTGTTGGCTGACCCGGTCGAGATGTTGGCGCACTTCCTCATCCGGGTCGATTTCCAGTGCATCCAGATTGGGTGCCAGCCGGGTGTAGTGATCGCCTATCTGCTTGGCAAAGGCATCGCTCAGGCTGTGGGCCGGATCTGTGGACACCAAAAGGACTTTCTTGCCGCGTCCGGCCGCCAACAGGGCCAGTGAGGAGGAGACAGTGGTCTTGCCGACACCGCCTTTGCCACCCACCCACAGAATACGTTTGTCGGTCAGCTGCGCCATAGCCCGTCCTTAATTAACATCTTGTTTCAACAGCATCTGAACTGATCCAGCGGTGAGTGGGGCATACCCATACGCAGGTGCCAGTCATGGAACTTTTCCAGCATCAAGGGCTGCAGCTCCAGAGTGTAGTAACTGGCCGGGTTGGGTACCCCCATCATTTCGGAGAAGATCAGCAGCATAAAGAGATCGTCCTGCTCCCTGCGGGCGCGGGTGACTGCCGAGCGAAAAGGGGCGTTATACGCCTCTTCCGCCAGGTGGCTCAGGTCTTTGACCAATGCCTTGATCTTCGCCAGCTTCATCAGTCGTTCTCCGCTGCGGTTTTACGCGCCTTGAGCGAGCGGCTCAACGTGGCACTGCACTCCAGTGAAATGACTATGGCGGCGATCAGTACCACCAAGTCCAGAGTGAACAGGAACCAATCCTGCTTGTCGTAGAAGCCCTTGAGCTGAATAAGTAGGCCCATGGTGGTCATCACCAGCAGGAAGATAAGCGGAGCCAGGGTATACCACATGGGGCGACCCAGTTTCACCAGCATCACTGTGATTACCAGCAGTGTCAGGCCAGCCAGCAACTGGTTGGTGGTGCCAAACAGCGGCCAGATCAGCATGCCACCCGAGCCGTCACCGCCGGCACCGAAGGCCAGCAGCAAGCAGGTACCCACGGCCAGCAGAGTGGCGACGGCGCCATTTTGCATCCAGTTGAGGTTATAGATGCTGCCCCATTCCTGGAAGATGTAACGCTGTAGCCGTAAGCCTGTGTCCATAGTGGTACCGGCAAACAGCACTACCATTACCGTCAGCAGGGTTTGCGCCATGGTTTCATCCATGCCTATCCCGGATTCGAGGATATTGGCGCCGCCCTTGATAAAGGCACTGACGCCCCCCTGACCAAAGGCGTGATAGATGGCCTGCCAGTCGGCCAGAGTCGCAAAACCCGCAGTGGCGGCTATGATGGCGGCCAGTGCCAGAGAGCCTTCGCCTATGGCGCCAAAGTAGCCGACAAAACGCACATCCGGCTCTTTATCCAGTTGTTTTGAGGTGGTTCCGCTGGAAACCAGGCCGTGGAAGCCGGAAATCGCACCGCAGGCAATGGTGACGAACAGCAGCGGCACCAAGGATGGAGTGCCTTCGGGTACATCGGTATTAAAGGCCGGCGCCACTATATCAGGCGCGCCCAGAAGCACGGCGCCGTAGAGCAAGCCTAAGCCGATAAACAGCTGAATACCATTGATATAGTCCCGCGGTTGCAGCAGCATCCATACCGGCAGCAGCGAGGCGATGGCGGCATAGACAAACAGCAGGATGATCCAGCTCTGGTTATCCGACAGCGGCCCCAGGGTTTCCGGCAATGCCAGCGGCATGGACGGGCCGATATAAATGAGTGCGTACAGTGCCGCCACGCCGATAATGGACACCACCAAGAGGTTGATAAGACGGCGGTAGATTAGCTGACCTATGATGAGAGCCACCACAATGGCGCCCCAAACCGGCAGGGTGGCGCTGGGGAAGTTGATCAGCTGCTTGGCAATGACAACGGCAAACACGGCGTTAACCATGAGCAACACTAAAAATATCACCACCATAAAGATGCTGCGGGCCCGCTCGCCGATAACATCACCCGTGACCGCACCTATGGATTTGGCCTTGTTGCGGTTACTGGCCCAGATGGCGCCGGCATCGTGCACCCCGGCAAAGAAGATGGTGCCGAACACCACCCAGAGGAAGGCCGGCACCCAGCCCCAGATAACGGCAATGGCCGGGCCGATAATCGGCGCGGCTCCAGCCACAGAGGTAAAGTGGTGGCCCCAGAGTACATATTTATTGGTGGGCACATAGTCGATACCATCCTGCATCTCATGTGCAGGTGTCACGAAGTTGGGATCGACTTTGAAGATTTTTTCGCAGATGAATTTTGAATAGACAAAATAGCCGGCCGCCATCGCGCCCAGGCCCATTAACATCAACAGCACAGCATTCATGGGACACCTCTTGTTGTTGTTTTGATGTGTTGATGTTAATAGAAGGTGGTTGTTGCTGATATCAGACTAAAGTCCTATTTGGTCGCGGCTGTCAATAACAGCATTTTTGCTGTAGGCGTTTGTCTGCAAAGTAATAATTGCCCGTAATATCGCGGTAGTTCTTGTTTCTTTATTGCGTGTTTCGCTGCTTACAAGGACTTTCAAGCTTATCCGGATGAGAGCCAAATAGGGTAGTGATTACCTTAAGTGAACAGATACTGTTCTTTCTCTACCGTTTTTGCTATTTCGCGTGGCATTATGGAGCGCATAGCGCCAGATTTGGCGCTAGAATGGCTCGGTGCTACCGGTTGGTTGTGGCACAGATAATATCAATAACATCGCAAAGGAAGCTGGATTGTGACGAAGAAAATTATCCTGGATACAGATCCCGGTATTGATGATGCTATGGCAATTCTGTTTGCCGAAGGCCATGCAGCTGTGGATCTTATCGGTATCACCACAATATTTGGCAACGCCACCATTGAAAACAGCACTAGTAATGCACTGTATCTGAAACAGAAATATGGCATGAAGGCAGACGTGTCCATGGGAGCGGATAAGCCGTTGTCGCGCCCTCCTGTCGGCCCTACCACTATAGTTCATGGTGAAACCGGTTTTGGCGATCTGCAAGTCAATGCCGCCGATATCAGTCTGAGCGCCGATCCCCGTCCGGCTTGGCAATATATTGTCGAGCAGCTCAAGGCGCAACCGGGGGAGATCACTCTGGTGGCTGTTGGGCCTCTGACCAATCTGGCACTGGCACTGCAGCATGAACCCGGGATCACCAAATTGGTAAAGGAAGTGGTGGTCATGGGGGGAGCCTTCGGGGTTAATGGCCATCAGGGCAATGTCAGTCCTTTTGCCGAAGCCAATATCCATGATGATCCTGAAGCGGCCGATATTGTATTTACCGCCGACTGGCCCGTGGTGATTATCGGTCTGGATGTGACCCATGAGAGTTTCTTTACGCCCGAGTATCTGGATAAGCTGCGCGATGAAGCCGGTGAGCCGGGACGCTTTATTCACCAGATAAGCCGTTTCTATCTCGACTTTTACCAGCGTAGCCTGGGGATTTCCGGCTGTCACGTGCATGACCCCTCGGCCATTGCCTATGTGATTGACCCCAGTCTGTTTACCCTGAGAAAGGGGCCTGTACGGGTGGTTTGCTCCGGACCGGCCATTGGTCACACAATGCAGAAAACCTATGAGCGGCGCCATCCCCACGATGATTGGAGTGATATGCCGTCGCAGAGTGTTGGGGTAGGGGTACGCGATGAGGCTTTGCTTGAGCTTTATCGCAACACTCTGATAGATTTCGGTCGTCGGTCATAGGCCTTGCTGCGACAGTTATTTTTCTGACCTCAGCGGACTTCATCTGATGCAAGAGCCCGGTATTTTACCGGGCTCTTAACCCTTTGAAGGGACTCTTATTTTGCTGTTTATCCGCCTTTTCATTTTATTTATCTGTTACCTGTCCCTGCATGGTTCAGGGTTAGTCGGTTTCTAAGTATCAGTATTCCTCTTTTTAATCATGGCTCCTCTTTTTGGTCATAACTCCCCATGCTAATCACGCTTTCTCATTGTCACGTTATTCTCTGCTTCCCTCTACTCATCGACTTATCCTCAGTCTCAATCTCATTGTCCGGCTTCCAAGCAGCAAGTTTGGTCCGGAGCGACAGGCGTATTTATCTGCGCTTTCGGGTTAAAGAGTTGGTTATAGGTTTTAGCTCTAATCATATCGACTGTAACTATTTGGGATGGTGAACGCTTAAATGGCTTTGCGTTGATTTTTCGGCTAACCCCTCAGAAATAGCGAAGTATTGTCGGAAAATAGAAACTTTTTTAGATAAATTTCAAGTAACGCAACCGCTTGTTGTTGTGAGGTAAATCACTTTTTGATGCCTTGTGTGACATGAGTTGAGCGGTTTTGCGTTATTGATAATTACAGTTCAAATCATTAGGCTTGTTTTTAATTGAACGGTCAATTAATAAAAATATGCCTAAGATTGGAATGAAACCCGTGCGCCGCCAGCAGCTGATCGATGCCACTATGGCCTCGGTGGCCGCCAATGGTTTGCACAATACCACCATCAACAGCATCAGCCGCTTGGCCGGGTTGTCGTCGGGGATTATCAGCCATTATTTCGGTGGCAAGCAGGAGCTGATTGAAGCGACATTGCGACATTTGCTGGAGCAACTGAAGCTGGCTTTGCTGGCCCAAACAGCAGAGCGGCAGCTTTCCCCCAAGGCACGGCTGCACGCCATAGTGGCGGCCAACTTCACCGAGTTTCAACGCTCGGGGGCGGCTACCCGCACCTGGCTTAATTTCTGGGCTCAGTCCATGCATGAGCCCGGGCTTGCCAGGTTGCAGCAGGTCAACAGTGCCAGACTGCAGAGTAACCTGGCCTTCTCTTTCAAACAGTTATTGCCCGGGGAACAGGCGCTCAAGAGTGCCGAGCAGGTGGCCGCCATGATTGACGGTTTTTGGCTGCGCAGTGCTCTCAGTCCTGAGCCTGAGCAGGCGTTTGCTGCCGCAGAATCCTGGTGTATCGATTTCATTGACCAAAGTCTGGCTTATCACGGAGTACATTGATGACACAGCCTGTTTATCAGAATTTTATTGACGGTCGTTATATGGCCAACGCCTCGGGTGAATCCTTTGAGGTGATTAACCCTGGCACCGGCCAGGTGCAATACCGCGTTGAAGTGGCCGATGAGGCCATCAAACAGGCGGCCATTGCCAGTGCCAAACGTGGATTTGCCGCTTGGTCAGCCATGAGCGCCATGGCGCGCAGCCGGGTGCTGTTGAAGGCGGTTGCCCTGTTGCGGCAGCGCAACGATGAGCTGGCCAAAATTGAAGTGCTGGATACGGGTAAACCCTGGCAGGAGGCGTCTGTGTTGGACGTGGTCACAGGGGCCGATGCCATAGAATACTTCGCCGGTATCGTGGTGGGCCTGGAAGGCTCTCAGCAAAGTGTTGGCGATGATTTCTTCTATACCCGCCGTGAACCTCTGGGGATATGCGCCGGTATCGGCGCCTGGAATTATCCTTTGCAGATAGCCTGTTGGAAGTCGGCGCCGGCATTGGCTGCCGGTAACGCGATGATCTTCAAGCCGTCTGAGGAGACCCCGCTCGGCGCTCTGAAGCTGGCGGAAATCTTTCTCGAAGCCGGTGTGCCCGCAGGGGTGTTCAATGTGGTGCAGGGCGCGGCCGAAGTAGGTCAATGGCTGACTCACAGCGAGGATATCGCCAAGGTGTCCTTTACCGGCGAAGTGGGCACAGGCAAGAAGGTGATGGCGGCAGCGGCCTCCAGTCTCAAGGATGTCACCATGGAACTGGGGGGCAAGTCCCCGCTGATCATCTTTGAAGACGCCGAACTGGAGGATGCCGTCAGCGCCGCCATGCTGGGCAACTTTTATACCCAAGGAGAGGTTTGTACCAATGGTACCCGGGTCTATGTCGCCCGCAACCTGTATCCGGCCTTTATCGAACGTTTGCAGCAAAGGATGGCCAATATCAAGGCCGGCGACCCCATGGCGCCGGACACCAATTTCGGCGCCCTGATATCCAGCGCGCACAGAAACAAGGTGCTCGAGTATATCGCCCTTGGGCAGGCCGAAGGAGCGAGGCTCCTTTGCGGTGGCAAGCCTTTGACGCCGGACTCGGCCCCTGAAGGTTTCTTTGTTGAGCCGACCGTATTTGTCGACTGTGATGACAAGATGCGTATCTGCCGTGAAGAGATCTTTGGCCCCGTGATGTCTGTACTGATTTTCGACGATGAAGAGGAAGTGATCCGCCGCGCCAACGATACCGCCCTTGGTCTGGCTGCCGCGGTATTTAGCCGCGATATTCGCCGCGCTCATAGGGTGATTCATTGCCTTCAGGCCGGGATCTGCTGGATCAATGCCTATGGCGCCTCACCCTCGGAGATGCCCGTCGGTGGCTACAAGCTTTCCGGAGTTGGTCGGGAGAACGGTAGTGAAACCCTCAAGGCTTATACCCAGACCAAATCGGTTTATGTCGGCATGCAGCCCCTGGAAAGCCCATTTTAAGGAGCCGTTATGAACCAGAATTTCGACTATATCATTGTCGGTGCCGGCAGCGCGGGTTGTGTGCTGGCCAACCGCCTGAGCGAAGATAAAAACAAACGGGTCTTGTTGCTGGAAACCGGCGGCAGTGATCGCAGCATTTTTATTCAGATGCCAACGGCGTTGTCCATTCCCATGAATACCCAAAAGTATGCCTGGCAGTTTGAAACCGAGCCTGAACCGGGTCTGGACAATCGGCGCATGCATTGTCCAAGGGGCAAGGTGCTCGGCGGTTCGTCATCTATCAACGGCATGGTCTACGTCCGCGGTCACGCCCATGACTTTGATGAGTGGCAGGCCTGTGGCGCAGAGGGCTGGAGCTACGCCGATTGCTTGCCCTATTTCAAAAAGGCCGAGACCTGGGCCTTTGGCGGTGACAGGTATCGAGGCGATAGTGGGCCCTTGGGGGTCAACAACGGCAACCGCATGGTTAACCCCCTGTATCAGGCCTTTGTTGATGCCGGTGTGCAAGCCGGGTACCTGGCCACAGATGATTACAACGGTGCCCAGCAGGAAGGCTTTGGCGCCATGCATATGACAGTGAAAAATGGTGTGCGCTGGTCTACGGCCAATGCCTATCTGCGTCCGGCCATGACACGGAATAATTTAAAAGTGGTGACCGGCGCCTTAGTGCACAAGGTATTGCTGCAGGACAAGGTGGCAACCGGGGTGCGCTATGAATGCGGCGGCAAGTTGCAGCAGGCCATGGTTGGCGTGGGCGGCGAAGTGATTCTTTCAGCAGGTTCAGTGGGCTCCCCCCACCTGCTGCAGCTTTCCGGTATAGGCGCGCCCGAAGTCCTTAAAGCAGCCGGTATTGAGCTGGAGCATGCCTTGCCCGGGGTCGGGGAGAATCTTCAGGATCATCTGGAGTTCTATTTTCAGTTCCGTTGCACCCAGCCTGTGTCCCTTAACCGCAAACTGGATTGGTGGAACAAGTTTCTGATCGGCAGCCGCTGGTTCTTTACCAAGACGGGACTCGGGGCGAGCAACCATTTTGAATCCTGCGGTTTTATCCGCTCCAAGGCGGGCCTGGCCGCACCGGATCTCCAGTATCACTTCCTGCCCGCCGCCATGCGTTATGACGGCCGGGAAGCCTTTGATGGCGATGGTTTTCAGGTGCATATCGGCCACAATAAGCCCAAGAGCCGGGGATGGGTCAGGGCACAGAGCAGCGATCCGCACCGGCATCCGCAGATACGTTTCAACTATTTGCAACACCAGGATGATATCGAAGGTTTTCGCGCCTGCGTGCGCCTGACCCGGGAGATTATTCATCAGCCGGCATTCGATGGCTATCGCGGAGAAGAGATCCAGCCTGGTGCCGAAGTGGAAACCGATGAGCAGATAGATGCCTTTGTTCGTCGCTCGGTAGAGAGTGCTTATCATCCATCCTGTTCCTGCAAGATGGGTACAGATCCCATGGCTGTGGTAGACCCGCAAAACCGGGTGCATGGCATTGAAGGACTGAGAGTCGTGGACTCTTCCGTATTCCCCACCATTCCCAATGGCAACCTCAATGCACCGACCATAATGTTGGCAGAGAAGGCCGCCGATATTATCCGCGGCCGTGAAGCCTTACCGGCCTCTGATGCCACAGTTGTTCTGGCTGACAAGTGGCGAGCGCAGCAGCGCAGCCACGCACCCGAGCGACCTAGCTGATCTTAAAATCCAAGGGGCCAGTCTGCGGTCGGCCCCTTACCCCTGTCAATGCTGTAATCGGTGTAGCCAAGCCGAGGGCGTTTTGTCGGCCAAAATTCGCCATTAGTCAGGGGCTGGAATTAGAAAAATATAATTTAAATCAAAAATAAAGGGAAAAGTTATGGAGCTTTGGCTTTCAGCAGGGATCTTATTTACCTTTGCTATGATAGGGGTGATCCTGTATCGGTGGGGCAACATTCCCTGCGTAGGTGTCACCCCGGTGCGGATCAACACCTTTATCGCTATTTTGTTTACCTCAGGCCTCGATGTTGGCTTGATCATGTTCCCACTCACTGAATTCGACACTTACACAGATACCAACAGCAGCCCCGAATACGCCTTTTCCAATCCCTTGGCGATAGAGTTTGGATTTTGGGCCTTTCTTATCTGGGGTTTTTACTTTGTCACCTGTTTCTATTTCTGCGTTATAGAACCCAGAGTGAAGTTCTTTGAACTCAAGCCGGTAAAATTCATCAACAACATGGTGATTATCGGCACCTGGAGGGTCCGCCGGGATTCTGGAAATTTTCGCCAAATCTGACTTAATCAATTGTTATCATTGGATATCGAACGATTACTACCACCGTTTTCCTTCAACTCGTTAAACCATCTATCCATAATGTCTTTCTGCGTATTAGCAGCAGATTTCAATGAATCTACTTCAGAGATAAGCCCCATGTTCTTGTCTGCCTGCTCGCTAAGTTCAGTTTTTAACAACTTAATTTCAGCGGTAGCCTGTTGATACCTTTCTTGTATTGAGGTTATCTGCTGCTTAAACGCGAGGTTCTCAGTCTCCACTTCTAACTTCATAGCTGTCATTGCAGATAATGAGGTTTCAGCTTTTTGAAGTTGTTTCAATGTACCTTCAAGCTGTGTTTCTAACTTGGCACATTGTTTCTGGAGCGCAGCATTCTCCAACTGTCTTGTGGTCGACTGCTGGCTTAGCTCTCTGATCTCAAGTTGAAGCCGTTGTACTTGTGACTCATGCCGACCTTGTTCTTGTTCTCGTTGCTCCTTAACTGAATTTCGATAGTGTTCCAGTGCCGAGCGTGACTGAGAATGCTTTTCTTCTAACGATGCTATCTGCTGATCTTTATCCGCAAGACGTATTAACATTGCCTCTTCATTCGTTTTCAGTCTTTCGATAGTCAGCTTCTGCGCATCAATATTCGCTTCGAGCGCTTTTAATTCATGTGCTCTTTGGTCGAGCTTAGTCATTAATTCATCTCGATGAGACTGGGTTTCTAGAAGCTCTTGGCGTAGCTGTTCGTAGCGTTCGTCTCTTTCTCGTAACGCTTCGTGATGCTGTTCGCGTTCGTTCTCAATGACCTCGTTTGCTTCTTGCTGCAATCGCCCCGACATCTTTTCTACGATAAAAGTGAGCTCTTCGCTTAACGACGTGGTGATCTGCGCTTTTCCCTCAGCCTCTTCCAACTCCTTGAGGTAGCGATGGATCGTGGTTTTTGAACCGGTATTCCCAAGTTCAATGCGTATAGCGTCAATGGATACTGATTCTCTGCGTGCCAGTATCGCATTTCTTGCCTGTTCAACCGCTTCTTTAGTTATGCCACCACGTGCCATGCTATCACCATTCATACCATATTACGTACCATGTAATTACATACTAATACGTAATATTAAAAACACAAATTTTATTCAATGTATAAGAATAGATAATCCTGAATTATCTATTGTTATCACGAAAAAGCTTGATTTGGTGGGCTTGGTTAGTACGTAATAGCCTTTGTTTAAAAAACAGCCTTTGAAAAATGTGCTAGGCTGATTTCCTTGATGTGTACTAAGCGGTGTACTGAAATAAACTAAGATGAATGAAGTTGAACGCTATATTGATGCGGCCACACGGGACAATACGCGGCGTAGTTACCAAGCGGCGATTGAGCACTTCGAAGTCGATTGGGGCGGTATGCTGCCGACTACATCGGAGCAAGTTGCTCGTTATCTCGCCCATTATGCCAACACACTATCTCATAGCACGTTGCGGCTACGTTTGGCCGCGCTAGGACAATGGCATGTGTCGCAAGGATTTGTGGATCCCACCAAGTCGCCCTTGGTAAGAAAAGTCTTTAAAGGGATCCGCGAGGTTCACCCCGCGAGAACCAAGCAAGCTAAGCCGCTGGCCATCGATGAATTGGCTCAGATTTGTGACTATCTCGAACGAGTACGACAGAGTGACGATCAACTAACCGCCTTAACTGCAACTCGCGACAAGGCATTGTTACTCATAGGCTTTTGGCGGGGCTTTCGCGGTGATGAATTGTGTCGGATGACGATTGACCACATTGAGCTTGTGCCGACGCAAGGGATGATCATTTATTTACCTCGCTCCAAGTCCGATCGTACCAATCAAGGGCGAGAATACCGTGCGCCAGCCTTGCAACGGCTATGCCCCGTCCAAGCTTACCAAGAATGGTTAGCTATTTCTGGCTTGAGCACCGGCCCAGTATTTCGCAGCATCAATCGTTGGGGACAAATGAGCATCGAGAGCTTACGGCCATCCAGTATTCTGCCGCTGATGCGTAAGCTAATGGCGAAAGCGGGACTCAGCAATTCGCATCTTTATAGCAGTCATTCATTGCGACGCGGCTTTGCTTCCTGGGCCACACAGCATCAATGGTCACTGAAGCAACTAATGGAATATGTCGGTTGGCGCGATGCACAATCGGCATTGCGCTACATCGAAGTCAGAGCCCCATTCACGGCAGAACAGTTACAGCCGTCGACTTCGCATGTGGCTATCTCTCCACCGGTGATCAATTTAGACATCCAACTGGACTTAACGCGCTTTCATGATAAAGCGCCAAGTGAAAAATCGGTACGCCTCAAATTAGAACGCTTTGTATTGAAGGCGTTTGGTGAATTGGTAAGTATCGATGAGCAGCTTTATCAGCTGCAATTGCCAATCGGCACTGTCGAGGCTGATCTGGATGAGCTAGCGGATGAAATGTTGAATCGAGCTCACAGTATTGCCAGCGACCATCAATGCATGTTGGAAATGGTGTTGATTGACAGCTCTAGTGGCCAACGTTGGGATTAGCTAGTTAACCGACGAAAGGGAATTTCGGATGAAAATAGCTGAGAGTACTGCCTATCCTCGATTAGAAAATTACTTTTCATATCATCTACTATCACAGCGATATCATCCGACTGAACCTGAGCTCATGTTAAGTCAATCTCAGCAACATCCATTGCATCGGCTGGCCTTGTTAGTGCAGCTTAGATTGTTTGAGCGGCTTGGCTATTTCACCTCGCTGAACGAGTGCCCTCGCCAGATAATCGAACATATTAGAAAAGTGGCTGGCATCGTGTTTGAACCATCTGCTGCGGATTGGGAAAAATATGAAAAATCGGGAACGCGGCAACGACACATTGTCATTATCCGTTCATTCTTTGGCGTAAAGGCCTTTTCCTCAGCAGATAAACCATGGTTAACCGACGTCGCTCGTCGAGCGGCGCAAACTAAAGAAACCGTCAACGACATTATCAATGTGATGTTAGAAGAACTTGCGCACCATTGCTTTGAGTTTCCGGGGTTCACCGTTCTGGAACGGCTCGCACGAGAGGTACGCAAGCAGGTAAATGATGCTTATTTTTGTCAGATCACAAAATCTTTAAGCAAATCTGCGATATCTCAACTAGATCAACTCTGGAGTTCAAATAGTGCTGGCGTTTATACGCACTGGCAGCAATTAAAGCGCGAGCCGAAAAAGCCGACGAGCAAAGAGGTCCGTAGCTATTTGCAGCATGTGGAATGGTTACGCCAATTGGAAAGTCAGATGCCCACTCTCGAACTTCCTGTTGCAAAGTTTCAGCAATTTATGTTGGAAGCACGAGCTCTTGATGCTAACGAAATGCGCGAATTAACACCTAATAAACGGTATGCCTTAGCGGTGATCCTTATCCGTAGCCAGCACGGTAAGGCGCTTGATGATGTAGCAGAACTATTCATCAAGCTAGTACGTGGATTGGAAAATAACGCTCAGCAAAGCTTGCAACAGTACATGTTGCAGAAACAGAAGCAAGCGGATGAACTTATCAGCAATTTCAGAGAGGTGGTATTGGCTTTAGATGAGCCAGGTAGTGCCAGCTGTCGCTTAGCACAGATTGAGCAGTTATTACTCCCGGACAAGGCGTCTGTTGTTGCAAAGTGCGATGAACACCTCGCCTATGCGAGTAATAACTACCTGCCTTTTATGCTCAGACCCTACAGCAATAAGCGATCGTTGCTATTTAATTGCCTGTCTATCCTCACGTTAAAAAGCACGTCAAGTGATAAGACAACAGAACGGTTACTCAAGTGCTTGCTGTCTCTTCAAAATATTCACCAAGAACACATCAGCAAACACTATTTATTGGATCAATTTAACGGGGCTAGAGCCACTAGATGGATACCCAATACATGGAAAAAACTGGTTTTGGTGCAAGCAGACACCGAGGACGAAGTGGTTGTTTTACACAGAAAGTTTCTAGAGCTGTGCATTATGGTGCACATTAAGCAGGAACTCATGTCCGTAGATCTCTTCGTTGCACAAAGTGAACAGTACAAAGATTATCGCGAAGGCATGGTGGATGATGAAACCTTTTCTCGTGAATTGCCACTTTATGCCCAACAAGTTGGGCTCCCGCTGTTAGAGCCAAAAGCGTTTATTAAAGAGTTACAGCAAAAGCTGACCACGCTAGCTCAAGAAGTCGATCGTCGTTTTCCTGAAAATAATCAAGCTAAGATCCGTGATGGAAAATTGAGCCTCACACGTGCTTCAACACCGCGCCCCGCCGATGCTATCCAACGCATCGATGATGCCATTACCGAACGTTTAGAAACCACCAGTATTGTGGATGTGTTAGTGGATGCGGAACATTGGCTAGGACTAAGCAAATTATTCTATCCACATTCGGGGAATGTGAGCAGACTCGACGATCATGCTCAGCGGTTTGTGACAACGCTATTCTGCTATGGGTGTAACTTAGGCCCTACACAAACGGCCCGCTCAATTAAAGGGATCAGTCCCAAACAAGTAGCCTGGCTAAATCTTAAACAAGTGAACGAAGACCGCCTCGATAAGGCGGTAGCCCAAGTCATCAATGCCTACAACAAGTTTGAGCTGCCAAAGTTCTGGGGTAGCGGTAAGCATGCATCCGTGGATGGCTCTAAATGGGATTTGAATGAACAAAATCTGATGTCGGAATACCATATTCGCTATGGTGGTTACGGCGGCATTGGTTATTACCACGTCTCCGATACGTACATAGCTTTGTACAGCCGTTTTATTTCCTGCGGCGCCTATGAAGGTAACTATCTGCTGGATGGGTTGATGAAAAATACATCAGATATCAAACCGGAATTTCTTCATGGCGATACGCAATCACAAAGCTTTCCCGTGTTTGGTCTATCCTACTTGCTCGGTATTGGGCTGATGCCTAGGATACGCAATATCCAAGATCTAAACCTGTACCGCGCTGATAATGGCTGCAAATATCAAAATATCGATCAACTCTTCAACGGCAGTATCGACTTCATCTTGATTGAAAATCTGTTGCCCGACATGCTGAAGCTTATTCTCTCAATCAAATTAGGCAAGATGCCGGCATCATCGTTATTGCGGCGGCTCAATACGTATAGTCGTAAAAACAAGCTCTATAGTGCGTTTCGGGAGCTGGGCAAGGTCATTCGCACATTGTTTTTGCTCAACTACATCGACAATTATGAACTACGCCAAGTGATCCAATCCGAAACCAATAAGTCGGAAGAGTTAAACAATTTCTTAAAATGGTGCTTCTTTGGTGGGGATGGCCTTATCGCTGAAAACATCCGTCACGAACAAAGTAAAGTCGTTAAATACAATCAATTAGTCGCTAACATGTTGATTTTATATAACGCTGATAAGATGACCTGTATCCTGCGGGAGTTGGCTGATAAAGGCATAGAACTGACGCCTGAACTACTTGCGGGGTTGTCTCCCTACAGAACAGCCCATATCAACCGCTTTGGCGACTACCTGTTGGATATGGAAAGAAGCTACAGTCCCTTAAACTTTGCCATGAATATTGATGCACAAATAAACAACGGACAATAATATGTATTAAATTGAGTTCTGCTTAACTGAAGCTCCTAAAGTGGAACCCATACCTCGCTGTATCTCTAAATGTGGGAAAGTTAGGGGCAGTCATACTACGTAAGAAAAACGCATGACGAAAGTAAGGTCTCATTATCTGGCATTCCATGACATCGACTCAAGGGAGATGTTCTCGAATGAGAAATTATACTAGTTCAGACCTGAGGTGACAGACAGTTACCCATTTTTCTGGTACTGCCGTCAGATTAGATTTGTTCAGCGCAAATCGGTTTCCCATCAATCAGTGTCGCCATTGGTGTTCGGCCACAACAATGGCCCGGTTGCCGAGGCTTTGGCGCATGAAAGTGATGAAACGCCATAAGGCTAGGTATGCCGATTCGCCAGAGACTCAGTTAACACCACGATCCATGATAGTAATTGGCTTATCTGCGATTGGTTTGATCAATAACGCCTATGTAATCTACTTGTTTTTAGTTCATAGTTATCGCATAGATATTTTTGTAAAAATAGTGCTATCGAGTTGTGATCTGATAAAATTCATGATAGTTACCATGAAAAACAATGAAACGGAGTTTTGATGTTTTCCATAGCAGATGAATCTTTTCGAGTATTATTGATTGACGATGATGTCAGCCAGATTAAGCTGCTGCATCAGACGCTTAAGCAAATTGGTGAGTTGTTTTTTGAACAAAACAGCCTTTGTTCGCTGGACACAACTATCAATGTAAAACCAGATATCATTTTGCTTGATCTCATAATGCCAAATCTATGTGGTTACGATGTACTTTTGCAACTTAAGCAAAACAAATCTACCGCAACCATTCCCGTTATTGTTATCACCTCTAGTCATGATACAGATGATCAGTTGGATTGCTTACACGCTGGGGCAGTCGATTTTATCGTAAAACCACTTCACCCAAGTATTGTGCTAGCGCGTGTCATGACACATCTTCGATTGTGTCAACGCGAACGTCAGCTAACACGGTTAGCCCACCATGCTCGAGTGACACTAGACTCAATTGGCGATGCTGTGATTACAACGGATAAAGATGGCAACATCTCATACATGAACCCGACTGCGGAATTGTTAACAGGAGTGACATCTGATGATGCGATAAAGCAGCAGATCGAGGACGTAATGCCATTGAAAATTGGAGATGATGGCCCATCACATATCAATCCAATACGTATTGCAATCGCGGAGAATCGTAAGGTGGGTATGGCGCTTAACTGTAAGATGAAAACTCAGAGTGGTCGTTGGATCTCCGTAGAAGATAGTGCAGCACCGCTCTCTAGTGAAGACGGCCATATTTCTGGTGCAGTTATTGTGTTTAAAGACATCAATGAATCGCGGCAAATGGCGATGCAGATGTCGCATGCATTGCAATATGACCAGCTCACTAATCTACCAAATCGTTTCTTGCTAGTCGAATATTTAAAAACGGAATTACACGAATCTAACAGGAAACGAAAAAGCGTTGGATTAATTCTAATTGACATTAATCGGTTCAAGTTGATTAATGAGGAATTTGGTTTCGAATTTGGTGACGAATTATTAAGAAAAGTTTCGCAAAAAATTCAACAACAGCTTTTAAATGGTGAAAAGCTGAGTCGCCATAATGCTGATGAATTTATGGTATTAGCGCCTAATATTTCTCAACCAGGAGAATTGTCGAGTTTAGCTATATTGATTAAAGAAAGCATTATGCAATTCGCCAAGTTGCACGCCGAAATCAATAACTTTTCAATCAGTATGGGATTGAGTATTTACCCTGAAGATGCAAACGATAGTCAGTCTTTAATGTTGCATGCAGATGCAGCCTTACATAAGGCGAAAAAAGAACCTATCCACGACGGTGTGTGTTTTTATTCTGAAGAAATGGACTATCAATTTTCCTCGCGTCGCCACATCTATACTCAAATAAAGAATGCAATTAGTCAATATCGAGTCGTCACATTGTATCAGCCAATCATTGATGCAAAAACAAGGAAGGTAGAGTCGGTAGAGGCATTAATGCGGATTAAAGATGATAATGGCGCCCTCGTGTCGCCAATCCATTTTATTGGACTTGCAGAAGAAACACGTTTGATTATCCAATTGGGAGAACAAATGATCCTGCAGGTGCTTGAACAAATTTGTCTTTGGCAGACTGTTGGGACGTCCTTTCGTGTATGTATAAATATCTCTCCCATTCAATTTATTGATCCGCACTTTATTCCATTTCTGCTGAGCGCGATTGAAAAATATCAATTAACACCAAATGTGCTTGAGTTAGAGGTAACAGAAGGATTAATGCTCGAAGATTCTCAGCAGGTTAAACAAGATATGGTCCATCTTCGTGAGCTTGGAATGACAATTTCAATTGACGATTTTGGTACTGGCTACTCGTGTTTGAGTTATCTCAAGAATTTGCCTGTTGATGTATTAAAAATTGATCGTTCATTTGTATCGCAGATTTCAACATCAAACGCTGAGGAGTCGTTAGTGAGCACTATTACGACACTCGCCAAGTCGACGAAGCTAAACACGGTTGCTGAAGGCGTCGAAACGGTTGACCAAGCGCAGCGATTGCAAGCATTAGGGGTAACATGGTTACAGGGGTACCTGTTCTCACGTCCAGTTAGCGCAGACGAAATTAAGATGGAATATCTATAATGAACGCAGATAAAGCAAGCCAGCTTTCTCCCTTCACATGGTGGTTGCCTGTTGTCATCGGAATAGTTATTACAGTTGTCACGATGATTATCTCACATTTTGATAATCAGGATAAAATCCGTAATTATACCGAGTTGATGGCAAGTAATGCAGCAGCAAGTATTTCTGAACGATTTCATTCATTTGAATACGGTCTGAAAGGCGCCAGAGGCGCCATCGTTGCCGTTGGGATAGAGAATTTAACGCGTGCGAAATTTGTTGATTACATCAACAGTCGAGATCTCGAACAGGAATTTGTCGGGGCGCTCGGTTTTGGTTTTATTCGCCGAGTTCCTATGGACGAAGATGCACAATTTTTGCAGCAAGCACGTTCAGATGGTGCACCAATGTTCAATGTTAGAATGTTATCACCTCATGACGATGACCGATTCATTATCCAATATATTTATCCTGAGGCCCCTAACCTTCAAGCAATCGGACTCGATATTGGGTCAGAAAAAAATCGGAGGCTGGCTGCATTATCGGCAGCAAGAGAAAATCGAGCATTTCTGACTCAACCTATTACTCTTGTGCAGGCCGATAAAAAGGCCCGTCAAGGTGTCTTAATTTTACTCCCCATTTATAAGCGTAACGTTGAACTTCAAACACCAGAGCAACGTTTAAAAGCTGTCGTCGGCTGGTCATATGCACCATTGATTATTGAAGATGTACTAAGTGGAATAGATAACGTTACCAAGCAAGCCGACTTGCAACTAACCAATCTCAATGACGAAAAACCATTTTATACATCTATCAAGAATCATACTGAAGACTATCCTTTGGTGGTAGAACGGCCACTAGAAGTCATGGGGCAGATTTGGCAATTAAGGGTTGGTTTAAATCACAATGGACTGAAAAATATCCATGTTTTGGATCTGCATTGGGTAGCAGCCATCGGGTTTAGCATTACTGCGCTAATGGTATTACTTATCAACTTAGTCCGAACCAACAGTTTGGTAGATGGTAGGCAATATGAAAAGGCCGCGAATATTACGGCATTCTTGAATAGCCGTTTAGTGAAGCGGACTTGGCCACCAGCGGCAATCATTGTTGTGTCGTTATTGATTACCTTTGGCATTATCATTATTGATGACACATTAGATGATGTGAAGCAGTCTATGTTGGCAGAGCTAGAGGCATCAAGCAATACGATAAACAACTTTGTGGAGCGCTTTAAAAAAGATGTTTTATTTCTCTCTAATACTCCACCTGTCAATGCCTTTAAACAACATCATTTAACGCAAAATGTTACTGAACATGTTCATGAAGAGATGCAACAACGTTTTGCTGAAATATTTCGTGCCTATATGGCAGCAACCCCTGAGGTGTTTCAAGTAAGACTCATTGGTGAACAACAACAGTGGCTAGAGCTTGTTAAGGTGCAGAGAGAGGCTCATGAGTTAAAAATCTATGAACCTAGCGAATTACAAAGTAAGCAAAGCGAATCATATATAGCAGAGACGTTGGCTCTACCACCAGGCAGCGTTTATTTATCAGATATAGATTTAAACAGAGAACATGGTGTTATTGAATATCCCTATCGGCCAGTGTGGCGTTTTGCCGTAGCGATATACAACAAAAATAATCAACCGATTGGGATAGTTATCATTAATTACGATGCCAAATCTCTTATACAACAGATTATACCCATCAAAAGAAATGGTATAAAAATATATATAACCGACCAGAATCAAAGATTGCTATATAACTCAGATGCCATTGATCACTTTTTGGGGCTTATTCAAATTCAAAACAATTGGTCGAGTATTTATGCTCCAGTTTCTGGTTTTAATTTTTTTGAATTAAATGGCCTTAAGGTTGTAAAATCATATGCCGGATGGGCTTGGGAAGTGAGCGCCAATTTCCACTTTGATAAACGGCGTTACGTTACCACACACATGATTTTACCTGTATTTCCAGTTGTAAAAGAAATACTAGTTAAAATACTCTTCATCGTCGCTGCATTTATTATCCTGACATTAATTTCTGCTGCTATACAGTATTGGCTTTGGATGACTGCTGTAATTTCTGCAAAAAATGAGTGGAATGCCCAACTTAAAATACAAAATGAAAAAGAAAAGTCGCGTTTTAAAGCCTTGCTTGAAGCATCACCGGAAGCCAACCTTATTATTGATCAACAAAACAAAATAGTGATGGTGAATGCTGAAGCAGAGCGGGTGTTTGGATATCAACGTACAGAACTGGAAGGTTTTGCGATTGATATTTTGCTTCCAAAAGAAATATGCAGTATTCATCTAGAACATGTAAAAGCGTATCTTCTTAAGGCACAGAATCGGCGTTTTTCATCAGATAAAAATATATTTGCGTTACAC
The DNA here is from genome assembly GCF_007636515.1 of Shewanella sp. MSW. Taxonomy (NCBI): domain Bacteria; kingdom Pseudomonadati; phylum Pseudomonadota; class Gammaproteobacteria; order Alteromonadales; family Shewanellaceae; genus Shewanella; species Shewanella sp. MSW. The sequence goes on from NZ_LVDR01000005.1 coordinate 21,885, forward strand.
GCTAACGGTTCAAAGTTTCCTGTAGAAATTAGCTTAAGTGCGGTACAGCTAGAAAATGAAGTTTATGTTTCGGCGACAGTACACAATATTACTGAACGCCTAGCAGCTGAGACACGACTTAAAGAAGCCGTATATGCATCTGAACAGGCAACCAAGGCGAAAAGTACATTCCTTGCCAACACTAGTCACGAAATCCGCACGCCACTCAACGCCATCATCGGATTGACTCATTTGCTTTCAGCAAAGTCGTTAAACTATGAGCAACAACGCTTAGTCGAGAAAATCTCGATTTCTGGCAAATCTCTATTAAATATCGTAAATGATGTTCTCGACCTGTCAAAAATTGAGGCCGGTGAGATGGATATAGAGAAAACACCATTTAATCTGAGAGACTTATTGGACCAGATCAGCAGCGTATATCAGGTTCAAGCCGATGCCAAACATATTGAGTTTGAGTTTTTAATTGATAATGATGTTCCAAACTGGGTTCGAAGCGACAGTGTGCGATTGCGTCAAATCGTGACTAACTTACTTAGCAATGCTTTGAAGTTTACCTCCGTAGGGAAAATCACATTATCTGTTTCGGTTGTAGATAAACAAGCTTCCCTCGCTGGCAAACAGTGGGTTATGTTGACCGTTTCTGACACTGGAATAGGCATACCTAAAGAAGCCCAATCCCGATTATTTACACCGTTTAATCAAGCCGATTCAAGCATAACAAGAAAGTATGGCGGCACGGGTTTAGGGCTTTCGATAGTGATGCGGTTAGTTGAGCTTCTTGGAGGGCATGTTGAACTTAATAGTGTTGAGGGCAAAGGAAGTGCATTTACAATTACATTGCCATTCTCTCTGCAAAGCGAAAAAGATCTCACCGAACAAGAATTAAGCCAAGATACATTATTCGTTCTGATTGCTGAAGATAATCAAGAGGCAGCGATACGGTTAACCACGATGGTCAACAATTTTGGTTGGCGTTCGGCTATCGTCAATGATGGTGAACAACTTGTTAGTATTTTTGAAGATAGAGCAAGTAAGCAGTTACGGCAACCTGATGCGTTAATTGTTGACTGGCAGATGCCTGCTCTCAACGGGATTGAGGCACTTAAAAAAATAAACTCGCTATGTTCTACAAACGACTTACCGAGTATTTTGATGATGTCTATTGAGGAAAAACGGCAGATACTACTACCACCAGATGCAGATTCCATTATTGACAGCTATATAGAGAAACCATTTGAACCATCTACATTATTTAACGCTGTCAATAGTGCTGTTATCGCCAAAACTGGCGATATAACAAAAGTCTTAAACGTAACTCAGGCTGAAACGATAAATGCTAAATGGCTCGCCAGTATGCGAATCATGGTAGTTGATGATAGTGACACAAATTTGGAAGTTGCCGAATATCTTCTCGACCAAAATGGTGCCAGCAGTTTGAAGTTCAATGATGCCAACGAAGCTATCGCGTTTCTCAAATCCAATAACAATGCGTGCGATGCTATATTGATGGATGTGCAAATGCCAGTTCTTGATGGGCTTAAAGCAACGTCCATAATACGCAACGACTTGGGTCTAAAGAAAATTCCAATAATTGCATTAACAGCTGGAGCGTTGGTCGAAGAACGGCGCAAAGCGTTGGATGCTGGAATGAACGACTTTTTGACAAAACCCATTAACCTATCAAAGTTAATCAGCGTATTGAGATCACAGGTGGAGACTTATCGAAATAAACGTTTTCCTGTTGAGTCACTGAAAGATAGCTTTGTGCAAATAGATGACTGGCCACAAATTGAGGGGTTGAACACAGCACAGTCACAACAATTTCTTATGGGAAACAAAGCGTTATTTTTTAATACATTGTCAACACTCATTGAAGATAATAACAACCTATTAGAGATTGATGTCGATGCTATAGTCAGTAATGCCGATAGCAGTACCAGAACTAAATTGGCGGCACAACTGCATAAACTCAGAAGCTCAGCGGGTATGATAGGAGCCACATCTCTTTTTGAAAATGCTTTGGCAGCAGAGAAGGTACTACGCGATAATCGTGCGCCTTTAGGTGCGTCTTTTGCGTCTGTCATAGCTGATTTTAAGCACATAAAAGCAGCTAGTAAGCTAGCACTTTCACAATGGCAAAACGCTCTAGCAACATCTGAAGATAATAGCGTATTACCCTCGGATAGTGATGACATGACACACGAAGATCTCTTGAATATTCAGGGCCTATTGCGTGACCAAAATCTTGAAGTGATTGAACTCGTAGAAGTCAATGCTCAGAGCCTTAAAATTTTAATGGGAGAACAAGTGTTTGCTGAATTCTCAAGTCATTTAAATAAGTTGCAATTCGACCAAGCACTAGTGCTGCTTTTGGGGTATAGTACATAAGTCACACAAAGGGATGCTATGGATGCTTTTATGGAGTCAAATCACAATATTCTGATTGTCGATGATGATAGATCAGTGATATTTGCGTTGAATAGTGTTCTAAGCGAATTAGCTTCAATTCGTTTTGCTGTAAATGCACAGCAAGCATTCACTCTTATCCATGAAAGGAAGCCTGACCTCATATTGTTAGATGTAGAGTTGCCAGATTTGAGTGGTCTAGATGTCTGTAAACAAATCAAAGCGGATCCGCTTACTGGTGATATTCCCATATTGTTTATCACCAGTAATGTTGAGGCCGGATTTGAAGAGAACGTGTTCTCTGCTGGCGCTGCAGATTACATTAGTAAGCCTTTGAATCCCGTAGTTGTCGCCGCTAGAACGAAAACACATTTAGCTTACCGGGATACTTTGAGACAGATGAAGGAGTTAGCGCATTTAGATTCGTTAACTACCTTGTCGAATCGTTTAGCATTTGATGAAAAATTAAAAACAGAATTTTCCCGAGCGCAACGTGAGGGGCAGCCTCTTTCGTTGGTTATGATCGACATCGATGAATTTAAAAAATTCAATGATCACTTCGGCCATTTGGCGGGAGATGATTGTATAAGGGATATTGCAGCAAGACTTAAAAAAGTCATTAAACGCCCAGCTGATCTTGCGGCTCGTTATGGTGGAGAAGAATTTGCATTGATTCTGCCAAATACTAATGAAGCTGGTACTGTTTCCGTTGTTGAGAAATTAATGGAACTCATCGATGCACTTCATATTAAACACGCCCCCGATGCGACGTTTCCTCAAATTACGATTTCAGCCGGATATAGTACCTTACATCCCGAGGGAAATGGTTTTAAGTTAGTTAATGAACGTTCGCTGATAAAATCGGCCGATGATGCATTGTATAAAGCAAAGTTGGCAGGACGTAACTGTATTACTTTCAATTCACTTATTCCTGATACATCTCCGTCACCAAACGTTTAAGAGTGAACCAAATGTATCACCAGATGCACCTGTAAGATGGGAATAAATGGTGAGCCAGTCAACGTCGATATTATGCCATCAAGAGTATTCCTGGTTTTGGTCTTATTTTTAACAGCAGCACTGCTCAGTGAGGTTGGTGACGGGAACCAATTTCAAAATGGGCGGCAGTTGCTCCACGACTCATACTCGATGCGAGATTATGATCTCGCCAAAACCGATGACAGTCATCACTCACGTACTGAGAAACTTGATCAGAGTGAACCATGATGGGTAAGCAGGCTGACAAGAACGTGGCCTCATCTCTGAAGTAGAGTCGTTGAAATCTGCTGCTAATACGCAGAAAGACATCATGGAGCGATGGTTTAACGGGTTGAAGGGAAATGGTGGTAGTAATCGTTCAATATCCAATGATAACAATTGATTAAGTGATATTTGGCGAAAATTTCCAGAATCCCGGCGGCCCCTCACCTGTGCCTTCACCGCTTATTTGCTGCTCAGCAACTTGCCCTGGTATCTGCCGGAGATGGGCGATGGAGAGTCCGTTATAGGCGCCTTCTATCTGATGGTGTTTGCCGTTATCGCCATCGCGGTTTATTCCAGTACCAGTATTAAATACGTCAAGGTACTCAGCCTGGCCAGTACCTGGTTGTTTGTGGCCCTGATAGCTCTGATGTGGAGCGGCGCATTTTTAGGAGAGAACGGCACTGTCGGCGACTTCATTAGCACCTTTTCGTTATTGGGTGATTACTTTGTTGATATCAAACATTTTGTGTTGCCACTTAATGACTATCACGCCTTTTACCTGTTCTGGTGGTTTGCCTGGAGCATAATGATCGGCCAGTTTACCTCGCGTTTTGTCGGTGGGATCAAGACCTGGCAATTGCTGCTGGCCATGATGGTGTTCCCCTCCATTCCGGTCGCGATTTGGTTCAGTGTTCTCTATTTCTACGATACCCAGGCAATCTCCACATCCGGCTTTTATAACTTGGCCATGGTCATGGTGGGCATTACCTTTGTGATCAATTCGTTGGACTCATTGATCCGTCTCTACACGGATAACCTGGGGCTGACGGTTGCCAGACTCGGCAAACGCAACTATCTGCTTGGCAATATCGCCGTGATGGTGTTGCTGACTTTACTGTTCCAACTGGATTTTCTGGAGATCCAATGGGTAGGGGCTCTGGCCATAGGGCTTATCTTAACCTGTGCCGGTTACATGCTGCTGACCAAACTGAAAACCTTGGGCCGGATCCAAGGTTCTCCCAAAGAAAACACCATAGATTTTAATAAAATAAAACTAGCCGACTGATGCAAACTTCAATCCATAAAACCAAAAGAGGAACACAGATGGGTTTAAACGCCATGGCAAACTATCTTAAGTGCGGCGGTTTAGCTGCACTACTGACACTGACATTTGCAGCCCAAGCCGAATGGTCATCGACAGTGACCCTGGTATCGGATTACAGTTTCAACGGGGTCAGTCAGACAGATGAAGGCCCGGCGTTACAGGCCAGCTTGGATTACAGTAGTGAAAGTGGTTGGTATCTTGGCAGTTTTGCTTCCAATGTCGATTTTGGTGGCGCTGATGATACCCGGTTGGAGCTTGATGGTTACGCAGGTTATTTCTACCGGTTCAATGAAAACCTGAGCCTGGATGCCGGGCTTGCCTATTACAGCTATCACGGCGAATCCTTTTCCGATGATTACAACTATCCGGAAGCTTATGCCAAGTGGGGGTATCAGTCGCCATTCGGTCAGTCGGAGTTGAATCTCTGGTACAGCTGGAATTACTTTGGTACCTGTGCCGGCCACAGCATAGTGATGTTGGCCCACAGTTTCGAATTGGCGCCCGGTCACCGGCTGAGGTTGAGTTTTGACCGTTCCACATCGTATGATGCAGACAAGTGGCTGTGGCAGGGAAGCAGAGGCTATCAACACTACCGCATCGCCTATCAGACCCAATATCACGGTATAGATATTGAGCTGGCGGGTGAAGATACCAGCCTAGACTCGGATAACGCCGATGCCAGGTTGGTGTTTAGCCTATCGCACAGGTTTACTTTCTAACTACAAACCTCGATTGCAACAATATTCTTTTATATTTCAATCATTTTTGCAGTTTTTTGGCAATTATTATCTCTGGTGGGGTCTATCATTTGTCATGGATGATAAGGGGGAATGCGGGCCTGAGTGGCGTGACCTCGGGTGAAGAGAAGCCAAGTAGCAGCTCTTCATCAGCAGCGCCTGGGATGCGGCGTACCATGGCAGTGAATTCTTCGACTTAATCAATAAGAACCGGGTAACCCTCGGGCGTATCAAGGTCTAGGGTTTCAAGGTCTGAGGAAGGCCCGGGAAGGGGCAGATAAGCCTGAATCACATCAAGTTATGGCTTGCGGCTCAGGCAGTTTTGCAGCAGTTTGGCGAAGAATTCGCTGCCTTTGCGGCGGGCAAAGGCGATGTTGCGCTCCGGAATTGACTCAGGATCATCATATTCGGCCAGGGCTTGTTCCATACTGGCTTCACGTATGATGTGCAGAGTCGGATAGGGCGCTCTGTTGGTATAGTTGGCGGCATCATCCTGGGCCTCTCCTTCGAAACAATAGTCGGGATGAAAGCTGGCCAACTGGTAAACCCCTTCATACCCTTCTTCGAATAACAGCTGCTCGGCAAAGGCCAACAGATCCAGATAGAGATGAAAACCTTCAAAGCCCCTCGGCAGAATGAACAGGCTGGTTTCCGCTTGTGGGTGCTCATCCAGATATTGGCACTCGTCCAGCAACGCCTGCAAGGCAGTATCCATGCGGCTTTGTTCGCAAACTGTGTAACGAATCGAGTCGCGCTCGACTTCCCGCCTGGCGAAGGGGCAGATGTTGTACTTCATGATCACCTCCTTGACCCAAGCCTGGGTTTGGGCGGCGATAGTCTGGGATCCCATCATGGAGTCTGTGGCCATATTCTGCTCTGTCTCTGTGTAAGGGCGTTATTGGCGGCCATCATAGGCAGCCTCTGGGGTACTGGCAAGCACCAAAGATGTTGAGGGATGAAATACGGCACCCATTCAAGCGGCGCCGTTTGTTTGCTCAAATTAAAAAATCAGTAGCTGACTTCCACTTCATAAGAGGTGAACTTGCGGATATTGATTACGCCGGTATCGAAAAGCAGGTACTGCCCCTTGATGCCCATCAGAGTGCCACTGACAACGGCTTCTTTATCAAAGTTATGGGACTTGATCTTCTTCGGAAACTCACTGACCGGGTAGTGAATTTGCGTCTCTGTCTCGGTCAATCTTTCTATCTTGTAATCACCGCGGCTCATTGCCAGCTCGTGCAGGCGGGTTTCGATACTCGGCAATAGCGTTTCGGCCTTGGCCTTGAGATCTATCTCGTCGTTGTTGCCCTTGAGCATCGCCTGCCAGTTGGTTTTGTCGGCAATCAGTTTGGCCAGTTCGACTTCGATGAGGCCGGAAAGCTGCCTGCTGCTGACTTTGAATATCGGCAGCCCCTGGGTGGCTCCCTGATCCAGCCAGCGGGTGGGCAGCTGGCTGTGGCGGGTAATACCGACCTTTATTCCCGAGGTATTGGACAGGTAAACATAGTGGGGCACCATGCAATGGGTGTCGCCCCATTCGGGTTCGCGGCAGGTTCCCTGATCATAATGACAGGTTTCCGGTTTCATCACGCAGAGATCGCAGCTGGCGAGCTTCTGCATACAGACATAACAGTGGCCCTGTGAGTAACTCTTCTTGGTCTTCTTACCGCAGTTGCAGCAGAAGATGTTACCCGTGTGACTCAGGGTTAAACTCTTGCCAATCAAAGGGTTCAACGCCAGGCGTTGTTCAGCCACTCTGAGGGTGTATTGTGCCAGATGGTTCTCGTCCAGGGCGACGGCCATCTTATTCAGTGTTCCAAGCATAACGACAAAGCTCTGTTCTTGTGATTTTCGCCAGTGTATCAGTTTTCCTAACAGGAATTATCGATTGCACATCGGTTGCTGATTTTGCAGGCGATCAAGAGTCAGAGGTTAGGCAGTTGCAGTATTGAGCTCAAGTCAGATTCAGCTTATCCAATACCAGATCATCACCTATGCTGTAGAGGGATTCAGTCAGGCGTTCCTCCTGCATAGGATCGGTTAATCCCAGGCTGATGGTGGCCCGAAACAAGGCGATGCCGGTATGGCCCGCGGTTTCAAACTTGCTGCTGAATTGCTCGATATTGATCCCAAGGGCATTGATCCTGTTGGAGATATCCAGTACCAGCCCGGGCCTGTCGTAGGCCACCAGGTTGAAACTCAGGCGTTTGATATATTTCTGCTGCTGGCCGGCCCTGGCACTGGTGAGCGCCATACCATCGATGCACTCCAGGGCATCAAGCAGGTCATCCCAGTGTTCGCTGGGAACCTCAAGCAGCAAAATGGCGGCAAAAATCCCGTCGATATGGCGTAATTCCGAGTCGAGCCAGTTGCCGCCGTGGCGGCTGACCGCATGGGCAATCTGCTCAACCAATCCTTTTCTGTCAGGGACTTGCAGTGTGATAAGGTAACGAAGCATGGTAGACAGACTCCTGAATAATGTTAAAAAAAGCTATGTAACACTATTGTCATTTTTGCGTCATATAATCCCAGCCACTCGATAAGGGATGGTCTTACCTGGGTTGGCCGAAACGCAATAACGTACGGTTAATTCGGTAAAAAGCCTAACAGCTATTAATAATAGAGGTTCTTAATGGAAAGTCAGGTCATTCAACCTGCTTCTGCGTCGAAAGATCTGTTGGTGAGCAAAGGCTCCGGCCGCAGAGCCTTCAAGGATAAGGCCGCGCAGATAGGGGTAACAGTGGGTGGAACCATGGTGTTCGTCGCCCTTTTGTTGATCTTTTTCTATCTGCTTTACGTGATTAAACCTGTGTTTGACGGCGCCAGTGTTGAACCCGTCACCGAAGTGAGCCTGCCGGCCAGTTCAGACAAGACGCTGATGGTGGGCAGTGACGAGCAAAATGAACTGCTCTATCGGGTCGGTGACCAGGGCGTGGTGGATTTTTTCAGGGTCAAAGGCGATCAGCTGCATCAGCAGGTGAAACTGCCAGTGCCAGATTCGAGCAAAGTGGTCAGCAGCGCCGTCAGCGCCCCAAGCCAGCAGTTGTTTGCCCTCGGACTGGATAATGGTCAACTCTTGTTGGCCGGGGTGGATTTTGGTGTCAGCTATCCCAATAACCAACGCCTGATCACGCCCAAGGTCAAATATCCACTGGGGGAGTCTGCGCTGACGGTTGCCGAGGATGGCTCGCCGCTCAAGAGTCTCGCCTTTGGCTATAGCTCCGAGAGTATGAGCTTTGCCTATCAGGACAACCAGAATCGCTGGCAACTGACCAAGATGGTCGGCGAAGAGAACATGATGACCGAGGAAGTGGAGTGGACTACACAAACCATGCCGCTGCCGGATGCACCTTCCCGTACTGAACATCAACTCATGACCCCGGATCAGCGCCAACTGCTGCTGCAGTCCGGCAACAAGATTTTTGTCTACAACATTCAGTATGTGGATGAAATCTCGCTGCAACAGGTGATAGATGTCGAGAAAGCCAAGGCCAAGGTCACCAGTTTGAGCCTGTTGGCGGGCGCCAGTTCATTGCTGGTAGGTTACGACAGCGGTGTGGTGGCCCAGTATTTTCAGGTGGCCAGCGACCGCGGACGTGTTTATCAGGAGATCCGCGAGTTTAACGGATTGGGTAAGGTGGACACCATTGCCTCTGAGTTCTATCGCAAGAGCTTTGCCACAGTAAGCCCAGAGGGTGAACTGTCTTTGCTTTACACCACGAGTGAGCGCGAGCTGTTCGACAAGAAGTTCGATCTCAAGGCACCGGGTGTTATGGGCTTCAGCCCCCGCTCCAATGCCTTGATCATTGAAGATGGCAGCAAGCTGCACCTGTACGCGGTTGACAACGACCACCCGGAAGTTTCCTGGAGTGCCCTGTGGAACAAGGTATGGTACGAAGGTTACCCTGAGCCGCAGTTTGTCTGGCAGTCCACTTCCGGCTCGGATGATTTTGAAGCCAAGCTCAGCCTGATGCCGCTGGCATTCGGTACGCTCAAGGCGGCGTTCTATGCCATGCTGTTTGCCGTTCCTCTGGCGATTGCCGGCGCCATCTATACCGCCTATTTCATGTCGCCCAAGGTGCGCAGCGTAGTCAAGCCCACCATTGAAATTATGGAAGCCCTGCCCACAGTGATCCTCGGTTTCCTGGCCGGTCTCTGGCTGGCACCGCTGATTGAAGAGCATCTGCCCGGCATTCTGGCCTTGCTGCTGTTGTTGCCGATAAGCATAGTGACCAGTGCCTATGCCTGGTCCAAGCTGCCGGGGCGCATCAAGGCGATACTGCCGGAAACCTATCAGGAACTGATGCTGATCCCGGTTATCTGTTTTGTCGGTTGGTTCTCTTTTGCCATCAGTCCGGCAATCGAAGTGGCCTTCTTCCACGGCGACACCCGCCAGTTCATCACCAATGAATTGGGGATTACCTTCGATCAGCGTAACGCGCTGGTGGTGGGGATTGCCATGGGCTTTGCCGTCATTCCAACCATCTTCTCCATTGCCGAAGACGCCATCTTCTCTGTGCCGCGTCACCTGTCGAACGGCAGCCTGGCCTTGGGAGCGACCCCCTGGCAGACCCTGACCCGGGTAGTGCTGCTGACCGCAAGCCCGGGGATATTCTCGGCAGTCATGATGGGCCTTGGCCGCGCCGTGGGTGAAACCATGATTGTACTCATGGCCACGGGTAACACCGCCATCATGGAGTGGAGCGTGTTTGAAGGGATGCGGACCCTGGCGGCCAATATCGCGGTGGAAATGCCGGAATCGGCCATTGGCAGCTCCCATTACCGGGTATTGTTCCTCGCAGCCTTTGTACTCTTTATCTTTACCTTCCTGTTCAACACTGTGGCCGAAGTGGTGCGTCAGCGTCTGCGCGACCGCTACAGCTCACTGTAACAGGAGAGAAATTATGAATAGAACACTAGATGTTTCGCCAATCACCTTAAGGGGTTTGTGCAATGGGTAAGTGGTTTAAATCAGGCTCTCCCTGGATCTGGATGACAGGGGGCGCCGTCAGCCTGAGTTTGATTGCGGTGTTGGGGCTATTGTTACTCATCGCCTGGCGTGGCCTGAGCTATTTCTGGCCCGCGGATATCTATCAGTGGGAGATGCAGGATGATAAAGGCCAGCGTTACACCCTGATAGGTGAACTGTACGACAGAGAAGAAGTGCCGACCGAGCGGTTGAAATCCGCCGGTTATCACTTCAACTCAGAGCCGGGTGAGTTTGTGACCCGTTATCTGGTCAAGACGGGTAACCGTGAGTTTGTCGGCCTGGATTTCCGCTGGATTTTGGAGACAGATATTGTGTCGCGCTCCACCCCGGAAGGCTTGGCCATGATAGAGCGTACCAAGAACGGTAACTTCTACGGCTACCCTGTGGCGGTGATTGAGAAGGGCCAGCGGCTGGAGCTCGGCGGCGATGTGCAGAATTCACTCGAGGAGCATATCGAGCGCGCAGTGGACCTGGCCGATCAGGCGATGACACTGCAGAAGCAGGACATAGGCGCGGTTAACTATGAGCTCGAACGTCTGCGCCTCAAAGAACGTGGCTATGAGCTTGACGATGCCCTGACGCCTGAGCGCAAGGCCGAGCTTGAGTCCAAGCGTCAACAACTGGATCAGCATTACCAAGGGTTGGAAAAGCAGCTGTTCTCTCTGCGTGAGCAAGCCGGGCGCGACTCTGTGATAGTACGCGACATGCGCGGCCAAGAAGTGACCCTCAGTCTGGATTCGGTGCTGGATGTCAGCTATGTCAACCGCATGGGCTTTATCGACAAGGTAGGCCACTGGTTTGTTGGCCTGGGACGCTTTATCAGTGACGATCCCCGCGAAGCCAACACAGAGGGCGGGGTGTTCCCGGCGATTTTCGGCACAGTATTCATGGTGTTGCTGATGGCCGTAATAGTGACACCATTCGGTGTGGTGGCCGCCATCTATCTGCACGAATACGCCAAGAAAGGGCCGATCACCAAGATGATACGTATCGCGGTAATCAACCTTGCCGGTGTGCCTTCGATTGTGTACGGGGTGTTTGGTCTGGGCTTCTTTGTCTATATGCTGGGGGGCTCGCTGGATCAGCTGTTCTATCCAGAGGCATTGCCGTCGCCGACCTTCGGCTCTCCCGGGGTTATCTGGTCGGCACTGACTTTGGCGATTCTGACCCTGCCTGTGGTGATTGTTTCCACCGAGGAAGGCTTGTCACGTATTCCAAGCTCAGTGCGTCAGGGCAGCCTGGCTCTGGGGGCCACCAAGGCCGAAACCTTGTGGCGGATTATTATCCCTATGGCCAGCCCGGCGATTATGACAGGGCTTATTCTGGCTGTTGCCCGCGCCGCCGGTGAAGTGGCACCCTTGATGCTGGTGGGGGTGGTCAAGTTGGCGCCTACCTTGCCTGTGGATATGAATTTCCCCTTCGTGCATCTTGAGCGTAAGTTCATGCACCTCGGGTTCCATATTTATGATGTCGGTTTCCAGAGCCCCAACGTAGAAGCTGCCAGGCCTTTGGTCTATGCCACCTCGTTCCTTTTGGTCTCTGTGATCGTGGCACTCAACCTGACGGCTATCAGCGTGCGCAACCATCTGCGTGAAAAGTACCGCTCGCTTGAACACTAATTGACGATTATCCTGAAGTGATAGGACAGAATATGATTTCGATAGACTCATCGGTAATGAATACTGAGACGCTGGATCTGGCGAACCTGCCTGCCGAAGAGACGGCGCTGGAGATCCGTAACCTGGATCTGCGCTATGGTGACAAGCAGGCGTTGTTTGATGTTTCCATGAAGATCCCCAAGAAGAAGGTCACCGCCTTTATCGGCCCCAGTGGTTGCGGTAAGTCCACCTTGCTGCGCTGTATCAACCGGATGAATGATTTGGTTGATAACTGCCATATCGACGGGGAGATCTTGCTCCATGGTCAAAACATCTACGACAAGAAAATCGATGTCGCGGCGCTGAGACGCAATGTGGGCATGGTGTTCCAGCGCCCCAATCCTTTCCCCAAGTCCATTTATGAAAATGTGGTCTATGGTCTGCGCCTACAGGGCGTGAACAATCGCCGTGAGCTGGATGAAGCCTGTGAACGTTCACTGCGTGGCGCCGCCATCTGGGACGAGGTGAAAGACAGATTGCATGACAACGCCTTCGGGCTATCCGGTGGTCAGCAGCAGCGTCTGGTGATTGCCCGGGCGATAGCCATCGAGCCTGAAGTCTTGCTGCTCGATGAGCCGACTTCGGCGCTGGATCCTATCTCGACCCTGACCATTGAAGAGCTGATCACCGAGCTCAAGTCCAAGTACACTGTGGTGATAGTGACCCACAACATGCAGCAGGCTGCCCGGGTATCGGATCAAACCGCCTTTATGTATATGGGTGAGTTGATTGAGTACTCAGATACCAACACTATCTTTACTACGCCAAAACAGAGTAAGACCGAAGATTATATTACCGGCCGCTACGGTTAATAAACGCTGCGTCCGAGCAAGGGGAAGCAAATGGAAAACAAGAACCTGAATAAACATATCTCAGGCCAGTTCAGCGCTGAACTGGAAGATATCCGCAACCGGGTACTGGCCATGGGCGGTATGGTAGAGCGCCAGTTGGAACAGGCGCTGGATGCCCTGGGCAGCCTGGATGCCGAACTGGCACAGAAGGTGATCGAGGGCGATCACAAGGTCAACGGCATGGAGGTGATGATAGACGAAGAGTGTACCCGCATCATTGCCAAGCGCCAGCCGGCGGCCAGCGACTTACGCCTGGTGATAGCTATCTCCAAGACGATTGCCGATCTTGAGCGCATCGGCGATGCCTGCGTGCGTATTGCCAAGGCGGCACAGGAGAAGCGCAGCAATAATCAGCAGCCACTGCTGGTCAGCATTGAGTCCATGGGGCGTCATGCCACCCGCATGTTGAATTCGACCCTGGATGCGCTGGCGCGGATGGACGCCGAGTCGGCGTTGGAGCTGCACAAGGAAGATGCCAAGTTGGACAAGGAATATGAAGGCATCATTCGCCAACTGATGACTTACATGATGGAAGATCCCCGCTCTATCCCCGGCGTGCTGGATGTGCTCTGGGCTGCCCGCGCGGTTGAGCGGGTAGGGGACCGCTGCAAAAACATCTGTGAGTACGTGATTTACTACGTAAAAGGCAAAGACGTACGCCATGTCTCCTACGAGGAGATGGAAAAAGAGCTTTAAGCTCTTATCCGCGAGCCTTAGAGAAAGCCGCTTGCATTCAAGCGGCTTTTTTGTGCCAGTGCAGGCTGGTGCAGCTCGGTAGGCTGCGGCGTTCGGTCAACGGAGCTCTTGGTGAACGGAGCTTTTGGTCTACGGGGGACTTGGTCAACAGAGCACTTAGTCAACATAGGACTTAGTCAAAGCAGTCTCGTCAAAGCCCAGCCTAGTCCACGCGGTATTCTGCCAGCTCGATCAGGTTGCCGTCAGGATCGCGAATATAGACTGAGTCTATCGGGCCGGTGGCGCCGGTACGGGCAACGGGGCCCTCTTCGATGTCGATACCCACGGCACTGAGATGCGCCATAACATCCTCGAGTGAACCACAGGTGATAAAGCACAAGTCCGCCGAACCACTTTGGGCTTTGGTGGCATTGGGGTAATATTCGCGGCCAAGTTGGTGCAGGTTGATTTTCTGATCGCCAAATTGCAGCGCCGTTCTGTTATCGGCAAAGGTTTGGCGTTTCATGCCCAGTTTTTGGTAGAAGGCGACACTCTGCTCTATGTCGCGGACGGTCAACACCAGGTGATCCAGTCGGGTTACGCGCATGCTGCTATTCTCCTTGTCGCACCCGGGAGACCCTGCGGCCTCCCGGGGTAATGCACAACATTTTGCTATCGATTTGCGTCTCTGTCAGGATACAGAGTTGAGCGCCTGTTGGGGAAGGGGCTGCCGAGAAACCTTCCTTTGAGCCTCTGTCCTGCGCCCTATACAGTCTTAAATATCAAGAGGAATTCAATGAAACAAACCCTGATCCGCGGCTTGCTTAATCTGCTGCCCATGGCGCTTAGTCTCTGGCTGTTCTGGTCCTTGTTTGAATCTCTCGACAGCCTGGGCAAGTTACTCTTCTCTCTGGTGGGCATGGACACTGTATTTACCGGAGCCGGTTTTATATTGGTCACAGCCTTGGTATTTGTTGCCGGTTTACTGTTTTCTGTCAGCCCCATCGTTTGGCTCTGGAGCTGGATTGAACGACAGTTGATGCGCTTTCCCCTGTTCAAGTCTGTCTATGGCAGTATCCGCGATATTGCTTCTTTGATGAACCGTGATAGCAGTAAGCCCAAGTCGCAACAGACGGTATTGGTGCGTCAGGCCAACGGCGGTTTTGTGGTCGGCTTTATCATGACAGACAAGCCACCTCAGCCGCTGCTCGATGCCTTGCCCGAAGGGGACTGGGTGCCTGTGCTGTTTCAACTCTCTTACCAGATGGCCGGAGTCACCAGCCTGGTCAAGCGAGAGGATTTGATCATGGTGAATTGGTCATTCGAGGAGGCGATGCGCTTTAATCTGACAGCGGGAATTTCGCAAACCCCCAAGGTCGTGAAGGACTAAAGTGATGATTCTTTGAGCTGGAGTTGCTATAGACTCCCCATTTTATTCATTTTTGTGTATAATCAGCGCCGATTGTTGCCAAAAGTAGCAGTTTGTGTCTGAGTCGATTGCCATTCACTATGCCACGGTAATCTTGTCTGTCCCGCCAACACTTTGATCCCGGTGGGCCCTAACTCTTCCATTTAAATCAAGCCGAGAGCTTGTCCGCGGAAGGGTGTCACATATTGCACATAAACACTCTATAAGCTTTTGGTGTGGCTTTGGATAAGCGTTGTCCCCGGCCGAGTTCCGCTATAATTTAGGAACTTGCTCGCAGGCGGCGCTAATTATCCGTAAAAAGGAGCGCAAAATTTGATTAAGTCGAGTATTAATCCTCCGGTGTTTTTTTCGTCACTGATCTGTATCGCTATTCTGGTGTTTGTCGGCGCGGTTTGGCCGAATGAGGCACAGGAATTGTTCAAGGCAGCTCAATCTTGGCTGGAGTTGAAGGCGGGTTGGCTCTACATCATGGGTGTGGCGATTTTTCTGGTATTCATCATCTTTGTGATGGTGAGTCGCTTCGGTGATATCAAGCTTGGGCCGGATCATGCCGAGCCGGATTACAGCTATAAGAGCTGGATTGCCATGCTGTTCTCTGCCGGTATGGGAATAGGCTTGATGTTCTTTGGGGTCGGTGAGCCTGTGATGCATTATCTGGCGCCGCCGGATGCGGATCCCCATACAGTTGAAGCCGCCAAAGAAGCGATGAAGATCACCTTCTTTCACTGGGGTATTCATGCCTGGGCCATCTATGCGGTAGTGGCCTTGAGTCTGGCCTACTTCAGTTATCGGCATAAGTTGCCACTGCTGCCACGAAGCGCACTTTACCCTCTGATTGGCGAACGTATTTATGGCCCTATAGGTCACTGTGTCGATACTTTTGCCGTATTGGGTACCATGTTTGGTGTGGCTACCTCTTTGGGTTTCGGGGTATTGCAGGTTAACTCGGGGCTTAATTATCTATTGGGTGATATATTCCCTATCAATACCGGGGTGCAGGTGGCACTGATCATAGGTATTACTCTTATCGCCACAGGCTCTGTGTTTTCCGGCCTTGATAAGGGGGTAAAGCGCTTAAGTGAGCTTAACCTTGGGCTGGCTTTTGTGCTGATGATGATAGTGCTGCTGTTTGGTCCAACCGTCGCTCTGCTGCAGTCTTTCGTGCAAAACACAGGTGGTTACCTGAGTGAACTGGTGAGCAAGACCTTCAACCTTTATGCCTACGAGCAGAAGAATGATTGGCTCGGTGGCTGGACTCTGCTTTACTGGGGCTGGTGGATCTCCTGGTCACCTTTTGTCGGTACCTTTATCGCCCGGGTCTCCCGTGGCCGTACCATTCGTGAGTTTCTGGTGGGGATTTTGTTTGTTCCCAGTGGTTTCACCTTCTTGTGGATGACGGTTTTCGGTAATTCGGCGATAGATGCCATCATGAATCATGGCGCAGAATATCTGGCTACTGCGGTTTCCACCGATGTATCGGTCGCCCTGTTTACTTTCTTTGAGCATTTGCCGCTGTCCAATCTGCTGTCCATTATCGCCGTGTGTCTGGTGGTGACTTTCTTTGTGACTTCGTCAGACTCCGGCTCTTTGGTTATCGACAACCTCACCTCAGGCGGTGATGCCGATGCACCTGTATGGCAGCGGATTTTTTGGGCTTTGATGCAGGGTTTAGTGGCTTCTGTACTGCTGCTCGCCGGTGGCTTGCAGGCGCTGCAAACGGCGGCGATTGCCAGTGCCATGCCGTTCTTGTTGGTGATGTTGCTTATCTGCTTTGGCCTGTTCAAGGCGTTGCAGGATGACTGGCTCAAAATCAATAGTGTGCAGCTGCATACCACCAGTGTGCAGTACGCCAGAACCAGCGTGTCCTGGGAAGACAGAATAGATGTGCTGGTGTCGCATCCCTCTTACGAGCAGGCGCGGCGCTTTGTCGACAACGTGGCAACACCGGCGCTGTCCAAGGTCTCTCAGGGATTTTTATCCCGCGGTATCAATGCTGATCTCCAGTACGATGAAGACAGGGTGAGGTTGGTTATCGAAAATGAAGAGGTGCAGACTTTTGTTTATGGCTTGCGGATCCGTGCCTTTACGCTGCCTGTGACCCATCAAACTCAGGAAGAAGGTGAGGATGAATCACAAAATAACTACTTCCGGGTTGAAGTCTTTCTCGAACATGGTGGACAGTATTATGATGTGATGGGTTATACGGAAGAGCAGATCCAGGCAGATGTGGTGACTCAGTATGAGAAATACCTGCACTATCTGCATCTGTCCAGTGCAGAATATGTAGAGGGCCACTAAGCGGCCCGTTCATCGGAAAAGAAAGATGGCAGAACAGAGTAAATTGGATCGGGTGCTGGCACAGGCCCGTGAGTATCAGGCGAGTCGTGAAAAAGGCTATCGGGAGCAGGCGCTCAAGCTGTATCCCTGGGTTTGTGGCCGCTGTGCCAGGGAGTTCACCCACAAGAACTTGCGTGAGTTGACTGTGCATCACAGAGACCACAATCACGACAATAACCCTTCAGATGGCTCTAACTGGGAGCTGTTGTGCCTCTACTGCCATGACAATGAGCATTCCAGGTTTGAAGAGCTGGTGCAGTACGGCGACACCAGTGAAGCCAAACAGGCGCCGGCCACTTTCAATCCGTTTGCCGATCTCAAGGCGAGAATGGCAGCCAAAGATTGACCGCCTATCTTGCTCGGCCTGATAAGGCGTAGGCTACTCAATGGAAACCGTCTATCCAAGGGCGGTTTTTTTATATCAAAGGCGCTGATAAAAGCGGTTCTGACCTTGGCTTTGCGGTGATTTTGATACTGATAAATATTCTCATTAACCAGTAAAAAACCTTGTTACAGCTAGGTTTGCTTCGCTTTACTCTTTTGAATAACCCAGTATTGTTGAAAAAGTCGCCAATGGAATTTGAGCTGAGTAGGAGAATTGCGACAAAGTGTGTTTTGCCCCAGAGTTTGCGTTGGATTGTGCGGCCTGCAGTTTTATACTCGTCTGACAATTATTTCAAATCAAGATGGAAGCAAGCAAAATGACATTAGGGTCTCCTAAGGTAAGTAAGACACATTCTTTTATGACTGTGTCACTTATCGAGCTATGGGAACGTTTCGGTTATTACGGTATGCAGGCGCTTATCGTGTACTTCATGGTACAGCGTCTAGGGTTTGAGGACAGTCGCGCCAACCTGGTATGGAGTGCCTGTGCCGCATTGATTTATGTGTCGCCGGCGATTGGTGGTTGGGTCGGGGATAAGATCCTCGGTACCAAGCGCACCATGTTGCTCGGTGCCGGTATTCTGTCTCTGGGTTATGCCTTGATGACAGTGCCAACCGAAAACACCTGGTTCCTGTTTTCGGCTCTGGGGGTAATTGTTGTCGGTAACGGTTTGTTCAAACCCAATGCCGGTAACCTGGTGCGTAAAATCTATGAGGGGGACGACTCCAAGATAGACAGCGCCTTTACCATCTACTACATGGCGGTGAATGTAGGTTCTACTTTCTCCATGTTGTTGACTCCCTGGATTAAAGATTACGTCAACGCCAACTATGGCAACGAGTTCGGTTGGCACGCGGCTTTTGCCGTCTGCTGCGTGGGCTTACTGGTGGGACTGGGCAACTACGCCATGATGCGTAAAACTCTGGCCAACTATGGCTCAGAGCCGGATACCCGTCCGGTGGAAATGAATAAGCTGTTTGCGGTACTCGGCCTGGCGGCCCTTTCTGTAGTGGCTTCAGCCTTTATCCTTGAATATGAAGATGTGGCCCGCGCCTTTGTTTACACCGCAGGTGCTGCCGTACTCGGTATCTTTATCTACCTGATTAAAAACAGTGAAACCAGTGAGCGTGCCGGTTTGATAGCCGCCTTGGTACTGACGGTACAAACTGTATTCTTCTTTGTGTTCTACCAGCAGATGTCTACCTCGCTGGCGCTGTTTGCCCTGCGTAACGTCGATTGGAACTTCCAGGCCTTCGGTGTCGATCTGTGGACTTGGTCACCGGCGCAGTTCCAGGCCTTGAACCCTATCTGGATCATGTTGCTTAGCCCTGTGCTGGCCTGGGTTTATGCCTCTGCCGGACGTAACAACAAGGATATTTCCATCGCTGCCAAGTTCGCACTGGGTTTTGCCGTAGTGGCGCTGGGTTTCTTCATCTACAGCTTCGCCGGTATGTTCGCCGTCGATGGCAAGACCTCTTCCTGGGTGATGATCTGGGGTTACGGTGCATACTCACTCGGTGAGCTGCTGGTCAGTGGTTTGGGCTTGGCGATGATTGCCCGTTACGTACCTGAGCGCATGGGTGGCTTTATGATGGGGGCTTACTTTGTCGCCTCGGGCATCTCTCAGTATCTGGGTGGTGTGGTGGCCAACTTCGCCAGTGTGCCGAAGAACATTACAGATCCGCTTGAGACTCTGCCTATCTATACTAGCTTGTTCAACAAGTTGGGGATTGCGGCGCTGGTTTGTACCTTTATCGCGCTGGCGGTATTGCCGCTGATGCGTCGTCTTACAGAAACTCACCATTCCCATAACGGTAATGGCGCTGCCGGCTCAGCGCAGTAATGTCTGAGTGACCCATAAATTCCAAAAAGACCGCAATAGCGGTCTTTTTCTTTATTGAAGGCTTGGTTGCCTTGAACGCTTGAAGTTGTATCACGCTTTTTTTGCTTTGCTCTTGTCGCTGCGCCCAAGCCTGGCCTCTGCCTCGAGGTATTTGTCTCTACTGATAATGCCGCTGTTTTCCATGCCCGAAAAAGCGCGTTTTCGCTCCGGGAGTTTGGCAATAATGGCGCGTTTATCTTCGTCCGGGCAGCGGCTCCAATTGACGATTTCATCTATATGGCGCAGGCAGCCCATACAAAAGTCATCTTCATTGAGGCCGCAGCGCGCCACACAGGGAGATTGGATCATTCAACATCCTTTTTATCAATATTCTGTTCAGCGGCCGAATGTAGCGCCGTGAATTGGCGCGATTGATTTCGCTCGACCGATTTCACTCGACCATTTCGTTAGATTGAGTTCGTTAGATTGAGTTCGTTCGATAGTTTTGCCAGCTTGAGGGCACCAGTCTATTGTGGCAGATGCCGCGGTAAAAGCTTTGAGCAAATTTATACCTGAAAACAGCGGCGGCAGCTTTCGTTGCCAGGCCGCCAGGAAAAATGATGACTCGGGCTTTAGGCATAGTTTATTGAAATAATTATCCATTTTTAATCAATTTGTTATGTGAATTTGTCTTTACTGCTGGTTTTTCCTTTGGCTGTAAAGCTATCAGCAAGCGGGAGACTCAACCCCAGCTTGCGCAAAGGCTTTGCCCCCAGTTTGCTGCTTTGGAACGCTATTTTCCTCAAAGGCAGCCAGGGGCTATAATGCAGCCCTTTTAAGTTAATCGGGCCAGTAAAATGTGTGACTGCCAACAGAATTCCTCCCGGCAAGCCGAGCCAGTGGCTTACAGGGTTGAAACCCGGCTGACGGCAGTTGATTGCAGCTTGCCCGAGGTGAAAGCAGAGCTTCAACAGCTCAGCCAATTGTTGCTCTCAAGCCGCGAGCTTTGGAGTGTCAGAAGTTTCGAGCACCACAAGCTTCCCTGGCAGCAGCGCTTTGCCAAGCTGGCCGCAGCGCTCTGGGCTATTGATGACGATGCGCTCGAGACTGTGGATGCCAGTCAGTCATTGTTGTTGGCAACCCTTTGGCCAGCCTTGGCTGCAGGTTTGAGCGAGCATGAATTGGCCCTGTGGGACAAGAGACACTTTGCCTGGCAGCTCTTTGATTATCCGGCACCTGCAAAGGATAACGACCAACCTAAGCTCTGCGCGTCAACCGAGGCTCGGCTCAGCGCCGGTATCAAGGGCCGAAAATGGCAGCAGATAAGCCGCTTTGCCAATACTATAGCCACCCATAACAACCCCTTTCCTTTATTGGAGTGGTGCGCCGGGAAAGGGCATCTCGGGCGCCTGCTCAGCGCCTTGAGCGGCAAGGCGGTATTGAGCCTGGAGTGGCAAGCATCTTTGTGCGAAGCCGGCGAGCTAGCGGCAAAAAAACGTAACTTGCCGCAGCAATTTGTCTGCGCCGATGCCTTTGCTGCCGAGCCTTGTTATCTCAAGCCCAAGCAGCATGCCATTGCGCTGCATGCCTGCGGCGAGCTGCACCTGACGCTGTTGCGCCGCGCGGTTGCAAGTGGTACCGCCGTGGTCTCGGTTTCCCCTTGTTGTTATCACCTCTTGCCCTCCGGCGATATCACCCCCTTGAGTCTAGGTGCCCAAGAGCAGGCGCTGCGATTGGATAAGGCGGCGCTGCAACTGCCGCTTAATCACAGTGTTATTGCCAATCAAAAGGCGCGCGCCGACAGGATCAAAGAGGTCAGTTGGCGGCTCGGATTCGATAGTCTGCAGCGTGAAGTGCGCACTCGGGACACTTATCTACCACTGCCTGCTGTGCGGCAGAGTCAGTTGTCCGGCAGCTTTAAGGAGTTCTGTCTTTGGGCCGCGGCGCAAAAGGGAGTGCTATTGCCTGAGGCGGTGGATTTTGCCGCCTATCAGCACTTGGGGGAGCAAAGGCGCAGATTAACCGCCCGTATTGACTTGGCGGCACATCTGTTTCGGCCGGTTATTGAACGGTACCTGCTGCTTGATAGGGTCTGTTTCCTGTTGGAGGCAGGTTACCGGGTACAGCTCGGCGCCTTTTGCGAACAGGCCACCACGCCGCGCAACGCTTTGATCCATGCCTGGTTGCCTGGTGGCCGATAAATGAAATAACAAGGCCCGCTTGGACAGAGATGTCTCGCAAGCGGGGAATTAGTCGGCGCCAGGTACCGGCTTAATGCGTTTTTTATTGAATACCCCGGCGTTTCTTGGTCAAATGACGCCAGCCTGGGGCATAAGAGTTAATTATCACGACCCCAAAAGATAACAAGGGCACAGAGCGCCCGAGAGAGCGATTGGCTTTTCATGAATTATTCCCGTGTGTATATCAATAGTCTGGCTTATGAGTTGGCGCCGGAAATGGTGTCCAGCCGCGAGTTGGAATCCCGGCTTGCGCCGCTTTATCAAAAGTTTCGTATCCCCATTGGGCAACTCGCTGCCCTGACAGGCATTGAGGAGCGTCGTTGGTGGCCCAAGGGCTTCAAGGTTTCCCAAGGTGCAGTGTGCGCCGCCCAAAAGGCGCTGGCCGAGACTGGGCTGGAGCCCAAAGCACTTGGCGCCTTGGTTTACACCGGCGTGTGCCGTGACCAGCATGAGCCGGCCACGGCTTGCGCTGTGGCTTCTGCCATAGGTATCGGGCGTGACTGCGCCGTTTTTGATATCAGCAACGCCTGCCTGGGAGTCCTGTCCGGTATTCTGGATGTGGCCAACCGTATTGAACTGGGGCAGATCCGCGCCGGTATGGTAGTGTCCTGTGAATCATCCCGGGAGATAGTCGAGGCGTCCATAGAGCAGATGCTGGCCGATCCCAGCATGGCAAACTTTGCGGCGTCTCTGGCCACCCTGACCGGCGGCTCAGGTGCCGTGGCCGTTATCCTCACAGATGGTAGCTTGCCGCTTACCACCTCCCGCAAGCATCAGTTGCTCGGTGCCAGTCAGTTGGCGGCGCCGGAGCATCATCAGATGTGTCAGTGGGGTTTTGTCGAGGTCGGTAACCGCCTCTACCGTGAGGTGATGCGCACAGATGCCGTTGCCCTTTTGAAGGAGGGGGTGGAGCTGGCGCGCCAGACCTGGGAGCAGTTTTTGCAGCAGCGCCAGTGGCTTGCCGGACAGGTGGATAAGGTTATCTGTCATCAGGTGGGTGCTGCCAACCGAAAGCAAGTACTGGGCGCCCTGGGCATTGCCGAGCACAAAGAGTTTCCCACCTTTGCCCGCCTTGGCAATATGGGCACTGTCTCTTTGCCTGTGTCGGCGGCGCTGGCCCATGGTGAAGGCTTTTTGCAGGCAGGCGACCGGGTGAGCTTTCTTGGCATAGGCTCTGGACTCAACTGCATGATGCTGGGGCTGCGCTGGTAAGCTCTTGATATAGGCTTTAGACAATGCCCATTTGACAGAGCCCATTCGACAGAGCCCATTAGAATAGTGCCTAAATAACCAAAATTAACAACAGGATAGCCAATGGCCACCCTAGATACACTCTTCCCGTTCAAGCGTCATTTCATCACGCTCGGCGGCCACAAACTGCATTATGTGCATGAAAAACCCGCCGGAATTAACGGCCGACGCCCCGATGCCGTGGTGATGGTGCACGGTAACCCCAGTTGGTCTTTTTACTACCGTAACCTGGTGCAGGCGTTAAGCGACCAATATGAATGCGTGGTGCCGGATCATATCGGCTGCGGCTTGTCCGACAAACCGGGCGATGATGCCTATGACTATACGCTGGCGCAACGTATCGACGATCTGGAAGCACTGCTGGACAGTCTGGATATTCGCAGCAATATCACGCTGGTGCTGCATGACTGGGGCGGCATGATAGGCATGGGCTATGCCGCTCGCTATCCCGAGAGGATTAAACGCCTGGTGCTGCTCAATACCGCAGCCTTTGGTTTGCCAGAGAGCAAGCCCTTGCCGCTGGCGCTGAAAATCTGCCGCGATACCGCGCTTGGCACCCTGCTGGTGCGGGGCTTCAATGCCTTCTCGTCCGCCGCTTCCTATGTGGGAGTCAAACGTGCGCCCATGGCTGCGGATGTGCGCCGCGCCTACGTGGCACCATTCAACTCTTGGCAAAATCGGATCTCTACTTTGAGGTTTGTACAGGATATTCCGCTCAAGCCCGGTGACAGAAACTGGGAGTTGGTACAGTCGATTGATGCCAGTTTGCAGCAGTTTACCCAGGTGCCGACCATTATTCTTTGGGGCCTCAAGGACTTTGTCTTTGACCGGCACTTCCTTGAAGGTTGGCAGCAGCGCTTGCCCAAAGCCGAGCTGCATGCCTTTGCCGACTGCGGCCATTATATTCTTGAAGACGCCAGTGATGAGGTGATAGCCCATATTCGCCGCTTTATTGCTGAAACGGCAGTGACTAAAAGCGCCGACGAACAAACATCTAACGCTGACGAAAAGGCATCGGCGGAAACCGCCTTAGCCGGGAGCGCTGACTGAGATGCTCCCACCCGCCGAAGACTCGCAAATGGCTGCCAATGAACCGGCCCCGGAGGCAAACTCTGCCAAGGGGCACAACCTGTGTCGCCACCTGAAACAGGCGGCCATCAGCCAGAGCGAGGACCTGGCGGTTGCAGTGCAGCGCCGCCGCGCTGGCAAGTTCAGTTACCAGGAGCTTGATTTCAAGACCCTGGACAGCGACAGCGACCGACTCGCTTGCGCCTTGCTCGACTATGGCTTCAAGCCTGGGATGAAAGCCGTGCTTATGGTGACTCCGGGGATAGAGTTTTTTGTGCTTACCTTTGCCCTGTTCAAGGCGGGGATCATCCCTGTGATGGTGGACCCAGGTATGGGGATCGCCAAGCTCAAGCAGTGTCTGGCCGAAGCCGAACCCGACGCCTTTATCGGGATCCCCAAGGCCCATGTGGCCAGATTGCTGTTCGGTTGGGGCAAACCCAGTATCCGCTTGTTGCTGACGGCAGGTGAAGGCTTTCTTGGCCGTAACCCTCCTTGGGGTGGCAGCAGTGTCAGCCGTTTGCTGGCCAGGGCACCCGAGTCAGCCACATTTCCCATGGCGCAGCTCGGCGCGCAGCAGATGGCGGCCATCTTGTTTACCAGTGGCAGCACCGGCACCCCAAAAGGCGTGGTCTACAGCCACGGCATGTTTGAGGCGCAGATAACCGCGCTGCGAAATGACTATGGCATTCGTCCCGGCGAGCGGGATCTGTCTACCTTCCCGCTATTTGCCCTTTTTGGTCCGGCGCTGGGGATGGCATCAATTGTACCTGAAATGGATGCCAGCAAACCGATAACCGCCAGACCGGAAAACCTGTTTGCTGCCATAGAGCACTATGCCTGCAGCAATATGTTCGTGAATCCCGCCTTGCTCGACCGTTTGGGACAGGGCGGAAACGGGCGCCAGCTGCACAGCCTGAAGCGGGTGATATCGGCCGGCGCGCCGGCCGACCCCAAGGCGATAGCGCGTTTCTCCGCCATGTTGGCCGAGGATGTCGAAGTGCTCAACTCCTATGGCGCCACCGAATCCCTGCCAGTCTCCATGATTGGCAGCAAGGCGCTTGGCGCTACCGCCGCCATCACCGACAAGGGCGGCGGCATCTGTGTCGGTAAGCCGGTATCCGGAATAAGGGTCAGTATCATAGGGATCAGTGAAGATGCCATCGACAGTTGGTCGCCGACTCTCGAGTTGGCGACGGGGGAGATAGGCGAAATCGTCGTTGACGGCGCTGTGGTCAACCAGAGCTACTATCGCCGTGAAGGCGCCAACAAACAGGCCAAGATTGCCTATGAAGGCAGGCAACTGCACCGGATGGGCGATCTCGGTTATCTTGATGCAGAGGGCCGTTTATGGATGTGTGGCCGTAAGGCCCACAGAGTGGATGTCATTGAGGACGGTGAGCTGCAAAAGCGCTATCTGTCTATTCCCTGTGAGCGGATTTTCAATACCCATCCTCAGGTTAAACGTTCGGCATTGGTTGGCGTTGAACTGACGCAGAATAAGCCTGGCGGCGGTGGGAAAGTCCAAGAGAGCACTTTCTCTTATACTACTGGCGCTGATAGCACTTCTCTTGATAGCACTTCCCCTGATAGCACTGTGCCCGAAAAAGCGCCGCTTATCTGCATCGAGCTTGAGCAATCCCTGTCGCCAGTCGAGCAGCAACAGCTGTTTACCGAGTTGCAGGCACTTGCCGACAAGCAGCCACTGACCCGGGGCATCAGGCATTTTATGTTGCATCCGGGGTTTCCCATGGATGTGCGCCACAATGCCAAGATATTTCGCGAGCAACTTGCCGTTTGGGCGCAAAAACAGTTGGATGGAAACGGCTGAAAACCAAAATAGATAACAGAGACAGAAACCCACTATGGCCACATCTGCACCACGATCTCAATCACCTGAGTCAATAGCCTCGTCATCACAGGACTGTTCACCGGCCTCGTCGCAGGATTTGCCAGCGGCTTTGTCACAAGAGACTGCTGCTTTATTACAAGAGACCGCGGCTTTGTCACAAGAGAAAGGGCATGATGAACTTCATCCCGAGCTGTTGGCGCTGGCCCGGGAACTCGCGACCCGAGTCAAGCGGGTATTGGTGACAGGCGCCGGAGGCTTTTTGGGAGCGGCCATATGTCGGCCGCTGCTGGCCGCCGGTATTCAGGTAGTGGGGGTGGCCAGGGGCCATTATCCGGCGCTCGAGGCCATGGGAGCCACCATGGTGCGCGCCGATATTTGCGACAAGCAAGCATTGAAACAAGCCCTCGATGGCTGTGAGCTTATCTTTCACGTTGCCTCCAAGGCTGGAGTCTGGGGTGGCAGAGCAAGCTATTTTCGCCCCAATGTGTTGGGGACAGAAAACATCATCGCCTGCGCCCGTGAATTGGGGATTGGTTATCTGGTCTATACCAGCACGCCGAGTGTCACCTTCGATGGCAAGGATGAGGCCGGTATCGATGAGTCGGTTCCCTATGCCAGGCGTTATCTCAACCATTACGGCGCCTCCAAGTCGGAAGCGGAAGAGTTGGTGCTGGCCGGTGCCAAAGAGGGCTTGAAGACAGTGGCCATTCGGCCGCACCTGATTTGGGGGCCTGGCGATCCTCATTTGGTGCCCCGCGTGCTGGAGCGAGGTCGCAAGGGCCGGCTCAAGTTGGTGGGCCGTGAAGACAAATTGGTGGACACCATCTATATCGACAATGCCGCCTTTGCCCACCTGAGTGCGGCCAGAAGCCTGCTGGCCGAACCTAGCCGCTGCAATGGCAAGGCCTATTTTGTCAGTAACGATCAGCCCCTGACTATGGCGGCCATGCTCGACAGCATTCTTGCCTGTGACAATTTACCCGCGGTGGAAAAGCGGGTGCCGGCCACTTTGGCCTACGCCATTGGCGCCATGCTCGAAGGAATATACCGACTGCTGGCTATCAAGCAGGAGCCACTGATGACCCGCTTTGTCGCCAAACAACTTTCCTGCAGCCATTACTATGACATCTCAGCCGCCAAGCGTGACTTGGATTACAGGGTTATCGTCAGTATGGAACAGGGGATGAGTAAGCTAAGGCGCTCTCTTGGTCACTCGAACTAAGGAAGGTGCGAATAAGTCCTCGTGGCCTTCTCTTTTGTAGAGAGTGGCTACACAGCAATTGGCGTTCAAGGCATCTGACTGAAGGCATGCCGGGGCAAGTCGAAGTCGGCTTCCCTAAGCTCAAGAAAATCATAAGCAAATGATATGTTGCAGCTGTTGTCCGGCACAAAGCCGGCGCTTATTTATATCGAATTCAACGCCAAACGTATCAGACTCACCCTTGCCGACAGTCGCCTTAGCCTGGGACAAGTCAGCCTTGAGCCCTTTCCTGAGGTGGCGCTGCAAAAAAGTGAAATAGTCCAGCCAAGGTACCGCACATAGCATAATCCATCACCGGCGACATTTTTTGGAGCGCGAACCAGGGGGGGCCGCTCAGGATAATCAATGTATCTGCTAATTCTTCTTGATGATGCCTCGAGCCATTGGCAAACGGCACAAGAGAAAGTGTCCAGTAAAAGGTTATCGGTGTTAGCGAACAAAGTATGTTAAATGTATGATTTTTTGTTACAAGTTTTGCGGGTCGCAAGGTTTAAATCATGCTAGCTTGGTCATCATTTATCTCTCCGGCATGAGGAAACTATGCTCAGTATCGAAGCCCTAAGCAAGACCTATGATAACGGTGTTAAGGCACTGGATAATGTAAATCTACAGGTAGAGAAAGGGATGTTTGGTCTGCTCGGTCCCAACGGTGCAGGCAAATCCTCTTTGATGCGCACCATAGCCGCATTGCAAAGTGCCGATAGCGGCAGCATTAGTTTCGACGGCATAGACATTCTCAAACAGCCGCAAAAATTGCGCCAGACCCTGGGGTATCTGCCGCAGGATTTTAATGTTTACCCCAGGATCAGCGCCTGGGACTTGCTCGATCACCTGGCTATTCTCAAAGGGATCAACAACAAGGGTGAACGGCGTGAGATGGTGGATGGCTTACTGGCACACACCAACCTTTATCAACATAAGAATAAGGCGGTCAGCGGTTTTTCCGGCGGTATGCGTCAACGTTTCGGGATTGCGCAGGCGCTGCTTGGCGACCCCAAACTGTTGATTGTCGACGAACCCACTGCCGGCCTGGATCCTGAGGAGCGCAACCGTTTCCACAACCTATTGGTGAGCCTGGGGGAAGAGAAGGTGATTATCCTCTCGACCCATATAGTGGAAGATGTCTCGGAGCTTTGCGCCAATATGGCGGTGCTCGCCGCTGGTCAGATCCTGCTGCAGGGTAATCCCATGGATTTGGTGGCCTCTTTGGAGCAAAAAATTTGGACTCGCACCGTTAGCCAGGCCGAGGTCAGCGAGCTTGAACAACAGCTCAATGTGATTGCCAAACGCCTGTTTGCCGGTCGCACTGTGCTGCATGTCTGGGCCGATTCGGCGCCGGAAGGTTTTACTCAGGCAACGCCGGGGTTGGAAGATCTTTATTTCAGCACCCTGCATCGCCACCGCAACAGCAAGCCGGTTCAGGCTGCCTGAGGAACTGCCCATGTTTGTTTCCATGTTACGCTTTGAATGGCGCTACTATCTGCGGCAGCCATCTTTTTATGTTGTATCTTTGCTGTTGTTTTTAATCAGCTTTCTATCCGTTGTATCCAACAATGTGCAGATAGGTGGTGGCGGAGAGGTGCTGAAGAACAGCCCCTTCAGCATTGCCCAGACCCTGCTGATCATGAGCTTTATCTCCATGTTTGCCGTGGTCAACTTTGTCGGTAGCACAGCGGTGCGCAACCAGCAGCACGGGATGGAGGAACTGATCTATTCCAAACCGCTGACACCGCTGGCCTATCAGTTGGGGCGTTTTTTCGGCAGTTATCTGGTGGTCATGGCGGTGTTTTCCATGGTGCCGCTGGCGATGTGGCTCGGCTCTTTTATGCCTTGGGTCGATGCCAGCCGTTTCGGTGAAAATCGGCTCAGCTATTATCTGCTGCCCTTGCTGCTGTTGGCCGCGCCTAGCCTGTTGCTGATATCGGCGCTGTTTTATGCCATGGCCAGCCGTTTTCGCTCCATGATGGGTTTGTATCTGACCGCCGTAGCACTGCTTATTATCTATAACCTCACCGGCGAACTGGCCAGCCAGCCGCAGTTTCGCACCCTGGCGGCCATGTTGGATCCCTTTGCACTGCGCACCTTTGCCGACCTTACCCGTTACTGGACCATAGCCGAGAAAAACACCCAGTTGGTGGAGCTGACCGGTGTTATGCTCAGCAACCGCGCCATGTGGCTTTCTCTGGCTGTCATCTTGCTGCTTGTAGCCAAGGTTTGGCGCCAACCAACACTTACTCGCAAGAAGGACAAACGCGCCGGCAAGCAGTCTGCAACCCCGACATTGCAGCCTTTGCAGCAACTGAGCCGCGCAAGCTCGCCATCGACTTCGGCGCAGTTCAAGGCTCGAGTCGGCTTTGAAATCCGCCAGGTGCTCTACACAGCACCGTTTGTGATTTTGGGGCTGCTCACCGTCTTTAACCTGGTTGGGCCCATGTTCGGTGATTTTGGTTGGTATGGTACCTCCAACTGGCCGCTGACCCAGGACATGGTCGATAATATTGCCGGGGCCACCGGCTTGTTGATGGTGATAGTACTCATCTACTACAGCGCCGAGATTGTCTGGCGTGAGCGCAACTCCGGAATGGGGGACATAGTCGACAGTCTGCCGGTGCCGAACCTGGTGTTCTGGGCTTCCAAACTGGTGGCTGTGGTGTTGGTGATGGCGCTGCTGTACCTGTTGGCGACCCTGACTACAATTACGTTCCAACTGTTCAAGGGGCAGTACAATCTCGAATTGGCTCAATACGCCATCAGGTTGGGCTTCTACTATCTGTTGCCACTGCTGATGTCGGCGGTTTTGGCGTTCTTCTTTCAGGTACTCAGCCCGAACAAGTATGCCGGTATTGGGCTGTTTGTCGCTTACTACCTGACGACCTTTGTGATGGCAAGTTGGGGATTTGGTCATTCGCTGTATAACTTCGGCGCTTCCCCTTACCTGGTTTATTCGGATATGAATGGTTACGGCTGGGGACTCTTGAGCCACAGCCTGTATATGCTCTATTGGGGCGGTTTCTCACTGCTGCTGTTTGTGCTGGGTTATGGTCTCTATCACAGGGGGCCGAAACAGCCTCTGAAACACAGGTTTGCCCTGCTGGGCGGTCAGCTGGGGGCCAAGGGACGCTTGCTGGCGGCCTTTGGTGTGCTGCTGTTTGTTGCCAGCGGCAGCTATATCTTCTACCAGACCAAGGTGGTCAATCATTACTATACCAATGATGAGGAAACCGACCTGCGTGCCGACTATGAGAAGAAATTCAAGCAGTATGCGTCTTTGCCCGTGCTGACCACCACTGCAGTCAAGGCCGACATTGATATCTATCCCGAGTCACGGCGAATCGAGGCCGATATCAAGCTTGATTGGGTCAACAAACAGGACAAGCCGATAAGCAAATTACTGGTCAGTCTACCGTCCCACACCCGCGCGGAAGATCTTAGTATCACCTTACCGGGGGCGACTCTGGGCGAGTTTGACGATAAGTTCAATATCAGTTGGCTGGTGTTTGACAAGCCGTTGCCGCCGGGGGAGAAAATCAGCGGCCGCATTCATTTGATTCGGGAAACCCAAGGGGTTGAAGAGTCTAACTTTGATCTGTCTGTGGTCGAAAACGGCACCTTTATCAATAATATCGAGCTGCTGCCTCAGTTTGGGTATCAGGAAGGTTATGAACTCAGCGATCGCCACGAGCGTGAGAAACGTGGTCTTGAAGACAAACCAAGAGCCAATAAGCTGGAAGACACGCGCTTTTATCGGCAGAACTTCTTTGGCGTAGACGGCGACTTTATCGACTTTGAAGCCACGGTTTCCACCTCGGGCCAACAGATGGCACTGGTACCTGGATACCTGCAGCGGCAATGGCGTGAAAATGGTCGCAACTTCTTCCATTACAAGATGGACAGCCCCATGGTGAACTTCTATTCGATCCTCTCCGGACGTTTCGAAGTGGACCGGCAGCAGTACAAGGGCATAGTGATCGAGGTGTACTACCATTCGGCCCACTATTGGAACGTGGAGCGAATGATAGAGTCGGTGAAAGACTCTATCGACTATTACACCCAGGCTTTTGGTCCCTATCAACACAAGCAACTGCGTATAGTAGAGTTTCCCGGTTATCGCTCCTTTGCCCAGAGTTTTGCCAACACTGTGCCTTACTCTGAGCGTATCGGCTTTATCACCGACCTGCGCAACTCGGACAATATTGACCCCGTCTATTATGTGACGGCCCACGAAGTGGCACACCAGTGGTGGGGGCATCAGGTTGGTGCTGCCGATGTACAGGGCAGTGCGGTTATCTCCGAGAGCCTGTCACAATACTCGGCGCTGATGGTGATGGAGCACAAGTATGGCCCGCAGATGCTGCGCCGATTCCTCAAGTATGAGCTTGACCGCTACCTGCGAGGTCGCTCATCGGAAAGCAAGGGCGAACAGCCGTTACTGCGCAGTGAAGGGCAGGGTTATATCCATTATCAGAAAGGCTCGGTGATCATGATGGGGATCCGTGACCGCCTGGGGGAAGAACGGCTCAATGCCAATTTGAAGGCATTCCTTGAGCGCTACAAGTTCCGCGGCGATCCTTTCCCGACCACTCTGGACCTGCTCAGCTATCTGAAGCGGGATACGGACGGCGCCGAGGCGCGTTTCATTGAGGACTCCTTCTCTGAAATCAGCCTCTATGACCTGCGTCTGACCGAGGCCAAGGTAACCGAAACGCCGGAAGGCCAGTTTAAAGTCAGTCTGGATATCTATGCCCAGCGCCGGGTCGCTTCAGAGAAGGGCGCTGAGCAGGAGGTACCGCTGGACGAGTGGATTGATATAGGCGCCTTCAAGGTCAACCCGGACAAGCTCAAACAGGATGAACAGGTGCTGTCGCTGCAGAAATACCGGCTCAAGAGCGGCGAGAATCATCTCGAACTGGTGCTGAGCGAAAAGCCTGCCTATGTCGGGGTCGATCCCTTCATCAAGCTGGTAGACAGGGATTCAGGGGATAATATTTTCAAGCTTTAGAAAACCTTATAATAATTTCTTTCGTTTAGCCAAATGCCTCGCAATTAAGTTTGCGAGGCATTTTCTGCTCATGTATTCCCTATCAATTCAGCGGCGCCTTCCGCGCTGACGGCTATTCAACTCCTTAGTTTGCTGTGCTCGACTATAGTTTATGAATATAGCCAGCCGATGATTAATTGACTTGTCTCGTCATAGGCACTCTATACCATCGCCTATCTGGCTGGGTTTCGAACGGCTGACAAAGCTTTGAGTGGCTCAAACTTCTATAAGGAATGGGATTATGTCTATGGTCAGTGCCAAAGAGTTTGCCGACTGGCTTTATAAGCGCTTCGAGCAGGTAGAACACGGGGTCAGCATGAGTCGTGAGGATATCAACCAGCTAACCGGGCGGCAGAATTTTTCCATGGTATTTGTCCATGATATTCACTATGAATTGATGCAGCACGGTATGGCGTTTGTGACAGATACTTCTCGTGAGCAGTTCTTTCTGGTGCGTGTCTGCCCCATGCCTTGGCGGCAGCAACTGGAGCAGCAATTTGACAAGGAGATCTTCAACAATGTCATCTCCATTAATATGTCCCGCTGAAATAGTTGCATCTATCTGTTTGTCAGTCACAGGTGTTATGAAAGCCGAGCGCTCAACCTTCCTTAGTCCTTAATTACCGCTGCCAACACCCCAAACTGACGACAAACAGCTAGCTTAAGCGGGAAGACAGGCGCTAAAGCCTGAGTAAAATCATAAAATTAATGCAAATTCACTTGTCGCGGACCTGAGTTTTTCTTACTTTGGAATGAAACTGATTATCAAAGAGGCCACTTATGAATACTCATCTGGAGCTGCAACTGAAACATTGGCTGGAGATAGATCCCGACCCTAAAACCCGGGATGAGCTGTTGAGTCTTAAAGCCGAAGGCAATGAAACTGAATTGTCAGCTCGCTTTGCCGGCCGTTTGGCCTTCGGCACCGCCGGTCTCAGGGGCGTGGTCGGCGCCGGTCCAATGCGGATGAACCGTTTGGTTATCCGCCAAACCACAGCGGGCCTGGGGCAGTATCTGCTCGCCCAGGTCAAGGATGCCGCCAGCCGCGGTGTGGTGATAGGTTTCGATGGCCGCCATGATTCACGTACCTTCGCCCATGATGCCGCCAGCGTATTGACCGCCATGGGGATTAAGGTGCGGCTCACCGCCAAAGTAGCTGCCACGCCGCTGGTGGCCTTTGGGGTGAAACACTTTGAAGCTGCCGCTGGTATCGTAGTGACCGCAAGCCATAACCCGCCGCAATACAATGGTTACAAGGTCTATTGGGGCAATGGCGCGCAGATCATTCCGCCACACGACTCAGGTATTGCTGCCTGCATCGACAAGGCTGCCAATGAAGAGCTGCCTTGGCTGGAGCAAAGTGAAGCCACCAAGCAGGGGAAACTCATTTGGCTGCAGGATGATTTCTATCAGGATTATCGCCGCGGTGTGTTCCATGCTGATGTGTTGCAGCACAAAACAGCGCCAGAAAGGGTGAGCCTGGCCTATACCGCCATGCATGGTGTTGGCGCAGAAATGGCCAAGACAGTGCTCAAGGATGCCGGATTTACTCAGGTTTATTCTGTCGCCGCCCAGGAAAAACCGGACGGTGACTTCCCAACGGTTAAGTTCCCTAACCCGGAAGAGAAGGGCGCCATGGATCTGGTGATTGCCGAGGCCAAACAGCATCAGGCGCTGCTGGCCTGTGCCAACGATCCGGATGCCGATAGGCTGGCGGTGGCCGTGCGCCGCGATGACGGCGAATATCAAATGCTCACCGGCGATCAGGTGGGAGCCTTGCTGGGCCACTATCTATTGTCCAAGGCGCCGGCCAATCAGCGTTTGCTGGGAACCACTATCGTCTCTTCAACCTTGCTCTCTAAAATCGCCAAGGCCAAGGGCGGTGAGTTTTATACCACGCTCACAGGTTTCAAGTGGCTCACCAATGTTGGTATGCAACGCCAGAGCGACAACAATAAATTCCTGTTCGCCTATGAAGAGGCGCTGGGCTACACAGTGGGCAGTATGGTGTGGGATAAGGACGGCCTGTCGGCGCTGGTGGCTTTTGCCCAGCTGACAGCCGAGCTGGCGGCACAGGACAAAACCATCTGGGACAGACTGGAACAACTCTATCGCGACTATGGCTTGCACCTCAATACTCAAGTGAGCATAGCGCTCAAGCCGGGAACGCCGGATATCGGGGCCCATCTGCGGGCCAATCCCCCCGAGTCCATCGCCGGTATGGCAGTATTGGTGATCGAGGATCTCAAATCGGCCGAGCGACGTTACGCCGATGGGCGGCGGGAGATTATCGAATTACCGGCCAGTGATGTGTTGACCTTCCACCTTGAAGGTGGTGCCCGGGTGATAGTGCGTCCCTCGGGAACCGAGCCCAAGATCAAGTGTTATTACGAGGTGGTTGAGCCTATGCTGGCCAGCGACAGTCTGGCTGATGCCGAAAGCCGCGCTAGAACTGCATTGGATGCCTTCGTCAGTGGCCATCAGGCATCGTTACCCAAGTAGATAATCGGGTCGGTGATATTTGACATAGGAATTGATCCATTTTGAGAGTGAAAGAAAGGCATTGACGAATACAAGCGCCAAATGCGGATTAGTTTGCCACTTTTTTAGATAATCAGGCATGTTTTACTCATTACTTGGCTGAAAAATAAAACGGCGTTTTAATAGACAAAGCATAGAGACAACAAGGGCTGCAGAAGGATGGTTAAAATCTCTCTGAAGCCCTTAATTTTATTGATGTTCGTTTAACTGTTTTGCATCGGGTTTTTTTATCCATAAAAGGCCTGCTAGAATAGCGCAATTTTGTGTGCTTTCTCGCGGTGAAAGGAACCCCTAGTGGAATTTTTATACGAGTACGGACTATTTCTTGCCAAGGCGATTACCCTGGTGGTTGCTATCGGCGCCATAGTGGTGATTGTGGTGGCATCGGCAGTAAAACAAAAGAGTGACAGGGGCGAGTTGAAACTGACTCATCTCAGTGATGAACTCAAATCGCTCAAGCATCATCTCAAGGCTGAGCTCTTGGGCAAAAAGGCGTTCAAGGCCTATGAGAAACAACTCAAAGCTGAGCAAAAAGCCCATGACAAGGCACTGGATGCCGGGGACGTCAAAGATCCCAAGGTATATGTCATCGAGTTCAAAGGCGGCATAGAAGCCGCCGAAGTCGCGTCGCTGCGGGAAGAGATCAGCGCTATTTTGGCTATTGCAGAGGAAGGGGATGAAGTCGTAGCCAGTGTTGAGAGTGGTGGTGGCATGGTTCATGGGTATGGCTTGGCAGCCAGCCAACTGGACAGGATCCGCAGTGCCGGATTGCCGTTGACTATATGCGTGGATAAAGTAGCTGCCAGTGGCGGTTATATGATGGCCTGCGTTGCCGATCGTATTATTGCTGCACCGTTTGCTATCATAGGTTCTATAGGTGTTGTTGCCCAATTACCCAACTTTAATAGGCTGCTGAAGAAGCATGACATTGATTATGAGCAGCATACCGCCGGTGACTTTAAGCGTACTCTGACACTCTTTGGTGAGAATACTGATGAAGGCAGAGCCAAGTTCCAACAGGAACTGGAAGAAACCCATTTGCTGTTCAAAGACTTTGTCGGTCGTTATCGGCCGCAACTGGAGCTGGACAGGGTTGCAACAGGTGAGCATTGGTATGGTCAGCAAGCTATAGAGCTGGGACTCATAGATGAAGTGGGCACCAGTGACGACCTCTTGCTGAAGCTGGCCTCGGATCGGACTGTGATCAAAGTGAAATATCAGCTGCGTAAGAAACTGGCCGACAAGTTGGCTCACAGCGCTTCTTTGATGCTCAACGCCTGCTATAACAAGTTGGCTGAGAAAAATCGACCAATCTAACCTTTGGTATCTCGCTAACTCGATAATCAGACCCCGGCTTCCCGGGGTTTTTTATGCGGTGTGTCTTTAATTCTCTTGCTGGATACGCTAAAACCATTTTTGGTAATTAACAAAAAGACAACAATGGCTATGCAGATCAAATACCGAGCCAATATGATGGTTGGGGATCAGGCGTACCCGGCTTTTGAACTGGCCAACCTTATTCGTTTTATTCAGTCACAATTGGGAACCGAGGCTGCTGAAGAGATATGCCTGCACATAGGTACGGGTATCAATGAGCTCAAGGAGTGCCAATGGGTAAGGGTTTGGCAACTCAGCGCCACGATAGCGTTTCTAATGCAACGCAGTCGACGTGAGGATGTTAGCCTGTTGGCCGGGCTCTACACTCGGGTAACTGATTTGGGTTTTCTGTTGCCTTTGCTTGGAGAATGTCGGAGCCTTGGTGAGTGCCTGGAGTTTGTGCTAAATCATCCCAAGTGGGTGGGCAGCTTTGCTGATCTTTTACTGCTGGAGGATGAGCATCAAATCCGTCTGCGCTGGCTTAATACCGGCCGGGCCGAACCGTTAATCTATCGTGGTGAATTTCTTCACAGTATAGGCGCATTACTGAGTTTGGCGCGGGAGTTGACCGGACAAGAGATAGTTTTTAACGCTATCAGTGTTACCGGCATCTTGATGCAGTCTGCAAGTTTGGTAAAACTGGCCAAGCGGGTGGAGTTCCAGAGTGATTTCAATGAATGGCGCCTCGACAAATCTTGGCTGACGCTTGCGGTGGATCTGACTCAGTTCTCAGGTCGCAGTCAAAGTTTTGAGCAGCAGAGTTCGCTGGTTGAAAAAATTATTGACGAACTTGATGGCGATTTCCCCTTGGTGCCAACGTTGGAAACCATGGCACTCAGGTTACACATGAGCAGTCGTAGTTTGAGGCGCAAGTTGGCGGCCCTTGGCAGCAGTTATCAACGCCTGGTGGATCAGCAAAGGTGTCAGCGAGCGGTAAGCTGGATCCTCGAAGGCCAACTGTCGGTGAGCGAGATTGCCGAGCGTTTGGGGTATAGTGATAGTTGTCACTTTCGTCAAAGTTTCAAGCATTGGCTCGGGTATCCACCCGGTTATTTCAGCCGTTTGGGGCAGCAAAACTAACCAAGGCCAGGTTCATTTTATCCTGACCAGTTTAGTCATAAATAATCTGCTGTTGAGACCTTTGCGATTCTGCGATAAGCCTTTTGCACTGATTCAGTGGATCTCCCTGACGCTGGAAAGCGTGTTGTCTTGCTGTTCCAATTGATGGGTCAGGGTTTCAACATCAATAAACAGGGTTTCGGGTTTCAGTTCTCTGTTGGGTTGGCAAATACAGGCCGCCAGACGGTAGTCCAGCTGCAGGTGATGAAATTTGTTGTATTCTTCGCTGAACTTGTTGATTTTCTCATTAATCCGTTCGATGACCTTTTGGGCTCCCATCTTATCGACGTTGAATAGACCGAGGGCGAACAGTTGGTGGTTGATGCGTCCCAATAGATCAGTATTGCGCAGCAAGGCTTGCTGCACCTGTTTGGCAAAGAATTCCAGCAAGTGAGGTTGGTTAACTGTTTCATGTATGTGAGGGCAAAGATACAATAGCGCCAGACTCTGGTGATCTCGCAGATGGCGATACCATTCACGGTGAAAGACTTCCATAAAATAGGTCCGGTTATAGACCCCGGTTTCCGGAT
The DNA here is from genome assembly GCF_007636515.1 of Shewanella sp. MSW. Classification (NCBI taxonomy): domain Bacteria; kingdom Pseudomonadati; phylum Pseudomonadota; class Gammaproteobacteria; order Alteromonadales; family Shewanellaceae; genus Shewanella; species Shewanella sp. MSW. The sequence continues at coordinate 59,760 of NZ_LVDR01000005.1, forward strand.
CCCTGAAACCCGAGTTGCTGAAGGAATAAATCATGGGTTGGCTCCGAGCTAGTGACTGCTACAAGTATAGTTAACCAATCCATCTACTGAGTTGTGACAGGAGAATAACGACAATGAAAAAAGGGTTTTTGCTGTGCTCTATTATTTTGGCGTTGAGCGGTTGCTCTAAAGAGGAGAGCAGTTTGGTGACTCAGCCACAGGCGGAGCAACAGCCCGCTGCGGCAATGGTACAAACGGCAGAGCAGGCTTACCTCGCCATGGTGGATCAATTTTTCAAGGATTACCTCAAGCTTGAGCCCATCTACGCCACCTTTGTTGGGGTCAATGACTATAACGATACTTTCGGTGGCGATCTCTCCGAGGCCTACCTCAAGCAGCGCCATGAACTTAACAGTCGCTACGCCGCCCAGGCCAAGACCATAGACAAACAAGCTTTGCCCGAACAGTTGCAACTCAGTTACGACATGTTTGTTTATGACAGGGATATGGCGTTAGTGGATGAAACCTTCCCCAGCCGTTTTATGCCGATAAGCCAGTTCTACAGCACAGTGATTACCATGGTGCAGCTTGGCAGTGGTGAGAGTGCCCAGCCTTTCAATACCCCGCAGGATTACGCCAACTGGCAGCAGAGGGTGAAAGGTTTTGTCAAATGGACAGAGCTGGCGAAACAGCGTATGGATGAAGGCATTGCCAGCAAGGTTGTGCTGCCACGGGTATTGGTCGAGCGGCTTATCCCTCAGTTGCAGGCGCAGTTGGTGGATAAGCCTCAAGATAGCATTTTCTACGCCCCTGTGACCAAGATGCCCGAGAGTTTCAACGCCGCCGAACGCGCCTTGATTGAGCAGGAATACCAGCAGATGATCAGCCAAGAACTGCTGCCGGCTATCGCCTCACTCAAGCAATATTTCGAGCAAACCTATCTGCCGGCCTCGCGGGCCACTGACGGTTGGTGGGCGCTGCCTAACGGTAAAGTTTGGTACCAACATCTGGCCAATGCTCATACCACAACCACTATGGCGGTGGACGATATTCACCAAATCGGCCTCAAGGAAGTGGCGCGGATCCTCGATGAAATGGACAAGGTGCGCCAGCAAGTGGGTTTTGAAGGTGATCTCAAGGCCTTCTTTGCTTCACTGTCATCCGAGCCAGAATACTTCTTCAGTGACAGGCAGGGCTTAATTGACGGCTATATGGTGCTTAAGGATAAAATCAATGCCGTATTGCCCGGTTACTTCAATGTGATGCCCAAGGCCGACTATGTGGTGAAGCCGGTTGAAAGCTTCCGTGAAAAATCGGCTGCGGGAGCTTCCTATGAAGCACCGGCCGTCGATGGCAGTCGTCCAGGGGTGTTTTACATCAACACCTATAATCTGAAAGCTCAGCCCAAGTGGGGCATGACTACCTTGTCATTGCATGAGGCGGCGCCGGGTCACCACTTCCAAATAGCTATCAAGCAAGAGCTGCAGGGCGTGCCTGAGTTCCAACGTTTCAGCGGTTACACCGCCTTTGAAGAGGGCTGGGCCCTCTATGCCGAATATCTTGGAATAGAGATGGGTTTGTTTGAAGATCCGTACCAGTATTTCGGCAAGCTCTCGGATGAAATGCTGCGGGCGATGCGTCTGGTGGTGGATACTGGCCTGCATGCCAAGGGCTGGAGCCGTGAACAGGCGATTCAGTATATGAAAGACAACTCTCCACTGGCGGAAAGCGACATCATCGCCGAGGTGGAGCGCTATATGGCAATTCCTGGTCAGGCACTGTCTTATAAAGTTGGTCAGCTGAAGATCCTGGAGCTCAGAGCCCGGGCCGAGAAAGCCCTGGGGGATAATTTCGACCTCAAGGCCTTCCACGATCAAATCCTTACCACAGGTTCCTTACCCATGGCGGTGATGGAAGCCAAGATAGATCTCTGGATAGAAAAACAGCTGAAGCAAAAAGCATCAGCCTGAGACTGAATTTAAGTCGAGTCTTTGATAAGCAAACTCAAAACGCCGTCATCTGACGGCGTTTTTTAGCTTCGACTCACGGCCTGCCATTATTGTTGTGTCAGTTAACTTCTGACACAGAATGATATTATACTGGCCGGGTTTGTTCGGTGACCGACCGAAAAAAGGCCACTTGGCCAAGATTATTGAGGAGCAAATTATGGTACAGGCAACAGCAAGACATCTACTGGTAAAAACCGAAGCAGAATGCGCCAGCTTGAAACAACAGATTATCGATGGCGCCGATTTTGCCGAGTTGGCCCGTCAACATTCTGCCTGTCCTTCTGGTGCACAAGGCGGCGAGCTGGGCTCATTTGGCCCGGGAATGATGGTGCGTGAGTTTGATGAAGTGGTGTTCAGCGCGCCGCTCAATGAAGTACAGGGGCCGGTGAAAACGGCTTTTGGTTTTCACCTGCTTGAAGTTACCAGTCGCGGTTAAGCTGTAAGAGTTTAAGCAAGTGATAGAAATCTATACCGATAGACTCAGGCTCAGGACTCTGAAGGAGCAAGATTGGCCGGCGTTTCTGGCACTGCATTGCGATCCTGAGGTGGGCCGCTTTGTTAGAGATCCCGAACCCGAACCACTGCTCAAAGCCAAGTTTGAGCAGCGAAGCCAGCCTTGGCGTTATGAGTCCGGCGACTGGCTGACGCTGGTGATTGAAGAATTGGGCAGTGACAGCTTTGTCGGCTTGACCGGCTTTTACTGCGTCGATCCTGAGCTGGCGCAGGCCGAGGTGGGTTACCTGTTGCATCCAGATATGCAGGGGAAGGGCTATGCCACTGAGTCGCTGCGCGGGGTAATAGATTGGGGCTGTTTGAGCTTCAATATTCATAAGTTCATCGGTCACTGCGCCAATGATAATCTGGCTTCGGCCAAGGTCATGGAGAAGTGCGGCTTCGAGCTTGAGGGAATATTGCGGCACAACTTCCGTATCGGCGATCTTTGGGTGGATGACAGGGCCTATGGCCTGCTCAGTGATGAGCGTCGTTGACTTCTCTCCCCCAAGCGGATGCTTGCTGCTATAATCCGCCCCAAATAGAGTCAATTCCAGCAAGGCAAGGTCACAGTGACACAGAAAATGAGCGAATTCACCCTCAATAGCGGCGATGAGTATATTGAGCTTTATAAGGTGCTGAAGGCAGAAGGCATGACCAGTGCCGGCGCTGAGGCCAAGCATGTGATTGCCGAAGGGCTGGTGCTGGTCAATAACGAAGTTGAAACCCGCAAGCGCAAGAAATTGCTGCCGGGCGATCTGGTCAGCTTCAACGGCGAAACGGTTAAAATAGTGGCGGCGCAATAAGCGCAAGGGGAACAGAATGCAATTTCCAGATGATGACAACGGCAAGATGCTGCAGGCAATGCAGGAGTCGGGTATCGACCTGAGCAAGCCTTTGGATGTGGACTTTTTCCTGGTGTTTGATGATCAGCGCGACGCTGAATCGGCATTGGAAGATTTGAGTCAATCCGAGCAGGCCGGCGAAGTTGAGCTGCAGTTCAACGAAGAGATAGAAAAGTGGGAGCTGATTGTCTGCATCAATATGGTGCCCGAGTATCAGGCATTGGTGGCGCGCGAAACCGAGCTGAACAGCTTTGCCGCCGAGTTTGATGGTATGACAGATGGTTGGGGCGTGATGCAGCATCAGGACGGCGATGACGAGTTTGCCGATGATGACCATGAGTGTGATGAGCACTGCCACCACTGAAGATAAGTGAATTTTTCCTGAGCCACCCAAATTTGGGTGGCTTTTTATTCTCTAGCTTTTTATTCTGCCCCCACTGATTGCCAATCTCAGGGAGAGTGATATGGCCAAACACATCAGTTTTGGAACCCCGGTCAACGACGCCGAGCGCTGGGCCTTTGAACTGCTGGGTGATGAGTTACCCAAAGATTATCTGCTGCTGACCAATATTGAGATCCCGACTCAGTCCGGGCAAGCGATGGAGGTGGATGTTCTGGTGGTCGGCGAGTGGGGCGTGTATGTCATCAATACCGCAGCCTGAGCCGCATTTATCACCCCAATGTGGAGCGGGTATTGGCCTTTGGCGAACTTGGCGGCAGCGACCGGGTCTTCATTGCCAGGGCCTGGGAGCGGGGCGTTGCTTTGGATTGCACCGAGATCCAATCGCCGCAACAGGTGATAGGCTGGTTTAGACAGTTGCTGACGGCGCTGCAGTATCTCCACAGATTGGATATCTTCCATCGAGCCATCTGCCCGAAGAATATTATTTGTAATGGCGACAGCGCCGTGCTTTTGAACTTTGGCCTGGGTCAGGACATAGCGGCCAGACACTATGCTGCTCAATATGCCGACCCGGATCTCTGGGCCCTGGAAGGAGATGCTGAACGGGATCTCTACGGTTTGGTGGCCAGTTTTATCGATGTGTTGACCCCTATAGAGCTCAAGGGCGATGCCGGCCCTGCAGGCATGCTCAGGGCCCTCGAGGCTTTTGATCCCCGTTGGTTGGGAGAGTCTTTGTTTGCCATGTGTTACAAGGTGCTGCGCTTAGAGGTCAACCTGGGAGACAATAATGACTATATGCCGCTATTTGGTTTTAACTCATAAGCAGCACAACTACGAGTGACGACTGAATATGAATGCATCATGCACAAACTCACTCGATTTTGGGTAAATGATTATTTTGGGCATGGATGATAAGAAACAAGAAATGTGACGCCTGTGCAATCAAGGTGATTAAGTCATTCAACCAAACTGCATGGTCATAGTGTTGAGCTCCTAATCCAGTCTCTGGCTTTGAGTCTGAGAGGAAGGATGTTTATACCTGTCGTCATTGTAATACCGAAAAATATTGTAATTGGATCTTGAGTTTGCTGATTATCTCGGGAGTTAACATCCACATTACAAATAGCCAAGCTACTACAGGGAGGTTTTATGGCACTTATTTATGAGGTTCAGGTTCGGGGAGCGGCCAAGGTGTTGGTATATGAAGTCAGCTCCCGCGCGGCCGCCGATCTATTGGTTTATCGAGTCGACAGCCGCGGCGCTACGCACAATCGGGATAGTCTCTGGTGTCAGGTGGCGAGCCGCTCAATGGCCACGTCACTGATTCATTGGGTCAGCCATCGCAGCGCCGCTGATCTGCTGGTGTATTTTGTCAGTAGCCGCGGAGCCAGCGGTTGGCAAACTCAGCACCCGCTCAAAGGCCGTTTGTAACCCGGCTGCTTTTAAATCCAGGTAAAGAGGACGCCGGGAAGGTGAATACAGACTTTTGGCAACGACGGATGCCCGCGGTCATCAGCTATTGACCGTCAGCCTTTCATCCCGCGCCGGCCGACCTTTGAAAGCCCGTTAAAGACGTTTTATTGACAAGGATTTCCATGAGATTTGTATTTTTGCTTTGTGCCTTGCTGCCTCTGACTGTATTGGCCGAAGAGCAGCGTTTTACACTTGCGGCCGGGCTTATCGATGAAGCCGTGACAGTTCAGGTTGCTTTGCCCGAGAGTTATCGACATTCAGACAGTTTTCACTACCCCTTGCTGTTGGTACTTGATGGTTCGACCCAGTTCCATCATGTGGCATCCAGCGTCGGCTTTCTGAGCACATACGCCATAGTGTCGGAAATGATAGTGGTGGGCATAAGCACCCGCGACAGACTCAAGTACTTTACTCCCACAGAGCCGGAAGATTTCGCCGCAAGGGCGGGAAAGGCTGATGTTTATAACCGTTTTATCGCAGAGGAACTGCTGCCTGCATTGAGTGAACGTTACCGTCTGGCGCCTTACCGGACGATATTTGGCCACTCTTTGGCCGGGCTTTACAGCAGTTATCAGGCGCTCGGTCCGGCGTCTTCCTTCAATGCCGCGATAGCCATTAGTCCCAGCCTCTGGTGGGACGATGGTGCTTTGATTACAGATTACGACAAATACCAGGCTCGCGAGCGCAAAGCGCCCATGCGCTGGTTTCTCAGTATGGCGAGTGAGCCAGGCGAGATGGCGCAGGCCTTTGACGCCATGCTGCAAAAACTGGAAACCAAGAAGCCGTCAAAGCTACAGGTTTTCAATGCCCGTTTTGCCCGAGAAACCCACGACAGCACTCCCTTGATTGGCAATGTCGAGGGGCTTAAAGCCATCTTCAGTGGCTGGAACGCGGTACCACAAGTCGATGTGATGTCGCTGCAACAACTGCAGGCGTTCTACAGGGGAAAAACTGCCGAGTATGGCTATACCTTTCCGTTGTCGGCACATCAATTCAACGTATACGGCCTAAAGGCCGCCTATGAGGGCCAAACTACCTGGGGCGTTGCCATATTGGAGCAAGGAGTAGAGAAATTCGCTCGCTCGGAAATCCTTTGGGACAGCCTGGCAACGGCCTATACGCTTAACCAACAGCTCGATAAGGCAATGGCGGCCTCTATCAAGGCGCTGCAATTGGCCAGGCTGCATGATTCGGTTTTTCTCGAAGAGATTATGGCTCAGAACCGGGCGCTTGAGCAAAAACTGAGTCAGCCCTAACTCAGGTCTTTTACCTACCTGGCCCGGGATTTCCCGGAGAAGATTTACACCTGTTATGAGAGGAATGCCGTGTTTCGTGGATTAAATGAGATAAAACAACATATTGAAGAAGGCAATCTGGACTATTTGCGCCAGCATATGCCGAAAGCCTGGTCCCAATATATGTTCAGGATAGAGAAAGACCCGGCCGGGCTTGAGATCATCTCTTATCTCAGGGCGAACGCCGTTATCAAGGACTATCAAATCTATTACCTTATGTATTGCCGTGTGACGTATTATTCCGAGCCGAAGCAGTTTACGCCGCTATTTGACATCATCAAAGTCAACGGCCCGGATGGCAGCTTGGTCGAAGACGACCCTGAACATCTTTACCGGCTGTGTCACGATGTTTATCTCGGTTTTATTAGCGCGTTTATTTCAGTGGGTGGCCGCTTGGACCATAACCGGTTGTTGGCATTGGTCTTTGCAGGAGAGTCTGACGCTTACGCCATTTTTAATTTTCTACTGCCCAGATACGCCTTCTCCCATGAGGCACTGGCTACGGCGGCGGCCTGTTTGTTTCACAATGAATACCATTTGAATGGAGCCGGTGAACAGGCTTTGGCAGCCTTGCTGAGTCGGGGCATAGCGTTGGATTACTGCTTTGATGATGACAGTGAATTCGGCGAATATGCTTGCTTGGCGGCATTGATCTTCGGTCACAACCCAAAAAGGTTTAACCAGCTGTATGCCGATGGTGTCGAGCAGGCGCTTGTCGACAGTTTCGATTGGTCGTTCCTGCTTACCGAGCATGAACTGACTCTTGAGCATATTGAAGCCCTTAAGCTGTTGTCCCTCAGCGCTACGTTACCCATAGATGAGATTGGCGAGTGCCTGTTAGAAAGAGAAGATGAAGCACTGCTGGCTGCTTTTGACTCCCTGCGCTGATGTCTTGGGCTGAAGAACTTTATCAATCACGGCGCGAATGGCCGTTGAGGCTGTGAGCGGGAAACTCAGGGTGTTGTAAGAAGTTGCCGACTTTCAAGGAGCGAAAAAGTATGAATCTACTGCTGCTCAGTAATCACCAAAGCGCAAGAGGCCGTGAGGCGCTTGCGTTTGTTATTGAGGCTCTGGGGCTTAAAGGGCAAGCGGGTGGTTACATAGGTTCAGAGCCTGATCCCGAGGGGGATTTCTACCGGCCAACACAGGCGTTTTATCAAGGCCTTGGCATAGGTCTCAACACCTACCTGGATTTTGAACAGGGTTTTAACAACACTGTGATGCAGAGGTTACTGGATAAGCCTTTAGTGCATCTCTCGGGCGGGGATACTTACCGTTTTTTACATGGCTTGCATAGTCGCAATCAACAGCAGAAACTCAAGAGTTATGCTGCATCCGGACATCTCTTGGTTGGTGTCAGTGCCGGCGCCATGCTGCTGACTGCCAACATAGAAACCGCGGCGCTTTGTGGTGACAGCAATACAGTGGGCCTTGAAAACCTGAAGGCGCTGGGCTTGGCCGACCTTTTATTTGTGCCCCATGTGGTTCATTCGCAGAGCCGAGACCAATCCCATGGCCTCAGCCAAAAACGGCGTGCAAAGCAATTGGCAGAGCGGCATGGTTTGCCCGTTTATCTCTGCTCGGATGAAGACGCGCTGGCCATTATTGATGGCTATCTTCACAGTTTTGGCGCGCCGGAGATCATCCTGCCAGAGGCTATCGCCTGAGCCCTGCAGTGCAGCAGTGCCTGTTCATCGGGATGACAAATCCCATTTATTGGGGTAGTTTGAACATTATTGATGGCTTATGCCAACAAGGCCTTAAGGAAGCAAGGCATCACCCAAGAGGAAGCAAGGATGGCAGCAGAACTGATCAAATCGTCAATGACTACAGTGCAGAACGGAGTGGCCAAAGCCGATGGCAAGATTTCTTTGACCGGCAATGAACTCAAGTTTGTGCCTTTCAATCAGCAACTGGGGCTGGGGCCCTACACTCTCAAGCGAGATGATATCTGCGCGGTAGAAAAGTGTCTGGCTACTGGCGGCGGTATTTTTCCTATATCGGCAGATGCGCTGCGGATCATTCTCAATGATGGCAAACGCTATGAGTTTATTCTGGCAGATACCTCAGAGTGGCTTACGCTGCTGTAATTTTGTGCCTCTTTCGGCAAAAGCGGCATAATCGGGAGCTGAGTATGAGAGTACTGGCGATGGCTCAAGGGCAATGGTATTTGTTGGAGCATGAAGGGCAGCTATATCTGGACGTGCTTTGCCGACATAACAACCGCTTTATGGTCCAGCTCAATGAGCGGGAAGTGGCAGAGTATCGCCGCTCCGGCAATGCCTTTCTTAAACAACAAGCCCGTGATATTCAATATGCAGTACCTATTCGCAAGGGGACTCGCTGCGGTTTGCAAGGGCGGGATCAGCGTCGTCAACTGGGGGTGTTGGCCAATACCGCGGAATGTGAATGGCTGGCGGCTAAAGAAGCTGAGCAGTGACCAACGGAGGTACAGCTTCAAAAAAATTTTTATAAGGAAAGCCGTGCAAGCAGTATTTAAGCAAACCGAGGGTGATTACCTCTAAGCCGTTATTGAAGTGGCGGGGCAGCCGCTTATTGTGATGGATGAATTCGGTGGTGACAGCCTGACTTATGGTGGAGGGCTTTGTTATCGGAAGATGTTTCCGGAAAAATACTGATACTGTCGCAGCGATTTTTGGGCTCTGTGTATAGCCGGTGCGTCTCTCGGGATTGCAATCATGCTATCAAAGGCCGCATAATCGAAGCCGGCCTTATCCAGGTCTCATATCTATACCTAGGTGCCTTAAGGCTTTCAAATCAAGGTCACGGAAAACCCAAGGTTTTGTGACAGTTATTCTGATAGGAAAAAGGAATTTTACCTCAATGCTTCTGCAATCTTTTATCGACCATCTGCCACCCGGCGCAGATATCAAATCAGTATCGGCGCCAACTCTTGCCAAATATCAGGACCATTTGCCCGAGTGCTTATTGGAACTGTGGCAACAACATGGCTTTGGCCACTATGGTGATGGTTTAATCCAACTTATTGATCCGGATGAATACCTGGACAATCTCTGGGGCTGGCTGATGTTGGATGAAGACATGAGTCGCATCCCGTTCGCTATCAGCTGTTTTGGCGACATTTTTTATTATCGGCTCCTGAGCGATGAAGGGGATGAAGATATCGCTTTTATCGATCCCCACACTTCACAGACAGATGTGCTCACCTGGAACATGGAAGACTTCTTCAACGACTGGTGTTGTGACGATGAAGTGCAAACCAGCTTCTTCAGGAAGAGGGAACTTCAACAAGTCAGCGACCAGCAAGGCAGGCTGCAGCCAAACCAGATCTACTTTTACACCCCGGCACTGCGTCTCGGGGGTGAACCAGCTATTGATAAGACTCAAAGAGGCGATGCCAGAGTGCAACTGGACTTCTTGCTGCAGTTGGCTCTGGAAGCCTAGCCGCGAAACCAGGATGAGAAATTGAACCGGGCTGTGGTCATAGTTTACTGCCTGGTCTGATACGCTCGGCAAGCTGGTTTTATCGGCGACAAGACGGAGCGCCATGAACGTATGCTGGTTGGCCGCCGGGCTTATCTTTATTTACGGTTTGTTGCGGATTCTGGGACAAGGCTCAGGCGGCGCCGAAACCATCATGACAGGTTTGGGTGTGGCGTTGCTGCTGTTTTATAGCCTGATCATTAACTTATTTGCCGCGCCATATCTGTTTTTTGGTGCCGCTCGGCAAGTGGGATCCAATCAGGCTTTGAGCACAAAGCGGCATATTGGAGAAGTGAGCCAAGCAGAGTGAGTTCTTATGTTTGCCCATCTGTTTCGAAAACAAAAAATAAAGCAATATGCCCGTAGGCTATCCAGGGATTTGCTAAAGCATTATGGCAAGAAGAGATATTACTCCAGAAATCAGCTGGAAAGGGCCTTAATCAGACAAAAGCTCAGGCGTCCTCCCAGAGCCTGTGATAGTCATGGCGGTATTTCGACCAACGAATATTATGCCTATGCCATGTACTGCTCACCGGCCGAATTTTCCCGCATTTCGATGCAAACCTCCATAACTCAAGGTTCCAGTGAGCCGGACTATGGTCAACTGAGAAGGGAAGCTGCGGAGGTTATCTTTGGCCGGCCACAGGATTTTACGGTCGCTAGCCTGCATGAGGCCAGTGCCGGCCATAGTGCAGCGGAAACCGCCGCTGCGGATCCGGGGTGTGATTCTGGCAGTGATTAAGCTGAAAGTGAGCGAGTTGGCCGTGGGTGCTTGACCTTTGTTTCTGCGATGACCACTCCTGGCTGACAGGCGATCTCCGGTCAGCGCTGTAAATCGGGCAAAAGGGTTGGAAGCTTATACTCAGGGAGAGGGAATGCCGGAACTATTGATCCAGTTTGTGCTGGGTTTTGCACTGCTGACGGGCGTTTTGGGCTGGTTTGCCTTGATGTTTGCTTCGCTGCCCGGCGCCGAGCTGCGTCGCAGTTTGTCTATGCGTCTGGTGCGAGGATTGTTCTACAGCTATCCCCTTTGGGTGTTGGTGCCGGTATATCAGCTTAAATACACCATGGTAGCAAGCTTAATGGGTTTGCTTTGGGGGATAGTCCCAATGCTGCCTTTGCTGTTAGTCTGGTTGATATTTACCCTTCAGGGGCGGGAGCTTAAACGGCGGCAACAATTAAAAGCGGTATCAAAGCCCAGAACCAAACAGGAGTAGAAGGGCAAACATGGCTAAACCAGAGGCTGTTAATGCTCAAGTGATACCTATGGCCCATTGATACCGCAAGATTGACCAAATAATCAAGGAGGTTTAGATGGTGACTATCGCTGAGCTGCAAGCTTTTATCGAACGCGAGCTGCCACAGAGCGGTATTGTGGTTGAACATCTGGGAGATAAGTCGGCCAGAGTGCGTAAGCCGATAACTCAGGCGCACCTGCGCCCCGGCGGTACTGTCTCAGGGCCGGCCATGATGGAGTTGGCCGATATTGCCATCTATGTCGCCTTGTTGGGGGAAATAGGTATAGTGCCTCTGGCGGTAACTACCAACCTGAATATCAACTTCCTGCGTAAACCCAGCGCCGAGTGTGACATAGTTGCCGATTGTAGGCTGCTGAAATTGGGTAAATCATTGGCGATTGCCGAAGTGTCTGTGTTTTCAGATGGACACAGCGAAGTTGTGGCTCATGCCGTGGGCACTTATTCCATTCCGCCGACGAACTAGCCCCTAACTCCATTCAAAAATTGTTGCTGCCCTTGTGATTCGATCCTTCCAGGGGCTTGGGCCCTACTCAATGCCGAACTCGGTAACTGTGATGTATCGTTTTTTGGGCCTTCGGCATCCAGGGAGTATCTGCAGCCTGGCCAAGTGCATGCTGTAAAACTATGCCTACTTCATGTGGTTTGCGGCTCAGTCATGAACCGGCTTTGAAGCCGTAACCCTTTGTCAAAGGGGCTTCAATAAAATTAAAAAGGCTCCCTTGGGAGCCTTTGGGCTTATCTAAGGCTAAAACTGGTAGGTGACAGAGGCCCCAAAGTTACGGGGATCGACTATCGCCGCATAGCCATCCGGGTAGTTACGGGCTGCCGGAGAGCGACTCAACACGGCTTTCTCATCAAAGGCGTTGTTGACGAAGGCGTTGAAGATCCAGTTGTCAGTCTCATAATTGAGCGACATACGTGCCAGCACATAGTCACCGGCAACTCGTTCCTCTGTGTTCTCAAAGTCACCATAGTACTCACCGACATAGTTGGCGGAGACACTGAAGGTAAGCTGATCTGTCAGCCAATACTGGGCACCGAGATTGGCGGTCATTGAGGGGGCCGAATCCAGTTCATTGCCCTTGGCAGAGGCATAACCTTCTCCAGGTTCCTTGATTTCCGAACTCAACAGCCCAAGGCCGCCGTGCAGGCGCAGATCCCGGGTTACCATGGCTGAGGCTTCAAACTCGGCACCATAGGTAATCACCTTGTCCATGTTGATAACCCGTCTGGCAGAGCCCGTGGCCTGATATCCGTCGTAGTCGTTGTAGAACAGGTTGGCGCTCAGGTTGATATTACCGCCATCCAGGCTGGTTCTCAGCCCAAGTTCATAGGCGTTAACGTACTCTTCATCGTAGAAGTAGAACTCATTTTCCGGGAAGCCTATCGCCGCACCGGCGGCGTTGTAGCCACGGCGACCGCTTAAGGAGACTGTGGTCTCGGCATTGATATCGTACTGCAATACCAGCTTGGGCAACTTGATGGTCTTACTGTTGTCCAGGGTATCTTCTATGGGCGTTTGCGGCTGCTTCATCCAGAAATTACGCAGCTGGGATTCCCGTTCAACCCTGCCTCCGGCGGTGATCCTGAAGTCATCGGTGACGTTATAGGTAAATTCGCCGAAAACCGCCTTGGAGTCACTATTGTCGTCGCCGCGATAAACCGTACCGCCGCTACTGTTGAAGTCTTGATCGCGCTTGAAATAGTAGAGGCCGATAAAGCCGCTGTAAAGCTCGCTGTTAAGGCCAAAATGCAGCTTGGTTTCAGCCGTGGTGTTGGACTCCTCCATACTCACCACTTGCTCGGTAGCAGGATCCTTGTCATAGGTATCCATCACCCAGTTGTAGTTCATTCTGGCCAGCAAGAAGTCGACCGAAAAATTGTCACCGATCCTGTAGTCCAGCTTGATGCTGCCGGTATCTGATTCAGTGTCCATGTTTCTGGGGTTGATGGGCTGATACTTAAAGGGATCGTCACCACTGAAGTATTGCCGTCCCGTGTTGCCGCGCTCATGGTTTTTGGCATAGCTGAGCATGGCCTTGAGGCCGTCAATGGCTGCGGGCTCCCACAGGAGTTTGGCTCTTATTCTGTCTGTGTTGAGCTTATTCAGATCAAAGCCCGGCGGGTTAGCTTCATGGATAATCGGGTTGGCGTAAGTTTCACCATCGGTATGCTGCGCCGATAGGCGAAAGGCCAGTTCATCCTCAATCAAAGGGCCGGAGATGGCGGCGGCCGAGTCTATATATTGGCTCTCACTGCGGTAACCCACCCGAGCGGCACCCTGCCAGTCAAAAGTCGGATCCTTGGTCTTGATAAACATGGCGCCACCTATGCTGTTGCGGCCATTACTGGTGGATTGGGGACCGCGAAACACTTCAATTTGCTCTATGTCCCACATGCCGGTATCGCCGGTCAAATCCGCCATAAAAGGTTCTGCCACACCATCGGTTATGGTTGATACCCGGGTCTTGGCGCCGCCGGAAACCCCACTAAAGCCGGTGGCGGCGCCGTTACCGGAAATCCCGCGGATATTGGGCATCTGCCCTGACAGCACTACCAGGTTGGGTATTTCTGAGATGGCGTCATGCACCGACAGGTATTGCAGCGTCTTAAGCTGCTCCTCGGTGATGACAGATACAGATGAACTCACGTCTTTCAATGATTTCTCTGTCTTTTCCCCCAAAACGACAATTTTTTCGATTGATTGATTTCCGCGCTCGACAGCATCGTCGGCAAAGGCCGGTGATGCCAGCATAGCGAGCAGCAGGGCATTGAGCTTAAATTTATAGCTAGGCATGAGTATCTGTCCTGATTAACAAATGAAGCGAATGAGCAAATAAGCGTTAAGTGGGGGACAAAGTTATAGACCTATAAATACGATCGCAAGTGATAATTGTTATCATTTGATAAAATGTGATCGAATGCCGGAATACCTTTTGTAACCGGGACAAAATGGATACACCAAATGAGCTGTTGCAGACGAAAGGATAGATGGAGCAAGTATCTGAGCGCTCACAAGGTGAGTTGTCAGAGTTAAGTTTGCTCTTGGAGGGAAAATACGAACAAAAGGCTTGCTGTCGCTTTGATAATCAGGCCTTTGCAATTGTTCGGGCGCAGTTGAAGTTTACGGCTACTTGAAAGCCACACTCCGGATAAGTGAGCATGGCTTACCTGAGGGGTTATAGTCGTTTGGCGCCCGAACTCCATTTCCGGCCAAGCCCAAGGAAAACAGACAGTTATTAAACCGTCTGCTCGGTCTTGGGCGCGAGTTTGTGCCGTTTATGCCTTGATTGTTTATCATTGGGAGGCCGGTTCTTTAACGGTTTTCCCATTGGTCTTTTGGGTGAATGTGTCGCTTTTTTGCCCGTAGCTTGTCTTGGGCTTTTGCCGTCGGCATCCGGTTTTCTTCGTAATCGGCAATGTTTGGGAATTCTGGCTATCACTTCGGCAAACAGGTTTCTGTGTTTCCCGGCGGCGCCCGGGCGACTCAGAAACTCGAGATCGCCGAAGAAGAGCAAGCTTTGCTTGGCGCGGGAGCAGGCCACATTGAGTCGTTTCCAGTCGAGAATAAAACGCAGGTTGCCCTGGGTTCGCACCGTAGAATAACAGACTATCTCATCTTCGCTGCCTTGAAAGCTGTCCACCGTATTGATGCGGATATTGAACTGACCCAACCGATATTCGCCACTTGCCGCGGGCGATGATAACTCGCTCATCAGGGCACGGATCAGTCGTTTCTGGGCGCCATAGGGGGTGATGACGGCGATGCCCAGAGGCGTGGCAGGCTGATGAGTCACCCGGCTCTCAGTGGTGTTCCCCCGGTGGTTATTTTTGTCTGCCAGGTTCTTGATAAAGGTGACTATCGCCTCGGCTTCTTCGCGATTGTACTTACTGGTGCCTTCTTGTTGCTGTTGACCGGCGACATCTTTCCAAATCAAGGTGTGCGGCAGGACGAAGTCTTGTTCATTCAGTTGTCGGCCGTTGAACAGTTGTCGCTCACCATTGGGGCTGTAAAAGAGCTCGGCGACCAGATCGCCTATCTTTTCCGGCATTCGGAACTGTTCAGCCAAAAAGCTTTTGCTTGTGGGCGGCAATTGATCATAGAGGCCTTCAAAGAAACTGGTTTCCAGGAAACATTCGTTCAAAAAGGGCAATTCGTCATTGGCTTCATCTGTCTGCAGTAGCGGCGCAACGCTGGGAGGCAGTTGGAAATGATCGCCTATCAGTATCACCTTGCGGGCTCTGAGCAGAGGGATCATGAGTTCGGGTACCGTGGAGCGACCTGCTTCATCAATGATGACGAGGTCGAACCTGAGCTGATCTATGCTTTGACGTCTGGAGGCGAGCCCAACGCAAGTTGCGCCAACCAGATTATGATCTGCCAGTAACATCCAGTTGAGCTCTTTATCAAGCCTTTGTTGTTCCTGCTCTGTGCCCAAAACGCCGTACAGCCAACGGTGAGCCAGCTCAGGCAAAGGTTCGGCTTCGGTTGTACAGGCCAGGGCACTGCGGCGACTTCGCTGTTCAAAGTCATTCAGTTTTTGTTTAATGGTGTAGTCACTGAGCTTGCCACTGACCTTGTCATCGGCCCCAATTCTCAATAGCCGCACCTCTTGCTTTTCCAGCAAGGCTTGGTGTAAATCAATAAAGCGTGCCAGGGCGTTGTCTACCGCCGCATGTTGCTGCGATACCAATAATACCCGGGTCTCTGGACGATGGTGGAAAATCTGATGCAGCATCTCCACTATGCAAGTGGTCTTGGCGGTACCCGGCGGCCCCTGGATCAGAGCAAGATGCTGCTCACTGAGTGCTGTGCGGATAACCTGTTTCTGGCGTTCGGTCAGTTGGGTATTTTGCCAGCAAAGATCTTCACGCAATCTGTGTTGCCAGAATGGGTCCTGTTGCGGCGTATAGCTGCCCGGTGCCAGAAGTATCTGCTTCAGCCTGGGCTCGACCAAGGCATCGTTACGAAATGCATCCAAAGCCGCTTGTTGTCGCTGCAGCGCTTCGTCAAATAACTTGAGACTGAGCCGCAGGCTGGTTTTTGTTGCACCGACTTGAGTGGATTGCAGCTCTTGTGCCCATTTTTGCGGTAGCCTCAGCTGCAAACTACCGGAATCGATAGTCACTTCCAGGCGGTTTTGTTGCCGGGCGGGAAGGGGATTGAGCCAGACAAATTCGCCTGCAGCGGTTTCGCCCCAGTATTCGAGGGTGCAACGAGGCGAAAAACCACTGCTTTGCTGCGCTTTGAACCCGGCTTTGAAATTTGTCAGCAGCTGGTGCTGACTGTCATCGACTATAAAGTGCAGCAGTAAGTCCTGATCTTGCTCCTGCAGTTTGTCGGCCCGTCCCACCAAGGTGATATCCAACTGCGCCTGCTGATAATCGAGCACGCTTTGCCACTGACCCAGCATCTTCAGTTGTGCCATCCGCGCCTGGCTGTCGGCTTCACTGCTGCTCAAGTGATTGATAAAGGCGACAAGGGCACTGATACCATCCGGATTGGCCAGCACACTGGACTCAAGAGCACTGTCTGCAGGGATCAACATAAAGGGCAGTTCATACCCCTGACCTCTGTCTTCAAAGTCTTCGACATCGCTGACCCGCAAACAGGCTTGCTTGGTATCAATTTGGCAGTTTAGCGCCAGAGTGTGGCGGGCCAGTTGCAAGTCACCACTGTCCTGTTCCATATCTGAATGGAGCAAGCGCCAGGGGGTTGGATCATCCGCCCGCAGCGCCATGAGCTCTTGCTCAGAAAACAGCTCCGAAGGCAGGTAAAGATAGAGTGAGCCTTCATCTGTGCCGCCGAGTTCGGCCGTGTCCAGCATATTGAGTTGAATTCTTCCCCGGGATTGCTGCTGGCCGGGACTGGCATCCAGCGTCAGGTTGTAAAGCTCTGGCCAAGCCTGTATCTGTTGGCCCGGCAACAGTTCCAACATGGGGTTGGGAGTCATTTGCCTTGGCAGAAAGGCGGATATGGCCTTGCCTTGGGTATGGGCCAGATAGCCTTTGGCTACCCGGCGTTCAATTTCAAATGCCATTGGCCTGGCCGCCATTATCGCCTCTACCCAGGCGACACCTCTGGCGACACAGGCATAGAATAACCGGGTGCCATTCTTGCCGCTGCGTTGGTGAGTTATTTGCAATGGAATGGCTTGTGGATCGTCATAGCTGAAAAACAGCTTGCGCTGCAGGTCGTTGCTCCAGCCCTGCAAGCCCAGGTTATTGCCAAGATGCAGCCTGCTGTTGAAGGGCAAGTCTCTATCCAGTTCATCTTGCTCTACCAGCACCACTTTTCCGACATAGAGCCATTCTGCAGGTAAGGTCGGGCTCGGTGGCGTAAGCTCATCCAGGCGTTTTTTGAGTTCAGATACTGAAGGCTCGGTGTCGAGCGTATCCCGCACGGCTTTGAGTTGTGCCAGATACCAGTCGAGATAGTCTTTGTAGGCAACCAGGCGGCTGCGGGCATCTTCTACCTGACAATAACTTTGCTGCAGCGCCCGGCGCCGATAGGGGCTGAGCCCCTCATCATTGAGCTCTGTGGCTATTTGCTCGGGTAACAGTTGGAGTTCGGCGTCTATCAGGCTGACCTTATTCAGCAGCTCATGATGTTGAGCTTCCATTTTGGAGCAGAGTTGCTGCAGCGACTGACTCAACTGTAGAGCTTGCTGCCTGTCGTGCTCTGCCGCCATGCTGTTATAACGCCGATTGAGAGCGTCTATGTCTCCGCGCAACTCGTCGTGGCGCTGATGCTCTTTAGCTGTGGCTCTATCGAACAACCAAGCGGTCGCAGTTGCTGTGACAGTAACCCCTATGCCTATGATGATGGCTGGCAGCACTCAATAAACTCCTGGATTAAAGGTTTGGCAATTTATGCAGCAGTTGCAGCAGCTGATATTCTTCATCGCTGGCTTCACCCAAACTCACCTTACGGCGCAAAATCTCAATCGTCTGCTCGCGACTTTGATGATCCTGCTGCCAGCGTTGGTGGGCCTGTTCATTGAGTTGATGTTCATTGTCGGCCTTGAGCCTGTCGAGGGCGATTTCCTGACAGCGCTCCTGATGTTTGAGTTGTGCCTGACGTAATTCGTTGTCGGACAGCTCTATCTCTTTTAATGCTTCGGCTTTGACTCTTTCAGTTTCCGCTCTGGCAGTTTCCAGTTGGTTGTAACTCTGATAAGCACTGACCGCTTCTTTGGCTAGTGCAACGACTTCTGCGCCGCTTAGCTCCGGGGTTTTGTTTTGTGCTTTGGCTGGGGACTTGGTGCCAATACGGCTGGGAGTTTTCATTTGTGTATGCCCTCTGAACTTCAATAGCCCTGATTTAGGTGGATAGGGTTGATGATAGTGAATCGCAAATCTTTAGCTAAGCTTGGTGTTACTCAAAAGCGCCGACCAAGCACAAGAGTTGTGCCTTCATTAACTCATCGGTCAGTCTGCTGAGTCGTCTGAGCTCTGGGCACTCACGGCGCGCGGTACTTCTCAGGTGCTGCAACTGTCCAAGAAAGATCTCCAGACTCTGGCGGCGACTTTGCAGCTCTGTGACAAGTTGAGTCGTCAGTTGATTGTCGTGCTGTAATCTGTGTTGCAGCAGTGTCATGCGTTCCTCGGCCTCCATTTGCCAGAGCGTTTGCTCCAGTGCCATCTGTTTGCTGAGGTTTTTGAGTTGATGCTGCAACGTACGTTTTTGAGCTTGCAACTGCTCGGTGACTTCTTTGGCGCGCTGTAGCTTAAAATAGGAGTTGAGGCAGTCCAGTACAGAAATGGCGGCATCGACCCACACCAAGACAGGGTTAACCCCTTTAGCGCCGCGCATCAGTTGATAACCTATTCGGCCAGCCTGGTAGAGCCTCGCTTGCCGGGCACTGCCGACTTCCAGGGTCTTACTGGCAAACAGTGAAACAGTTTTCATTGGTTTGGCTCCAACGAGGTTTCAAATTGTGCCTTGAGTGCCGTCATCAACTGCGGCTTGTCGAGTCGCAGCGGGCGCAGGTTCTGGTTCAGAGTGATGTGACGACTAATGCCGGTATCAAGGGGCTGCTCTTTCGCGGCGATGACTTGCAACAGTTCGCTTATGGGCTTTTCAGCGCTCTTGGGCCAACTAGCGTTGCCCTCGACTCGCTCGCTGGTGTTGATAACGGCGCCGCTCAACTGGCACAAGTGGAGTCGACTGGTTGGGGGACTTGCCAGTGCTGAGTCGAGCAGGGGCGGCACTGTGTAATTGGCCTGATATTCGAGCACCGGTGCTTTTAATAGCAGTGTGCCGCGTTTTTCCGAAGTTAATGATGTTTCGCTATCAAGCTCGACCCAGGCATAACGAAGCTCTGTTTCATCGCCGATAATCTCAAGCTGTGGCTGCCAGGCAGTACGCTGCTCCTGCAACATCCTGTGATACTTGGCCGGACAAAGCTGTTGCATCAGCTCGGTTAGCTCCCCTTGATTTTCCAGGCTGGAGGCCAGTCGGCGGTTCAGTCTTTGCTGTTGCAGCACCTGCTGAATATTCCAGTCTGTTTCGTACTCTCTCAAGGTCATCCAGGGTTCGGAGGGGTTGTTTTTCAATAACAGCTGTTCATCGTGGCACCAAACGGGATTGAGTTGTGGATCCATCACATCAAGCCACAGCACAAAGCTCAGCTCAGTCAGTTCACAAGCCAGCGCCATCTGACTCCCTTGTGGGGTTAATTGGCGCAGGTCATCTTCCAGCCAGCCGAGCGCACATAAACGTTCCAGCAGTGGCGTTAGTTGTGAGCTTGTCAGTGCGGTAACTTGCTGGATCTGTTCCTGAGTTACGCCGTATAAGGTAAAAGACTGCAGTAAAAAGCGTGAGACCTTACCCAGGATCTCCAACTGCTGATGACGAAAGCTCAACCGATAACGACGCATGGGCAGCAGAATATTCAAAGGGGCTGGAAGGCTATTTGTATGGGCCACGGTTGGATCTTACTTATCTGTTTAGGCTGGAGGTTTATGTCGTGAAAGACGGCGCAAACCTTAACACGAAAGTTGAGATAAAAAACCAGACATTGAGTGTTTTTTTGAAAAAAATATTAATATATGCAACAGCTTGCATAAAATTGATTCAATATTATTTCAAAGCTTGTCAGCGAGTGTGTTATTGCGCCTACTATGAATCTGTGTCGATAGCAGTTGCCAGTGAGGTGTTAAATAATCATTGAACATTCGTTCTGCCAAGTGCAGCTTTACTCTTTGCCAAAGACAGGGAGAACTGTTGAGTCGCAGTAAGATTTGCTCCTTGAGCCATTGTTCATCGAAGCCCGCCCACTCACCACAGACGTCGAATAAATTGGGGCCACAAACAGGCGCAACTTCCCGATACAGAATATGCTCCAGTTCTTTTAGGGAATAAGGAGAAAGAGCACATACCCGGATAATGCCGGGGTAGTGCAGAGTGACATCGGTATCGAGAAACAAATCCGACATTGCGCTCCATACCGCTTGGCGGATGGGGAGTTTTGCGGTTTCCTCCAGCATGATATGGAAGGGGGATTCAGCCATAGGATCCTTCCTTTAGGGCTGTTATTTATGCACAGAGGGTAACCAAAGGCATCAGAGACATCAAGTTATCAAGCTCTAATTGCTAATTTAGCTGGGTAGATCCAATAAAAAGGCCACGGAAGTGGCCTTAGGGGGATTTATGGATGTGAGTTTATTTGACTCTCATGCCCGGCTGAGCACCTTCATGGGGCTCAAGGATCCACAGTTCTTTACCACCAGGGCCCGCGGCCAGCACCATGCCCTCAGACAGGCCGAAGCGCATCTTGCGAGGAGCCAGGTTGGCCACCATTACTGTCAGTTTGCCTTCGAGATCTTCCGGCGCATAAGCCGACTTGATACCGGCAAATACCTGACGGGTTTCGCCGCCGAGATCTAGCTGTAATTTGAGCAGCTTGTTGGCTTCAGGGACATGCTCGGCCTTCTTGATAAGCGCAATCCGCAGATCCAGCTTGGCAAAGTCGTCAAACTCTATGGTTGGGCTGATAGGGTCATCCGCCAATGGACCACTGGCCTTGGGGGTGTCTTCGGTTGCTTTGAGGCTTTCCTTGGAGGCTTCCACCATGGCGCTCACTTTATCGAGCTCGATACGTTGCATCATAGGCTTGAACGGATTGATTTGGTGACCGGCCATATCCATTGCCAAGCCGCTCCAGCTGAGTTCCAGCTTGAGGAAGGCTTCAACATCGGCGGCCAAGCGCGGCAGTACCGGCTTAAGATAAGTCACCAGAATACGGAACAAATTCAGCGCCACTGAGCATACCTGATGGGCGCGGGCCAAGGTTTCTTCGTTTTTCACCAATTGCCAAGGAGCTTCATCGGCAACGTAAGCGTTGGCGACATCGGCCAGCGCCATGATTTCACGCATCGCCTTGCCGTATTCGCGACCTTCATACAGCTCGGCGATCAGCTCCTGTTTGGCCAGAAAGGATTCGGCCAGGCTGTTGTCTTCCACTTTGGCCAGTTTGGCGTCAAAACGCTTGACGATAAAGCCGGCGGTGCGGCTTGCCAGGTTAACCAGCTTACCGACCAGATCCGAGTTGACTCTGGCGGCAAAGTCTTCCAGGTTCAGGTCCAGATCGTCAATGCGGCTGGAGAGCTTGGCGGCATAGTAGTAGCGCAGATATTCAGGATCCAGATGATCCAGGTAAGTACGGGCCTTGATAAAGGTGCCCTTGGACTTGGACATTTTGGCGCCGTTGACCGTGACATAGCCGTGGGCATAGACACTGCTTGGCTGACGGTAGCCGGCGCCTTTGAGCATGGCCGGCCAGAATAGACTATGGAAATAGACTATGTCTTTGCCGATGAAGTGATACACCTCAGCTTTTGAGTCGGCATTCCAGAACTCGTCAAAGTCCAGCTCCGGGCGCTTGTCGCAGAGGTTCTTGAATGAACCCATGTAGCCCACAGGCGCATCGAGCCAAACGTAGAAGTATTTGCCCGGCGCATCGGGGATCTCAAAGCCAAAGTAGGGCGCATCACGGGTGATATCCCACTGCTGCAGGCCTTGCTCGAACCATTCATCCAGCTTGTTGGCCATTTCACTCTGCAATGACCCTGAATGGGTCCACTCTTTGAGCATGGTTTCAAAGGCAGGCAGATCGAAGAAGAAGTGCTCTGTCTCTTTCATGACCGGGGTGGCACCGGATACCGCAGAGCGCGGATTGATCAGCTCGGTTGGGCTGTAGGTGGCGCCACAGGCGTCGCAGTTGTCGCCGTATTGGTCTTCAGACTTACACTTGGGGCAGGTGCCCTTGACGAATCTGTCCGGCAGGAACATGGACTTTTCCGGATCGAACAGCTGGGAAATAGTCTTGCTCTTGATATAGCCGTTATCGCGCAGTTTGAGGTAGATCTCGTTGGCCAGCTGGCGGTTCTCTTCGCTGTGGGTGCTGTGATAATTGTCAAAGGCAATATTGAACTCGGCAAAATCCTGCTGATGCTCTTGATTGACCTTGGCGATCATCTCTTCGGGTTGGATCCCCATCTGCTGGGCCTTGAGCATGATAGGTGTACCGTGGGCATCATCGGCACAGATATAATGACACTCATGGCCACGAAGTTTTTGAAAGCGGGACCAGATATCTGTCTGTATGTACTCGAGCATGTGGCCCAGGTGAATGGGACCGTTGGCATATGGAAGCGCGCTGGTAACAAGGATTTTACGTTGTGTAGTTGCCATCTTTTCTCTGTTAAATCTAGGCCCTGAAAGAATGGCATAGATACTAACCGATTAATCCGGCTTTTTCATCAAAACCTGACATGAGTGAGTTAATTCTACTCTAATAATCGCATCATTATCTGGTACACTTGGCGAAATTTATCAAAAGGGGATTGCGTTTTGTCTTCTGCTTCTCAGGACTATCGTCTCAGTGACGATCTGCTCGGTCCGGTTCTTGCCATTCTCAATGCGTTTCAGGATCCATACCTGGCCCAGGGTTTAGTCGATGCCGGTTGTATTCGTAAGTTGGATTTGGATGGTAAAAGGCTGCTGCTGACCATCTTGTATCCATATCCTTGTCAGACCCAATATCGCGATACTGTGATTGCGCTGACCAATGAGTTGTCCAAGCTCGATGCCATCGACGAGGTGGAGTGCGAGATTGGCTTTGAGCCTTTCAGCTACTCGGCCCTTGGCAATATTGCCCCTATTCCCAACGTGAAGCAGGTGATTGCCGTTGCTTCCGGTAAGGGTGGTGTGGGTAAGTCTACCACAGCGGTTAACCTGGCCTTGGCCCTGGCGGCAGAAGGCGCCCGGGTGGGTATTTTGGATGCCGATATCTATGGCCCCTCCATTCCATTGATGCTGGGGATCCCGACATTCAGACCTGTATCCCCCGATGGCGTGCATATGACAGCCGCCACGGCTCACGGTATCAGCGCCCAGAGTATTGGTTTCATGCTGACCGATGATCAGGCCGCCGTATGGCGTGGCCCTATGGCCGCTGGCGCTTTGGCGCAACTGCTCAATGAAACCCAATGGCCTGAGCTGGATTACCTGATGATTGACATGCCTCCGGGCACAGGGGATATCCAACTTACCCTGTCGCAGAAAGTGCCGGTCAGCGGCGCCGTGATAGTCACAACGCCTCAGGATATCGCCCTGGCCGATGCCAAGAAAGGTATCACCATGTTCCAGAAGGTGAACATCCCCGTCGTCGGTATTGTGGAAAATATGAGTTTCCATCTGTGTCCTGCCTGTGGTCATAAAGAGCATCCTTTCGGTACTCATGGTGGCAGCAAGATAGCCGAGCGTTATCAAGTGCCTTTGCTGGGTGCCTTACCTCTGCATATCAATATCCGTGAGGATATGGATAACGGTGAGCCGACTGTGGTGGCCGCGCCTGAGGGTGAAGTTGCCGGCATTTACCGGGATATCGCTCGCCGTGTGGGTGCCCAACTGGCAAAACAAAAGAATCACAGCGGTATTTCAATCGCAATAGCAGATGATGAGTAAGGTTTTCGCAGCATGAATTCGCCACAGTGTGTCGTTATCGGGATAGCAGGGGCTTCGGCGTCAGGTAAAAGTTTGATCGCCAAGACCATATTTGAAGAGCTATGCCGAGACTTAGGGACAGATCAGATAGGGGTTATCAATGAGGATGCCTACTATCGGGATCAGAGCCATATGTCCATGGAGGAGAGGGTCAAGACCAACTACGACCATCCCAAGGCGTTGGACCATGAACTGCTCAGCACTCACCTGGTAGCGCTCAAGCAGGGGCAAGCAGTGGACATTCCCTGCTATAGCTACGCCGAGCATACCCGCACCAGCGATACCTTGAAGATGACCCCTAAAAAGGTCATCATTCTCGAAGGTATTCTGCTGTTGACCGACCCTAAGCTGCGTGAACTGATGGATGCCAGCGTGTTTATGGATACACCGCTGGATATCTGTCTGCTGCGACGTCTGACCCGTGATGTGGCCGAGCGAGGCCGCACCATGGAGTCTGTTATCAGCCAGTACCAGAAAACGGTAAGACCCATGTTTCTGCAGTTTATCGAACCCTCAAAGCAGTATGCCGACATCATAGTGCCAAAGGGCGGCAAGAACCGGATTGCCACCGATATTCTCAAGGCCAGAATCCAGCATTTGCTGGCGAAATAACCACAAGTATCCAGGGAGCTAGAAGGCGAGATGCGATTAACTGATATCGAAATTGAACAATGTCTGGACGAGGGCAGCATAGTCATAGATCCCCGTCCCGGCATAGAGGCCATCAGTGGCGTGAGTGTTGATGTGCGTCTGGGTAACCAGTTTCGGGTGTTCAAGGATCACACTGCGCCTTATATAGATCTCAGTGGTCCCAAGGCCGAAGTGCAGGCCGCGCTGGATAGAGTGATGAGCGAGCAGATTGATATCGCCGATGGCGAAGCCTTCTTTCTGCATCCGGGCGAGCTGGCATTGGCGGTGACCTATGAGAGTGTTCACCTGCCTTCCGACATAGTCGGTTGGCTTGATGGTCGTTCATCACTGGCGCGTCTGGGCTTGATGGTGCACGTGACGGCGCACCGTATCGATCCGGGCTGGCAGGGGCGGATTGTGCTTGAGTTTTACAACAGCGGTAAATTACCGCTGGCACTTCGTCCCATGATGACCATAGGGGCACTGAACTTTGAGCGCCTGTCTCGTCCTGTGGCCAGACCCTACAATACCCGCAAGAACGCCAAGTATCGCGATCAGCAGGATGCGGTCGCCAGTCGGATCAGCCAGGACTGAGCCCTGGATTGCGCATGAGTGGTGTCTGGGTTCAGGGAAAAGAGCAGGATAGCGTCTGCGTTCGCGATCGAGGCTTTACCTATGGTGATGGCCTGTTTGCAACCATGGCGGTAGATGGTAAGGGACAGATAGCCTTTCTGAATGAACATCTTGCCCGCTTGACTCAGGGGGCGCTGCGTTTGGGTTTTGTCTGGCAGGCATCGGATGCCTTGCGCTCAAGCCTCAAGCGTATCGCCGCCGCCAATCCCCATAGCTGCCTTAAGTTGCAGCTCACCCGGGGAGAGGGGGGACGTGGTTATACGCCGTCGGCAGACGCTTTAGTCACCGAAGTCATCAGCCTGGCGCCATTGCCGGCGCATTACCCAGATTGGCAGCAAAAAGGGATTGCCCTCAAGACCTCATCCATCAGGCTTGGCAAACAGCCTAGGCTTGCCGGCATTAAACACCTCAACCGTCTGGAACAGGTGCTTATCAAGACGCAGTTATTGCCTGAAGGTTTTGATGATTGGCTGGTACTGGACTGCGACGATTTACTGCTCGAATCCTCGATGGCCAATCTGTTTCTGCTACTACCTAATGAGCAAGGTAAACTGACGGCATATTCACCGGCCATGAATTACTGCGGTGTCTCCGGAGTGATGCGACAGCAGTTGATTGTGGCCTTGCTCGACCAGGGCATAGATGTGCAGTTGTGTCCTATCAACACAGAGATGCTGCAACGGGCGCGGCACCTCTTTATCAGTAACAGTCTGTTGGGTTTGGTCGATGTTATTGCTGTGGATCAGCAAAGCTTTGAACTCTGGCCCGGCAGCACACCTCTTCGCAAGGCACTTGCTATCCAATTATGAAAAAATGCTTAGTTGCGGCCCTGGCCTTTGTGTTTACCCTGATGACTTTGGCACTGGGCGTCGGTTTTTGGGGTTATAGCGAACTCAACCGCTTTGCGGCCACCGAGCTTAAGCTGGATGAACCCAGAGAGCTGCTGCTGAAACGAGGCACCTCCTTTTACCAGTTGGGGCAAGAGTTGCAAAATCAGCAGCTGTTGGAGTTTGACTGGCACTGGAAGCTTTGGGGTAAGCTATACCCGCAGACGACCGCCATTCGCAGCGGTCTTTACCAGATTGAACCCGGCGACACACCTGTGTCTTTGCTGGAGCGGCTGGTGGCCGGTGATGAGAAGACCTTTACCCTGACGCTGGTAGAGGGCAAGACAATTCGTGAGTGGCAAGCGTATCTGCAGACCCTGGTGCATCTAAAAGTCAGCGACGAGCCGTTTATCGATGTGCTCGAAGCCCAAGGGGATAGCAGCGGCTTGCCGGAAGGCAAATTTTTCCCGGATACCTATCAGTATCGTGCCGGCACTGAGCTCAATACCCTGTTGACCCAAAGCTTTATCAAGATGCAGCAACAGTTGGAGAGTATCTGGCAGCAGCGGGATCAGAGTATTCCGCTCAAGAGTCCCTATGAACTCTTGATCCTGGCTTCCATTATAGAAAAGGAAACTGGCCTGGCAGAGGAGCGCGGCAAAATAGCGGCGGTATTTGTCAATCGCTTGAAAAAAGGCATGCGTTTGCAGACAGATCCCACCGTAATTTACGGCATGGGTGAGCGCTTTGATGGCAATATCACCCGTAAAGATCTGCGTGAAGAAACGCCATTTAACACCTATCGTATTTTTGGGCTGCCGCCAACGCCTATTGCCGCGCCCGGGCGGGAAGCCTTGCTGGCGGCCGCACACCCGGAAGCCGTAGAGTACCTCTACTTCGTTTCCCGCAATGACGGCAGTCATATATTTTCCCGTACACTGGCCGAACATAACCGCGCCGTGAACCAGTATCAGAGAAAGAGATAATGCCACAAAAAGCCACTGCAAAATTTATCGTTATCGAGGGCCTGGAAGGCGCCGGTAAGTCCAGCGCCATCGCATTGGTGCGAGACTTTATCGAAAAACATACCGGTAAGGCACCTGTCTGTACCCGTGAGCCGGGCGGTACCCCGTTGGCGGAGAAGATCCGCGACTTGGTGAAGGTGGCCGATGCAAGCGACCCTCTGTGTGATGAATCTGAATGTCTGCTGCTGTATGCCGCCAGGGCGCAACTGGTGGCCCGAGTGATCAAGCCGGCACTGGCCGAGGGCAGTTGGGTACTCGGCGACAGACACAACCTGTCGTCCCTGGCTTATCAGGGCGGTGGTCGAGGTTTGATGCCATTGGTCAGCGCAGTCAGTGCCGCCACCCTTGGGGATTTTAAACCAGACTTGACCCTATATCTCGACATAGAGCCAAGCCTTGGGCTAACCCGCGCCGCCAACCGTGGTGAGCTGGATCGAATCGAGCAGCAGGAACTGGCCTTCTTTGAACGCACCCGTGCCACCTATCTGAGCCTGGCACAACAGGACGACAGCATAGCGGTTATCGACGCCAGTCAGAGCATGGCCGAAGTACATAAAGATATTCTGGCTGTGTTGCAAACCAAAGATTGGTAAGCACGCGGTATAAGGAGTGATGAAAGTGGACATGCCCTGGTTGAGTGACGCCAAAGCCCGTTTTATGCAGCAACTGCACTCGGCTCAGATGCCTCATGCCTTGCTGCTGGGGCTTTCCCAGGGCTATGGCGGCCTGAAGCTTGCCGAAGAGATAGCCGCGGCGGCCCTGTGCAGCGAACCCACAGCTTGGGGAGAGTGCGGTCATTGCAAGAGCTGCCAACTGCTGCTCGCCGGCAATCATCCCGATTTTCATCTTCTCGAAGCCGATGGTAAACAGATTAAAGTGGATCAGGTGCGGACGCTTTGTCAGGATCTGACCTCCACGGCCCAGCAAGGAGGGCAGCGTGTGGCGCTTATCGCCCAAAGCGAGCGCCTCAATCAAGCTGCGGCTAATGCACTGTTGAAAACCCTGGAAGAGCCGGGGCAGGGGACGCTGATTATTCTACAGACCGACAGCACCGCCGGGCTGCTGCCGACCATATCCAGTCGTTGTCAGAGAGTGCAGGTAAAACTGCCGGACAAGAGTGCCATTCAGTCCTGGTTGGCGCAGCAATTGCCGCTGCCGGCCGATGTTACCTGGTGTTTGCCCGTCGTCGGCGGGCCGCTAAAATTGGCAGAGGTTTTGCAATCTGACAGATACCAGACCTTATTGGATTATCGCCGCGATTGGCGCGCCAGTTTGTTAACGGGCCATCTGTGTGCTAGTTTGTTAACAGTAGGTGAGGAACAAATCTCTGATGTACTTAGAGTTTTATACTTGGTGTTGCATAGAGAGCTGTTAACCACCGAAGGGGAGGACCCCTTGCTACGGACGCGAATAGCGACCCTGGCTGCCAAGGTGATGGATACCTGTAATCGTCTGAGCCAGATGCCGAGTGTCAACTACTTGGCGCTTTGCCAGAATTATGTCTTAGAATATAAGAGACTGAAAACTTAAAAAGTATCCTATGGTCGATCTGACAGTGAATTTTGACACCCTGCACCAGTTGTATCGTGCTTACATGCCTTTTATTCAGCCGGCGGGCCTGTTTGTGGCAACGACCGAGGGGCATTTCCTCGGTCAGGAGATCCAGATAGGTTATCGTTTGCCGGGCTCCACTCATGTCAATGAGTTTCAGGGGGTCGTGGTGTGGATCAACCCGCTCGGCGCTTCCGGAGGACGGCCGGCCGGAATAGGGGTTAAAATTCTCTCGGATCCCGAATCACACAAGCATCATATCGAAAAACTCCTCTCCAGAGAGCTGGCCTCGGGCGATTTGACCTGCACTATGTAGGGCGCTATCCTTGCCGTCCTTTTCTATTTTGGGTGGATGTTCAAGTGTTAGTTGATTCCCATTGCCATCTCGATCGCCTCAAAGCCGCGCCGGATCCCGACAGTCTCAGTCAGTTGCTCGATGCCGCCAAGGCTCGGGGGGTAGACTATTTTCTTTGCGTCAATGTCCGGCAAAAAGGTTTTGCAGAGATGAAGGCCAAAGTCGCCGGGTTTGAGCAGGTGTTCCTGTCTTCCGGGGTGCATCCTCTGGATGTGAAAGAGGGATTGGATCTCAACGAACTCAAGCGTTATGCCGCCGACCCGAAAGTTGTGGCCATTGGCGAGACAGGGCTGGATTATTTCTATGCCGATGATACCAAAGCCTTGCAGCAACAATGCTTTGAGCAACAAGTGGCACTGGCCAGAGAAGTGGCCAAGCCTTTGATTGTTCATACCCGGGATGCCAGAGAAGACACCATAGCCATATTGAAGAACGGTGGCGCCGAACAGTGCGGCGGGGTACTGCACTGCTTTACCGAGAACTGGGAAATGGCCAAGGCGGCGATGGATCTGGGCTTTTATATTTCGGTTTCCGGTATCGTCAGCTTTAAAAATGCCGGTGAGCTACGAAGTGTTATCCGTAAAATCCCCAAAGACAGGCTGCTGGTCGAAACCGATTCGCCTTATCTGGCACCCGTGCCTCACCGGGGAAAAGAGAATCAGCCAGCCTTTGTTCGTGATGTCGCCGAGTTTGTTGCCGAGCTCAGAGGTGAGTCCTTTGAAGAGTTGGCCCAATACACCACAGATAACTTTTTTACCTTGTTTAAGGATGCCGCTAAACTAACAGGTAGAAGCTAACTCAATGAAACAGAAAGGCTCTTGCGTATAGCAGGAGCTTCTGTTTTGCGTTGTGAGTAAATGGCCTGTGAGGCAAGGTGGGACAACCTACTCAGATGACGGTCAGATATATTCGCCTTTGTCAGGACAAGAGGCCAGTACTCTGATCTCGCCGTCATCCTCTTTCTGCTCCAGGGTTACATCAAATCCCCACAATCTATGCAGGTGTTTGAGTACTTCCCGGCAACTGTCTGCCAGAGGAATGCCGTTACTGGGGATATACCTCAGTGTCAGCGAGCGATCGCCATTGACCATAACATTGTGTACCTGAATATTGGGCTCATTGTTGGACAGATTATATTGTGAAGACAAAATTTGCCTGATCTCCCGGTATCCCTGTTCATCATGGATGGCAGATACCGACAGATAGTTTTTGCTTTCATCATCGAGTACGCCAAACAACTTGAATTTGCGGATCATGGTGGGGGATAGATACTGGCTGATGAAGCTCTCATCCTTGAAGTTTTCCATGGCGAAATGCACTGTTTTCAACCAATCACTGCCGGCGATATCCGGGAACCAATATCTATCTTCTTCTGTTGGCTGTTCGCAGATACGGCGAATGTCGCAGAACATATTGAATCCCAGGGCATAGGGGTTAATGCCGTTGTAATAAGGGCTGTTGTAGGGGGGCTGAGCCACCACATTGGTGTGACTTTGTAAAAACTCCAACATAAATCTGTCGGTGACCAAGCCTTCGTCATAGAGATGATTGAGCAGGGTGTAATGCCAGAAGGTGGCCCAGCCCTCGTTCATTACCTGGGTTTGACGTTGCGGGTAAAAATACTGCCCCATTTTGCGCACGATACGCACCAGCTCCCGTTGCCAGGGCTCCAGCAATGGAGCATGTTTTTCGATAAAGTAGAGAATGTTTTCCTGTGGCTCTGACGGAAAACGTTTTTGCTGTTTGGCTTCCTCCTTGGTCTGCTGTGAAGGGATGGTGCGCCACAAGTCGTTGACCTGGGTTTGCAGATAGGCCTCGCGCTCTTTCTGGCGCGCCTGCTCTTCACGAAACGAGATTTCTGTTGGGCGCTTGTAGCGGTCGACGCCATAATTCATTAAGGCGTGGCAGGAGTCCAACAAGTTTTCCACCTCATCTATGCCATATTTACGCTCGCATTCACTGATGTATTGCTTGGCAAAGACAAGATAATCAATGATGGAACCGGCATCTGTCCAGGTGCGGAACAGGTAGTTGTTTTTGAAGAAACTGTTGTGGCCAAAGCTGGCGTGAGCTATCACCAAGGCCTGCATGGTGAGGGTGTTTTCTTCCATCAGATAGGCGATACAGGGGTTGGAGTTGATGACTATCTCATAAGCCAGCCCCATCTGGCCGCGCTTATAACCCTGCTCGGTTTCAATAAAACGCTTACCGAAGGACCAGTGAGTGTACCCTATGGGCATCCCAATGCTGGCGTAGGCGTCCATCATCTGCTCGGCGGTGATCACCTCTATCTGATTGGGATAGGTCCCAAGACGATAATGCTCCGCGACCCGGGCGATTTCCTTTTCATAGGTTTCCAGCAGCTCAAAAGTCCATTCAGGCCCGTCGCTCAGTGGCTGGCGTGTTTTCATTTTGCTCATAATCGCTTCCCCTTAAACCGCCTGCTTCTTGAACAATTCGCGGAAGACGGGATAGATATCCTCCGCCTGGCGAATATGTTGTACCGCCATATTATCGAATTGTTTTTGCAGGGTTTCATATTCACGCCAGAGCGTCTGGTGCGCCCTGTTGGTGATTTCTATGTAACTGAAATAGCGTACTACGGGTAGCAGTTGTGTTTCGAGGATCTGATAACAGGTGGGCGAGTCATCGGCCCAGTTGTCGCCATCGGATGCCTGAGCGGCATAGATATTCCATTCATTGGCCGGATAGCGTTCCTGTTGAATTTCGTGCATCAGTTTCAGCGCACTGGAAACTATGGTGCCGCCTGTCTCCTGAGAGTAGAAAAACTCATGTTCATCCACTTCTTTGGCCTGGGTGTGATGACGGATATAGACGACCTCTAGATTCTTGTAAGTGCGGGTTAGAAACAGGTACAGCAATATATAGAAGCGTTTGGCCATATCCTTGGTGGCCTGATCCATGGAGCCGGAGACATCCATAAGACAGAACATCACCGCTTGACTGGTGGGCACTTCCCGTTTCGCAAAGTTGTTGTAGCGCAGATCGAAAGTGTCAATAAAGGGCACCTTGGCGATGCGCTGTTTAAGCTCCTCAATCTCCTCTTTGAGTTGCAAAATCCGCTCGGCACTGGCTCCCGGGGTGTTTTCCAGCTCTGCCAGTTCGTTTTCCAGCTCCAGCAGTCGCCGCTTCTTGTCTGCAGACATGGCGGTGCGCCGCGCCAGAGACGATCTCAAAGACCGGACGATATTGATATTGGAGGGCACACCATCATTGGTGTAACCGGCTCGGTAAGTTTGATATTCCACCAGTTTGTTCAGGCGGTTTTTCTGCAGGTTGGGCAACTCAAGATCTTCAAACAAGAGCTCGAGGTATTCATCTTTGGAGATTTGAAATACAAAGTCATCCTGACCCTCGCCTGAGTTCGAGGCATCGCCCTTGCCGCTGCCACCACCGCCGCCCCCCTGAGGCCTGTCTATCTTGTCGCCGCGGGTAAATTGGTCGTTGCCCGGATGCACTCGCTCAC
This sequence comes from Shewanella sp. MSW, assembly GCF_007636515.1. Classification (NCBI taxonomy): domain Bacteria; kingdom Pseudomonadati; phylum Pseudomonadota; class Gammaproteobacteria; order Alteromonadales; family Shewanellaceae; genus Shewanella; species Shewanella sp. MSW. The sequence goes on from NZ_LVDR01000005.1 coordinate 92,500, forward strand.
GCACGCCGCCAGGGCCTTGATGGAACACGGGCTCGCTGATGTCCTTGGTGGGGATACTGATCTTTTCTCCCTTGTCGACATCTGTGACGCTGCGGTGAGTGACGGCATCACTGACCGCTTTTTTAATTTGTTGTTTATAGCGGTTAATAAACCGCTGACGGTTAACCGTGCTCTTTCCTTTGGCATTCAACCGCCTGTCGATAAAGTTCGCCATACGCACCTCCCAAAGCAAATACCGGGGCCCGAAGGCCCCGAAAGGGCACAGCTATGAAGACTTACGTACCCGTAAGTACCACTCGGACAACAGGCGCACCTGTTTCTTGGTGTAGCCTTTCTCCATCATACGATTGACGAAATCATCATGTTTGCGCTGATCGTCTGTGGAGGTCTTGGCGTTGAAAGATATGACTGGCAGGAGATCTTCCGTATTTGAGAACATCTTCTTCTCTATCACGGTTCTGAGTTTCTCATAGCTGGTCCATTGCGGGTTGTTGCCATCGTTATTGGCCCTGGCCCTGAGCACAAAGTTGACTATCTCATTGCGGAAGTCTTTGGGATTACTTATCCCGGCCGGCTTTTCTATTTTCTCCAATTCGGCGTTGAGTGCGGCCCGGTCAAACAGTTGGCCGGTTTCCGGATCTCTGTACTCCTGATCCTGGATCCAGAAGTCGGCATAGGTGACATAACGGTCGAAGATGTTCTGACCATATTCCGAGTAAGATTCCAGATAAGCGGTCTGGATCTCCTTGCCGATAAACTCAACATATTTAGGGATCAGATAGCCCTTCAGAAACTCCATATACCTTTCTGCGGTATCGGAAGGGAACTGCTCTTGCTCTATCTGCCGCTCCAGCACATAGAAGAGGTGCACTGGGTTGGCGGCAATTTCAGAATGGTCGAAGTTAAAGACCTTGGAGAGGATCTTGAACGCGAAGCGGGTCGATAGTCCGTGCATACCCTCATCGACCCCGGCATAGTCACGATATTCCTGGTAAGATTTGGCCTTGGGGTCGGTATCCTTGAGGCTTTCACCGTCATAGACCCGCATCTTGGAGTAGACGGAGGAGTTCTCCGGGGTCTTGATCCTTGAGAGCACGCTGAATTGAGCCAAGGTCTCCAGTGTGCCTGGGGCACAGGGCGCCTTGGTCAGTTCTGAATTGGCGATAAGCTTGCGGTAAATCTGCATCTCTTCCGACACCCGCAGGCAGTAGGGCACCTTAACGATATAAACACGGTCGAGGAAGGCTTCATTGTTTTTATTATTTTTAAAGCTGCTCCATTCAGACTCGTTGGAGTGAGCCAGAATAATGCCGTTAAAGGGCAGGGCCGATAAACCTTCGGTACCGTTATAGTTTCCTTCCTGAGTGGCGGTCAGCAGTGGGTGCAGCACCTTGATCGGTGCCTTGAACATCTCCACAAACTCCATCAAGCCTTGGTTGGCACGGCACAATGCTCCTGAATAGGAGTAAGCATCGGCATCATTCTGGGCAAAGTGCTCCAGTTGGCGAATGTCGACCTTGCCCACCAGAGAAGAGATATCCTGGTTGTTGTCATCTCCTGGCTCAGTTTTGGCGATGGCAATTTGATCCAGCACCGAAGGAAACACTTTGACGACTCGGAAGCGAGAGATATCGCCGCCAAATTCATGCAGGCGTTTGACCGCCCAAGGCGACATGATACTGCGCAGATAACGGGTCGGGATCTGGTACTCTTCCTGCAACAACTTGCCATCTTCCTCGGCATCAAACAGGCAGAAAGGGTGGTCGTTGACCGGACTTCTGACTCCATCGGCGCTGAGAATATAGATGGGCACTTGTTGCATCAAGGCCTTGAGCTTCTCTGCCAGCGAAGATTTACCGCCACCGACAGGTCCCAGCAGATAGAGGATCTGCTTGGATTCTTCCAGCCCTTGGGCCGAGTGTTTAAGGTAAGAGACTATCTGCTCTATGGCATCTTCCATACCGTAGAAGTCTTTAAACGCAGGATAGCGAGAGATTAAGCGGTTGGAAAATATCCGGCTCAGAACCTGATTCTTGGAAGTGTCGATCACTTCCGGCTCACCGATGGCGATTAGCAGTCTTTCTGCTGCCGAAGCGTAGGCGCTGCGATCTTGCTTACAGATTTCGAGAAACTCCTGTAATGTGTATTCTTCATCGAGTTTCTTCTCATAGCGCTGTTGGTAGTGCTCAAATATGCCCATGTTAAACCCCCTGAAACGCCAAATATGTCTGGGAAGGGAACTGTCTTTGGCAGTCACCTACCATTAATCTTAGACACTAATTTGTGTTGCATGTCAAAAAAAACATAAATAAAAACAAAGGCAAATAGTTGCAAAAGCAATAGTTGCACTTGTGGCGTGAAGGAGCGTTATGAGCTTACGATGGTTGGATTTGTCGGTGAGGAAGTGTTTGTGAACCATAAAAAAGGAGCCATCAGGCTCCTTTTCAGTGACTCAGTTTGATGAGAATTAACCGGCGAAGTTTTGGTTAACAAAATCCCAGTTAAGCAACTGCCAGAAGTGCGCCATGTAGTCAGGGCGAACGTTACGGTAGTCGATGTAGTAAGCGTGTTCCCAAACGTCAACGGTCAGCAGTGGGGTTACTGAAGCATCAGTCAGCGGAGTAGCTGCGTTGCTGGTGTTAACGATAGCGACAGTGCCATCCGCCTTTTTCACCAGCCAGGTCCAGCCGCTACCAAAGTTGTTGACCGCGGACTCGGTGAACTGAGTCTTGAAGGCTTCAAAAGAACCGAAAGCAGCATTGATGGCTTCGGCTACAGCACCAGTGGCTTCGCCGCCGCCGTTAGGCGCCAGACAATTCCAGTAAAAAGTGTGGTTCCAAACCTGAGCTGCGTTGTTGAAAATACCGCCGCTGGAGGTTTTTACTATCTCTTCCAGGGTCTTGCCGGCGAATTCAGTGCCTTCGATCAGACCGTTCAGCTTAACCACGTAAGTGTTGTGGTGCTTACCGTAGTGGTATTCGATGGTTTCCTGAGAAATGTGGGGTTCCAGTGCGTTCTTGGCATATGGTAATGCGGGTAATTCGAAAGCCATTAGTATCTCTCCATGGACTTGGTTTATCATTTTCAGACTTGCTCACTGCCACCTATTGTACCGATAAAATTTGTGAAGTGAATCATTGTTTGAGTGATTGAGCAGATTGACATCATTGAAAAATCAAATGGCTAAATAACCTTACAAATAGTGTGATTTTGTTCTGCGTTTCTCTCGCGTACAATAGCGAATCAAATATAGTGTCGTACTCAGGAACGTAAATGGAAACTGTTGAAAAAATTAAGCAGCAAATTGCTGAAAACCCCATCATCCTTTACATGAAAGGTTCGCCCAAATTACCCAGCTGCGGTTTTTCCTCTCAGGTGGCTCAGATCATGATCAATATCGGCGAGCAGTTCGCGTTTGTTGATATTCTGCAGCATCCTGATATCCGTGCTGAATTGCCCAAGTATGCCAATTGGCCGACTTTTCCTCAGCTATGGGTAGAAGGTGAGCTGATCGGCGGTTGCGATATCCTGACCGAGATGTACCAAAAAGGGGAGCTACAGACCTTGATCAAGGAAACTGCTGCCAAGTACAAGCAGGATGAAGCCTGAGATTAATCTCAGCGCTTTATAAGCGCATGAGTGCAAGAGGCCGGAGATGTTCCGGCCTTTTCTTTTGTCACACTGAATTCACCTGCTATGGAGGTGAGCGTTTTTCTCGGCTTTACCGTCGCGCTTATGTTAAATATTGCCACCCATTAGCTGATTTTATGAAAGGGGGCAACAATAAAGCGGTTTGTATGAGAACTGGCCAGAAATATCAGCTGCAAGCAGGCTATAACCCTGGTTGGGCGCAGCTAGCTCAATGCTGTTAGGAAGTAGGTCAAAAGCCACCGGCTTTGCCGATGGCTTCTTTACATTTGCGTTGTTAGCCCAAGCCGTTTTCAGCTGAACTCATTTGAATGAGCTCGATTTTGTAACCGTCAGGATCTTCCACAAAAGCGATTTCAGTACTGCCACCGGCCACTGGGCCCGGTGCACGGATAACTTTGCCACCGGCTGCGCTGATGGCTTCACAGCGAGCATAGATATCTTCTTCACCTATGGCGATATGACCAAAGGCATTACCCATATCATATTGCTCTGTACCCCAGTTGTAGGTCAGTTCGATGACGGCCTGACCGCTTGATTCTTCGCCGTAGCCGACAAAGGCCAGAGTGTATTTATATTCAGGATTTTCCGATTGACGCAATAGCTTCATCCCCATGATTTCAGTATAGAAATGGATGCTGCGTTCAAGGTTTCCCACTCTAAGCATGGTATGCAGAACTTGTGACATTACTACCTCTTTTGGTTCTATAGCGGAAACTGAATGAGTTTCCGTAGCGTGGATAATCAAGCAATATTCAGCGAACTGAGAATCTCTCCCAAATGGATTGGCTCTGACCGCTGCGAACTTGATAGCCAGTTCACAAATCCATGAAATAAACATGGTATTTGTGTCTGCTTCATTAATAATGGTGTCAACCCTATCTTAGCTGGATGCAGGAGACAAGCATGACTACAGAATTGAAAATGGCTATTGGATCTACCTTGGTAATTGCAATCGTTTTCGCCGCTATGATTGTACAGATGTTCTGATTGGCGTTGAGCAAGAATACGTAAGACAATGCCGCCTTCGGGCGGCATTGTCGTTTCCGGATCAGTCATCCGGATAGATTTTTTCTTTGAATTCACACAGATCTTCAATCAGACAACTGCCGCAGCGGGGCTTTCTGGCAATGCAGGTATAGCGCCCGTGAAGAATAAGCCAGTGGTGGACGTCAACCTTGAACTCGGCCGGCACCACTTTGAGCAGTTTATCTTCTACTTCCTGAACATTTTTCCCCGGCGCAAAGCGGGTGCGATTGCTGACCCGGAAAATATGAGTGTCGACCGCTATGGTTGGCCAACCAAAGGCGGTGTTGAGCACCACATTGGCCGTCTTACGGCCGACCCCGGGCAGAGACTCCAACGCCTCGCGGTTTTCAGGGACTTCGCCGTTGTACTGCTCGACAAGGATCTTGGACAGTGCCACCACATTGATGGCCTTATTGTTATAAAGCCCTATGGTCTTGATATACTCCTTCAGCCCATCAACCCCAAGGTCTGCGATAGCCTGTGGGGTATTGGCCACCGGAAACAGCTTGTCAGTGGCCTTGTTGACACTGACGTCGGTTGCCTGCGCCGAAAGCGTTACCGCCACCAGTAATTCAAAAGGGCTGGAATAATTCAGCTCTGTCTGGGGATGAGGATTATTGTCCCGCAGGCGTTCGAGTATCGCCCGTCTCTTGTCTTTGTTCACTCAATGACCTCAGTTGACTTTGGTGATCCTGGCGCGTTCCACTGGCGCAGTTTGCTCTCTGGGTTGACGATCGGCGAGTTTCTTGTCGATTGCGTTTTTCAGGGCAATCAGCAGTCCCATACCCAAAAAGGCACCGGGAGGCAACATCGCCAGCAGGAAGGGGGTATCGACTTGCCAAACTTCAATACGCAGGCTCGCAGCCCAAGGCCCAAGAAGCAGATCGGCGCCGTCAAATAGGGTGCCTTGCCCCAGTATTTCCCTGCCGCCACCGAGCACCATCAATACCAAGGTAAAGCCAATACCCATCATCAAGCCGTCAAAGGCGGCATCCATAGGTGAATTACGCGAGGCAAAGGCTTCGGCGCGGCCTATAATGACGCAGTTTGTTACGATAAGCGGCAGGAAAATACCGAGAGACAGGTAGAGGCCGTAGGCGTAGGCATTGATTAGCAACTGCACAGCGGTTACCAGTGCGGCAATGATCATCACAAAGATGGGGATGCGGATCTCTTTGGGGACAAAGTTGCGCACCAGGGATACTGTGGTGTTGGAACCAATTAACACTACTGCGGTAGCGAGTCCAAGCCCCAGGGCGTTGGTAAAGGTAGAGGTCACCGCCAACAGGGGACAGAGTCCCAACATCTGCACCAGTCCGGGGTTATTTTTCCACAAGCCTTGCCAGGCGATATCACGATATAAACTCATTGGCTTGCCTCACATGTCTGTGATTGCGAAAAGAGGGCCTGCTTATTGGCTTCAAAGAAGGCCAGGGTATTTCTTATCGACTTGACGTAAGCCCTGGGGGTAATGGTCGCCCCGGTAAACTGATCGATTTCACCACCGTCTTTTTTCACATGCCAGGCCTTGTCATCACTGCCCTGAAGCTTTCTGCCGATAAAGCTGTCCACCCAATCAGATTTTTTGCGCTCAATCTTGTCACCCAGCCCAGGGGTTTCCTGATGCGACAGGGTACGAACCCCAAGCACAGTGCCGTCAGTCTTGATACCTATGATCAAGCGTATTTCACCATTGTAGCCATCTGGGGCTATGGTTTCGATGGCAATGGCGACTGGCTGGGCATCTTGGGTAGCGATATAGGCCGGCATGGGCTGAGTCGTGCCCAGGGCGTCTCTGTCCTGCAATAGAATGCAGCTTTCCTCGAGCGGATTGTCGTGCAGTTCATTGGGGATGATCTGCTCCAGGGTGCGTTTGAGCTCCAACTTTTGCTGAGCCATAATCGCATCCCGGGTACTGTCATTGACAACCGCCACCACAGCGGTGCATATCAGGGCAAACAGGCCCAAAAGCAGGCCATTTTTCAACATGGATTTTTGCACTGTCTATCTCTCTTGCTATCAATGTCCGGCACGATGGCCATAGGCTCGGGGTTTGACATAGTAGTCGATCAAAGGGGCGCACAGGTTGGCCAGCAGCACCGCAAAAGCAAAGGCGTCAGGGTACCCGCCAAAGCTTCGGATAAGGTAAACCACCAGGCCGATAAGGGCGCCGAAGATCAATCGGCCCCGGTTACTGGCGGGCGCGGTTACAGGATCTGTGGCAATAAAGAAAGCCGCCAGCATGGTGGCGCCACTGAACAGGTGAATAAGCGGGCTGACATGGGTATCTGGCCCAAGCGCATAGGCAAAGCCGCTACAGATAAACAGCGATGCCAATACACCAACACTGATATGCCAGCGGATAAGCTTCATCTTCAACAGCGCCAGGCCGCCGCACAGGTAGGCCAGGTTGACCCAGAACCAGCCACTGTTGATAGTGCCGGCAAAAATCGGTTTTTGCAGGCTCTCGGTGGTGGTCATTCCCATAGAGAGATCCGTCTTCAGCGTATCAAGCGGTGTCGCCATGGTGACACCATCGATACCGAGCTGGAAGTATTCGGCAACGCTGCCTTGGCTGGCGCCGAAAATCACCTGCAAGCTGGTGAGAAAATCCGGAGAGTGCTGGGCAACCGTCGCCGGAGCAACCCAACTGGTCATCTGTACCGGGAAGGCTACCAACAGCAGCACATAGGCGGCCATGGCCGGGTTGAACAGGTTGTTCCCCAAACCGCCATACAGCTGTTTTACCATGATGATGGCAAAACTTGTGCCTATCACCACCATCCACCAAGGGGCGAGCGGCGGTATGGCAATACCGATAAGAACCGCTGTTAGAGCCGCGCTGTTATCCGACAGCGTCGAAAGTACCTTGCGTTTGCGCAACTTGAGGATGGCGGCCTCTGAAATCAAAGCGACCATCACCGCCAGCAGTACCTGAATAAGGCTGCCCCAGCCAAAAAATACACACTGGACTACCAAGCCGGGCAGGGCGCAGAGCAGCACCCTTTGCATCACAGTGCTGGTTTGCAGCGGCCGGCTGACATGGGGGGAGGAGGCTATTTTAAACGCCATATCAATCTTTCTCCTGTGCGCTGAGCGCCTTCTCTTTGGCCTTTTGTTTGGCTTTGGCTACAGCCCTGGCAATACGCGCCTGTTTGCTGTCGTCGTCTGCGGTTTGTTTTGTCGCTTGGCTTGCGACTTGGTTTACTTCGGCGCCTTGCGCTGAACCCACGCCATTATTATCGGTCGCAGTTGATTCAGATGCCGCCGCAGCTTTTTTGGCCTTGGCTTTGGCAACCGCTGCCGCGATACGGGCCTGTTTGCTGTCATCGCTTGCGGTTTGACTTGTAGCTTGACTTGCGACTTGGTTTACTTCGGCGCCTTGCGCTGATCCCACGCCATTATTATCGGTCGCAGTTGATTCAGATGCCGCCGCAGCTTTTTTGGCTTTGGCCTTGGCAACCGCTGCCGCGATACGGGCCTGTTTGCTGTCATCGCTTGCGGTTTGTTTTGTCGCTTGGCTTGCGACTTGGTTTACTTCGGCGCCTTGCGCTGCTCCCACATTATTATCGGTCGCAGTTGATTCAGATGCCGCCGCAGCTTTTTTGGCCTTGGCTTTGGCAACCGCTGCCGCGATACGGGCCTGTTTACTGTCGTCGCCTGCGGTTTGACTTGTTTCGGTGGCAGTAGCTTGAGCTTCGCGAGAGTCAGTATCTGCCTGGCCTGAGGCTGCAGCGGCCTTTTTCGCCTTGGCACGGGCGATAGCCGCTGCTACTTGAGCTTTTTTGTCCGAGCCAGGTGTTGTGCCTTCAGCTTCATTATCTGTCGTCACATCAGCAACTTCTTTGGCAGCTGCAGTGCCTTGTGCTGCGGCCTTTTTGGCCTTGGCCCTGGCAATCGCTGCGGCGACGTCGCTCTTTCTCTTGTCTTCCTTTGGCTGGATAACTGCCGGTTCGGCGGTTTCGGCCGCTTTTTCTACCGGTTTAGCAGCGGTCGCCACAGAGGCTTCGGCGGCTTTTTTCGCCTTGATTCTGGCCATAGCCTCGGCTACGGCATCTTTCTCACCACTGCCCATGGCGGCGCGGCGCTTATCGGCTGCGGCTTTGGCCTTGGCTTCCCGCGCCTGTTTCTCGGCCTCCAGCCGTTTGAGCCTGGCATCGAATCTCTGCTTGGCCTGCTCGGCCAGCTGTTTCTCTTCGTGATTACGCTTAATGGCCGCCTTGGCAATGCGATAATACTCCACCAGAGGAATATCCGATGGGCAAACATAGCTGCAACAACCGCACTCGATACAGTCTCTGAGGTTGTAGGCGCTGGCCTTGTCGTATTCTTCGGCTTTACTGTGCCAATAGAGTTGCTGGGGCAATAGCGACGCCGGGCATACCTGAGCACATTCTCCGCAGCGAATGCAGGCCTTTTCCTCGGCCGGAGGGCTGATTTCGCTGGCCGATGGCACCAAGACACAGTTACTGCCCTTGAGCAGCGGTACTTTGATAAGGGGCAGGGTGTAGCCCATCATGGGGCCGCCTATGATGACGGTATCCTGACCGCTGGCGGTAAAACCGCTTTGCTCCAGTATATGGGCTATGGGCGTGCCCAGTGGCACCCAGTAATTACCCGGCTTGGGAATATTGCCGCCGGTCACAGTGACAACCCGCTCTATGAGAGGCTTGCCCTGGCAAACGGCTTCGCGAATGGCGAAGGCGGTGCCTACGTTGTGCACTACTATTCCCAGTTGCGCCGGAATGGCGCCGGAAGGCACTTCTTGTCCGGTAATGATCTGGATCAGCTGCTTTTCGCCGCCGGAAGGGTATTTGGTCGGGATCACAGTGATCCTGATGCTGCCCTTAGGCAGATGGCAGCTATCCAGCGCCTGCTGCATCGCCTGAACGGCTTCGGGCTTGTTATCCTCAATGGCGATAATCACCCGTTTGGGATTTAGCAGCCCGTGAACAATTTCAATGCCGTCCAGAATTTCGCTGGCGTGTTCGCGCATCAATCTGTCATCGGCGCTGATATAAGGCTCGCATTCCACGCCGTTGATCAACAGCAGTTCAATTTCACTGGCGGGGTTGAGTTTGATGTGAGCCGGAAACATGGCACCGCCCAATCCGGCTATCCCGGCTTGGCGAATGCGGCTGAGGATCTGCTCGCGGCTCAGTGCTGAGACCTCTTGCTGCTCAAAATCTATGGCTTGATCCTGGCCGTCGGCTTCCAGCACACAGGTCAAGACCGGCAGGGTAGAAGGGTGGTTGCTCGGTCTTTGCTCTATGGCGCGAATGATGCCTGAGGTGGGGGCATGCACCGCCAGATACATGGCGCTCAGTCCGCGGGTCAGCGCCTGGCCCTTGAGCACTCTGTCGCCCACTTTGACTTCGAGCACGGCGCTGTCACCAACCTGGGGCACAGGCAATAAGAATTCGCTGGCAAGTGGTAGACGCCCAATAGGACTGCCGTTGGAGAGGTCTTTCATCTGCGGCGGATGAATTCCGCCGGTCAGGCGCCACTGAGTTCCTTTATCCAACTGTTCGAGTAATGTCAGCACGGCTTATCCTCTTCCACCAACTTCACTGGAATTGCGTTAAGCTGCCAGTCCCAGGTTTTCAGATCCTGTTTCACCGGGATCATATCGATACAATCCACAGGGCAGGGTTCAACACAGAGATCGCAGCCGGTGCAGTTGCTGGTCAGGACTGTGTGCATCAGCTTGCCCGTGCCTATGATGGCATCTACCGGACAGGCCTGAATGCACTTGGTACAGCCGATACACTCATCTTCGCGAATATAGGCGACCTTTTTGACCTGGGTTTCAACACTGGCATCGAGAGGCTCGGGATCGACCCCCATAAGATCGGCCAGTTTCTCCATAGTGGCGGTACCACCCGGCGGGCAGCGATTGATCTTCTCGCCGTTGGCTATGGCCTCGGCGTAGGGGCGGCAACCAGGGTAGCCGCATTGACCACATTGGGTTTGTGGCAACAGGGCTTCGACCTGATCCACTATCGGATTGCCCTGAACTTTAAACTTCTCGGCGGCGAAGCCAAGTAAAACGCCGAATACCAGCGCCAGCAGAGACAATAAAATGACTGCAATTAGCATGGAAGACATAACTCTATTTGACTAAACCGGTAAAGCCCATGAAGGCCAGCGACATCAGGCCGGCGGTGATCATGGCGATGGCGCTGCCTTTGAAAGGTGCGGGCACATCAGCCGCCGCCAAACGTTCGCGCATTGCCGAAAACAGGATAAGCACCAATGAAAAGCCCGCGGCAGCGCCGAATCCATAGACAGCACTCTGCATAAAATCGTGGTTTTCATTGATATTCAGTAAGGCTACGCCCAACACGGCACAGTTGGTGGTGATAAGTGGCAGATAGATCCCCAGCGCCCTATGCAGAGTCGCACTGGTTTTCTGCACCACCATTTCGGTGAACTGTACCACCACTGCGATAACCAGAATAAAGCTCATGGTACGCAGGTAGCCGAGCTCGAAGGGCAGCAGCAGATACCGGTTAACCAGGTAGCTGAGAATGGCGGCCAAGGTCATGACAAAGGTAGTTGCCATGGACATGCCTATGGCTGATTCCAGCTTGCTGGATACCCCCATAAATGGGCACAGCCCAAGGAATTTCACTAATACAAAATTGTTGACCAGCACAGTGCCAATCAACAACAGGAGATACTCACTCATCTCATTACAGGTGTTGTGACTTCTTGGCGGTTATTATCAGTGTTTCAGTGGTCATAAACAACATATAGAAAGCAGGGTTTACCTTCTTTGCGCCCTTAATGAGTCATAAACGGCATTAATTTCTGTTCATTTCGGCGAGGTCCAGCTGTTGGGGCCTGGCAATGTAGAAGCCTTGCATACCATCAACCAACAGTTTTTCGACGACCATTTTCTCTTCCTGGCGCTCTATGCCGCAGGCTATCACCTTGACACCACTGCGGCGGGCCACATCGACCAGCATGCGGACAAAGAACTGGTTATTGGTATCTTCATCTATTGCCTGGGTATAGCTGGGATCCAGTTTGATATAGTCGGGGCGCACCTCACGGAAGAATTTGAATGAGGTAAAACTCATGCCGAAACGCTCTACCGATACCCGGCAACCGACGCTATGCATGGCGCGAACAAACTTGTGACTGGCGGCCAGGTTACCTTGCATGCCTGCTTCGTTGATTTCGAACACCAGTCTTGAGGCTAATCTCGGATGTTTGGAGAGCAGATCTTTGGCCCAGGCAATAAAGCTTTCTTTGGAGGCTGAGCCCGGGCTCAGATTGACGCCGATATTACCGCTGAGGTTTGGCAGGCTCTGCAGTAGTTTCAAGGCGCTGAGTAGCACCAGTTTATCCAGCTCTTGGCTCATGCCGTGACGTTCGGCCATGGCAATCACTGTGGCTGTCGGTAGAAACTTGCCTTCACCGTTGTAAAAGCGTGCCAACAGCTCACGGTAGCCATCTACCTCGCTGCGACAGGGTTGAATGGGCTGTTGGTAAAATTTGAGTGCCCGGCGCTTCAGCAAGTCTTCAATGGCCAGTTTCCAGCGGTTATCGCCGAGTGTTTCATTCAGCAAATTTTTATCCTGGAATTGCACTGCATTCGGGCCCAAGGTTTGCGCCACATTGGCGGCGGTATCGGCCATGGCAAGAGTGCTCATGGGATCTTTGTCGCTGGCGTAGGCCACTATGCCGCTATGGGCGATGGAGTCGGTTTGCAGTTCTGCTTGGTATTCTTCCAGCTCACGCTTGAGCTGGGTGGCAAAGGTTTGCGCGTCTTTCAGCACAATTGAGGGGACAAAGATGGCAAAGTCAGTACTGGCAATGCGAAAGCTTTCGCTGTTGTTGTAACCCTGGAGTGCCCGGCGAATACAAACCGCGACGCGGGCAAGATAGTCATCGCCGCCCTGACGGCCGCGCAGTTGATTGATATGGCCAAGCTCGGTGGCTTTTACCAGGATTAGCACCCCAATCTGGGATTTGCCGGAAAGTGATAACTGTTGCAGTTTTTCGGTGAAGTGTTGGCGGGTGCCAAAGCCGGTTATCGGATCTTCGTAGGCGAGTTTTTTCAGCGATAGGTTTTCTGACTCAAGTTTCTCAAACCGCTGCTTTATCAGCTGCCGACTTTGTTCCAATGCTTGCCCCAATGGCTTGAGTTCACCCCGAAAGCGGCTCTGCGCCAGCGCATTGAATTCACCTTGAGACATTTTTGTCAGATACTCGGCTGCATATTTAAGGACACTATTGTGGCGTTTCATCATCAAGGCAAAGATTAACGCCAATACCAAATAAAGGGGTAATAAGCGCAATCCGTCAAGCCAGAGGGTATGGATCCCTTGTTCTCGAAGAGGGCTGAGGTCGGGCTTAAGTAACACTCGCCCGGAAGCGAAGCGGTATTGGGATTCGAGTTGCAATGGCAGTAGATAATATTGCCAGTTCATCTCCGGCAGGAAATGTCCTCGAGTGAGATTATTCTGACCATCGACGTCATCAGTATATTGAAAAAACTGCAATGACACTTTGTCTTGTAATTGCCGGTAAAAGATAGCGGCATCATCTGCGCCCTGGGCTTGCTCCTGCGCTTGTTGTAATCGCTGTAACAGGACATCAGCTTGCTGCTGCAACACCTGTCGTTCCTGTTGCAACAAGACCAAGCCGGTTGCCAGAAAGCTCAATAACAGTAACAGTTGAAAAAAGCGCGAAATGCCCATCTTTTCCAGAATTCAGACCAGGTTAAAGGGATGTCAGAATTGTATACGTATTTGTTATAAATACAAAACGCAGGAAGAGATAAGATAAGGTGGCTCCCCTGACTGGATTCGAACCAGTGACATACGGATTAACAGTCCGCCGTTCTACCGACTGAACTACAGGGGAATTGAAATTTTCAGGGGCAAAATCGAAGTGGCTCCCCTGACTGGATTCGAACCAGTGACATACGGATTAACAGTCCGCCGTTCTACCGACTGAACTACAGGGGAACAGATTTCGCTCAGGTTAATCTTGAAGTGGCTCCCCTGACTGGATTCGAACCAGTGACATACGGATTAACAGTCCGCCGTTCTACCGACTGAACTACAGGGGAACAGATTTCAACTAATTAAATTGGCTCCCCTGACTGGATTCGAACCAGTGACATACGGATTAACAGTCCGCCGTTCTACCGACTGAACTACAGGGGAATAATTTATTTAGCTAGGATTAACCTATTGTTTTCAGATGACTTGCGTAAATTGGCTCCCCTGACTGGATTCGAACCAGTGACATACGGATTAACAGTCCGCCGTTCTACCGACTGAACTACAGGGGAATCGTTATTTATTGCTTGTCTCGCTGAGAACGGAGCGCATAGTAAATCGCTCTGTGGGTAGAGTCAACTCGCAGCCCCAAAAAAAGTGTCATTAAGCTGTTAATTGCTTATCTAATGCTCATAGTGATGGATAAAACTGCTTTGTGGAGATTTTTTGCTTAAAAAATAACGGCTAAACACAGATATTCCGTGTCATTTCAATCAAAGCGGGTTTCATTGGAAGGCCAAGGTGCGTGAGTTTCGGCAGCTTTTGCCTGTCCACAGGGCTGAAATCTGACAAGCAGGAGGTTTTTGAGCAATTTACCTGGAGTCTAACTCGTCATGAAAGCGGCGCAATAAAGGTGCAATTCAGCTGCTTTGAGTTCATTTTGGTGCATCTTATCTTTCAAGGTGAGTGCCACACTTTCATATGTTCTTTTATTACAAAAGATCCAGCAACATGCATTGGCTTACACTGCTTGCCGCAATCCCTCATGGTTACAGGGTTAGACTGACTTATCCACTAAATCTGTGGATAAACCTGTGAGCTTCCCGACTTTATGGGCTGCAAACCCTTGTGGCATCTGCATTGAACTTAAATTGGTCAGTTTGAATGGTTAAAAAATAAATTCAATCAAAACAATTAGATGTGAAAGTCAAGCTGCTTTGGTTTGCTTGGTGTTTTTTGTAACAAAGCTGTAAGGAAGTATCTGCCGATCCTTGTGCATTAAATCTACCTGTTTGACTTATTTGGGTGGAATTCCCGCCTTCGACCGCCACATCTGTCGTCTTGTTGCTGAGTTTCAGCACAAGCTGCTACTGACATCATGTTGGCAGGAGTCTTGTGGCTTTTGGCTTGGCCTTATCTGGCTCAATGGGTAAAATAAACGGCTTAACCGAAGGAGCATTAAAGTGTCAGCTACGCCGTTTCGCTTGGAGTCTCAGTATTCCCCTGCAGGAGATCAGCCCACCGCCATTGCCAAATTGATTGATGGACTGGAATCCGGGCTCGCTAATCAGACTTTGCTGGGGGTAACCGGTTCAGGAAAAACTTTCACTATTGCCAATGTGATTGCCAATCAGGGGCGGCCAACTATCATTATGGCCCCCAACAAGACGTTGGCGGCGCAACTCTACGGCGAGATGAAAGAGTTTTTCCCCCATAATGCGGTGGAATACTTTGTTTCTTACTATGACTACTACCAACCGGAAGCCTATGTGCCTTCGACCAACACCTTTATTGAGAAGGACGCTTCGGTCAACGCTCATATTGAGCAGATGCGACTCTCTGCCACCAAGGCCTTGCTAGAGCGGCGTGATGTGGTGTTGGTGGCCTCGGTCTCAGCCATCTATGGTCTTGGCGATCCCGACTCTTACATGAAGATGCTGCTGCACCTGCGCCAGGGCGACATCATGGGCCAGCGGGATATACTGCAGCGGCTCAGTGAGTTGCAATACAGCCGCAACGATATTGAACTGCAGCGCGGTACCTTCAGGGTGCGCGGTGAAGTAATAGATATCTTCCCGGCCGAATCGGACCGGGATGCTATTCGGATCGAGCTATTCGATGATGAGATAGAGCAGCTGTCGCTATTTGACCCTTTGACCGGCCAGGTACGTAAACGCATTGCCCGGGCCACGGTTTACCCCAAGACTCACTATGTGACCCCGAGAGAAAAAATATTGGCGGCCACAGAGCAGATAAAGGCTGAGCTCAGAGAACGGCGCCAGCAGTTACTGGACGCCAACAAGCTGATTGAGGCACAAAGGATCAGTGAGCGGGTGCAGTACGATGTGGAGATGATGACAGAGCTGGGTTATTGCTCCGGTATCGAAAACTACTCCCGTTATCTCTCCGGGCGTGCACCGGGAGAAGGGCCGCCGACTTTGCTGGATTATCTGCCGCCGGATGGTCTGCTGATCATCGACGAGTCCCATGTAACAGTGCCGCAGATAGGTGCCATGTACAAGGGCGACCGTTCGAGAAAAACCACCCTGGTGGAGTACGGTTTTCGCCTGCCATCGGCACTGGATAACAGACCGCTCAAGTTTGAAGAGTTCGAGTCCTTGATGCCGCAGACGATTTATGTGTCGGCCACACCGGGCAGTTATGAACTTGAACGCAGCGGCGGCGATGTGGCCGAGCAAGTGGTCAGGCCCACAGGTTTGTTAGATCCCGAGCTGGAAGTGCGGCCGGTGGCGATTCAAGTGGATGATCTGCTCTCTGAGGCCAATAAACGCATTGCCGTCAATGAACGTGTGCTGGTGACCACGCTGACCAAGCGGATGGCGGAAGATCTTACCGAATATCTCGATGAACACGGCGTTAAGGTGCGTTACTTGCACTCGGATGTGGATACCGTGGAGCGGGTGGAGATCATTCGCGATTTACGTAAGGGGGTATTCGACGTGCTGGTCGGCATCAACTTGCTCAGGGAAGGGCTGGACATGCCGGAAGTGTCTCTGGTGTGCATTCTCGATGCCGATAAAGAGGGTTTCCTGCGCTCCGAGCGCTCGCTTATCCAGACCATAGGCCGCGCCGCCCGTAACATTAATGGCAAGGTGATCCTTTACGCCGATAAGGTGACCCCTTCAATGGCCAAGGCCATGGATGAAACCAATCGTCGCCGCGAGAAACAGCACGCCTTCAACCTGGCCAATGGCATAGTGCCCAAGGGCTTGGTGAAGAAGATCACAGATGTTATGGATGTGGGAGATTCCCCTTCATCGGCAGCGCCGCAGCCGGGTGCCCGCAAGGTGGCAGAGCGCAAGTCGGCTTATCAGGTGGACGCTGCCAATCTGGCACATGAAATCGACAGGCTGGAAAAACAGATGCACCAGCATGCCAGGGATCTGGAGTTTGAGCAGGCCGCTGCGCTGCGTGATGAAGTGGCAAGGCTCAGAGAGGAGCTTATCAAGGCCTAAATCCCTAAAATTGACCCATTGACAAAGAACCCGGCAAAAGCCGGGTTCTTTGTGCTGTTTATCTATCAACGGCTTTAAAAAGCCTGATTTGAACGCTTGATTTAAAAGCCTAATTTAAAACCCCTATTTAAATGCTTGGGCTTGGCATCAAAGTTTCGGCGTTTTATAAGCACTCAGTCGCCATAAGCCAAACAGTGCGATACCGCCAATCAGGCCAACAAGATGCGCTTCAACCGCGACTCTGGCACCAATCAGGGCGCTGACTTCTGAAGCCGCGCCTTGCCATTGCTCCCAGCCGACTTTGGCAATAACGCCAGCAAGCAGCAGGTAACCTGAGTTTCGACCGCTGCGAATATCGGCCAAGGCGCCGAAGGCAAACAGGCCGTGCAGTATGCCACTTAGGCCCACATACCCCATAAGCTCAGGGTAGCAAAGATAAAGCCCTAAGCCTTCAAACAGACACAGTGCCAGGGTCAATATCAATACGCCCAGGGCGTTATAGTGTTCCTTATGCAGATAAAGGATCACCCAAAACCCGGCGAGGTTCATCAGCAGGTGCCAGAAGTTAGTGTGTAGCAGATTGCCGCTGACAAGCCGCCAAAGCTCACCTTGTTCTATGGCGCTGCGGCGAAAGGCCAATAGCTCAGTGAGCGGCAGAAAATACAGCAGCAGCGCCAGGGCTGTTAACACAACACCTGAAAAATAAGCGGAGCTCGGCTTCACGCTGTCTTGGCCGCCAGTATTGCCTGGATGCTGTCCGGTGTTGCCAGATACTCATCCAGCCCTTTTTGGCGCAGTAAACAGGCGGGGCAGGTGCCACAGCCTTTGCCAAGAATGCCGTTATAGCAGGTAAGGGTTTCATCTCTTACCAGTGGCAGTTGCTGGTATTTATCTGCCAGTGCCCAGGTTTCGGCCTTGTTGAGCCACATGAGTGGCGTAACCAAACGCAGCTGTCTGTCCATGCCTTGTACCAGTGCAGATTCCATTGCCTTGATAAAGTCATTACGACAGTCCGGGTAGCCGGAGAAGTCGGTCTCGCAGACGCCTGTGATGACGGCATCGGCGCCTATTTGATAGGCATAGATCCCCGCCAGGGTCAGAAACAGAATATTGCGTCCGGGAACAAAAGTATTGGGCAGACCATTGTCCATCAAGTCGTTTGATACCGGAATATTGTCGCGGGTCAGGGCCGAGATGGCCAACTCATTGAGCAGAGTAACATCCAGCACCTTGTGACTGGCGGCGCCGAGTTTTTGCGCCAGTTGCTTGGCAACTTCAATCTCCTGGCTGTGGCGCTGGCCATAGTCGAAGGTGATGGCATGTACTTCATCATACTGGGCCAAGGCCTGAATAAGGCAGGTGGTGGAGTCCTGACCGCCGCTGAAAACGACTATCGCCTTGGAAATAGTTGGCTTAGTGCTTTGGGGCGGCTCTGTGGTTTGCGGTGCGTTTGATTCTGATGACATAAGCGATTGATTGGATGAAGACATAAGCGTCTATTCAAAGGGATGACTCAATCGCCACAGTTTACCCTAATTTGGTTGGCTGTCAGCGCCGACTGGATAAAAAACGGAAAATTCGCTCATCCTTGCGCTTGGGGCTAAATTCCTCTATAAATGCCGCCCTGGCAAATATGAGGAACCCCGATGTACTACCCCGTCAACGAAGTCTTTGAAACCCTGCAGGGGGAAGGTGTATTTACCGGCGTTCCGGCCATTTTTGTGCGTTTGCAGGGTTGCCCTGTGGGGTGTCCTTGGTGTGATACCCGCCAGACCTGGGACAAGCTTGAGCACAATCAGGTGAAACCTGCCGATGTGATCCGCACCGATGGCAGTATCGGCCGCTGGGCCGAGCATGATGCCAAGTCGTTACTGGAGGCGTTTAAACTGCAGGGATTCAATGCCAGGCATATAGTGATCACAGGGGGTGAGCCTTGTCTCTATCCGCTCACTGAAATGACAGAAGCATTTAATGCCGCAGGCTTTCGCACTCAAATTGAAACCAGTGGCACCTTTGAGGTGAATTGCAGCGCAGATACCTGGGTCACAGTCTCGCCCAAGGTCGGTATGAAGGGTGGGATGCCGGTGCTGCATCAGGCGCTGGAGCGGGCAAATGAGATTAAGCATCCGGTGGCGACCGAGGCTCATATTGAGGAACTGGATCAACTGCTGCAGGGACTGGATCTCAAAGACAAGACTATCTGCCTGCAGCCCATCAGCCAGAAGAGCCGGGCGACGGCGCTGGCGATGAAAATCTGTATCGAACGCAACTGGCGTTTGTCTATCCAGACTCACAAGTATCTGGATATCGATTAATCTGTAGTGGTAATCGACAAAAAGCCGCATTGATGCGGCTTTTTGTTATCTGAAGCGCGCTCTTAGCAGCAGAGCTCACCTGTGGTTTCAAACAGTTTCAGTTTGTTTTGATACTGGCTGATATCCCCTATATTGGCGGCTATCCACTCGGGGTTGTAATAAGTGTCCAGATAGCGCTCACCGGGATCGCAGATCAGGGTCACTATTGAGCCCTGGCGATTGTCGCGTTTCATTTCGGCCGCCAGCATCAGGGCGCCATAGAGGTTGGTGCCGGTCGAGGCCCCTGTCTTGCGGCCGATGATCTGTTCCAGCCAATGGATTGTCGCCACTGAGGCGGCATCGGGGATCTTCAACATGGAGTCGACTACCCCCGGGATAAAGGAGGGCTCGACTCTGGGCCGGCCTATACCTTCAATCTTGCTGCCTTGCTCACAGGTGATGGCCGCATCTCTTTGTTGAAAATAGTCATAGAACACTGAGTTATCCGGGTCGACCACACACAGCTTGGTGCAAAGCCGTTGATAGCGGATATAACGGCCAATGGTGGCCGAAGTGCCGCCGGTACCCGGGCTCATCACAATCCACTCGGGAATAGGGAAGGGCTCGCGCTGCATCTGATCGAAAATGGCATTGGCAATGTTATTGTTGCCGCGCCAGTCGGTGGCTCGCTCGGCATAGGTGAACTGATCCATATAATGGCCATTCAGCTCCCGCGCCAGCCGTTCAGACTCGGCGTATATTTCGCTGGAGTGATTGACAAAGTGACAACGGCCGCCATAAAACTCTATCTGCTGTATCTTCTTGCGGGCGGTGGACGCCGGCATAACGGCAATAAAGGGTAGTCCCAGCAGTCGGGCAAAGTAGGCCTCGGAGACAGCAGTGCTGCCGGATGAGGATTCAATGACAGGAGTATCCTGTTTGATCCAGCCGTTACACAGGGCGTAGAGAAACAGTGATCTTGCCAAACGGTGTTTGAGGCTTCCGGTTGGATGGGTGCTTTCGTCTTTAAGGTAGATATCCACTCCGGCTACCGCCGGCAGTTCCAGTTTAATCAAATGTGTGTCGGCGCTGCGCTGAAAATCGGCTTCGATTTTGGCAATTGCTTCGTTTACCCAGAGATCGGCCATTGTTGCTGTTCTTTCTTATAACAGGATGGTCTTAATCATAACCAAAGGTAATGACAATGGATAGCGAAAACTCAGGTGCATTCAGGCACAGATACAGGCTAGGCTATTGATTATTGTGGAATTGGATAGTTTAGGCGCAGATAAAACGTTTGCGAGTTTTATTAAAGGATAAAAAGAAATGGTGGAGGGAGAAGGATTCGAACCTTCGAAGGCGGAGCCGTCAGATTTACAGTCTGATCCCTTTGGCCACTCGGGAACCCCTCCACATATTTGGAGCCAGACATTGGAGTGAAAGATGGTGGAGGGAGAAGGATTCGAACCTTCGAAGGCGGAGCCGTCAGATTTACAGTCTGATCCCTTTGGCCACTCGGGAACCCCTCCACGATTTCACTTTCGTGTCTTTTTAAATTGTAGGCAAATGGTGGAGGGAGAAGGATTCGAACCTTCGAAGGCGGAGCCGTCAGATTTACAGTCTGATCCCTTTGGCCACTCGGGAACCCCTCCTCAATTGCGGCCGCCATAGTAGTCAGAAACCTTTTTCATGTAAAGCCCGATTTTAAAAAAAGGGCTAAAGTTCGTGGTCATTTGGTCGATTAACTAACAACGAGTTGTTTTGTTGGTGTTTTTTTATGCGTGCTGATGTTTCCTTAATCAATGAGCTGCAATTGGGCGAACGGTTGAATCTGGCTGTTGAGTCCCATCGCCGGGGTGAGTTTGCCCTGCTTTTGGCATTGCTGTCTCAAGATGTGCGCGATTGGCCTCAGTTTCACCTGCACGACGATATTGAACTAGACACTGTCCTGCGGCAGCAATTTGACTTGCCTGCGCCTCAAGCTTTGCTTGGCGACTTGAGTCAGGAGCCTTTGCCGGTAGACAACAGCTATCATTTTCTCAGTGACGGTGAACGTAGCTTTCAGTTGGCCCAGGCCTTGATGCCTGAACCTGTGGTTATTCGAGGGAAGAGAGACAGCGGGATGCAGGAAGCGCTGAATAATTGTGATTGGCGCACAAGGCTGCGCACGGAAGGTGTCTTGAACCAACCCAAGGTGGCATTGATGGAGTTTGTTGATCAACTATCGGAACAACGTAAACTGGCCTGTCTATATCAAACGGCGTGAGGCTTGCCTCAGTCCAGGGGTCGTCCATGGTTTATACTGTTGCGTGACTCTCACTATCGGAGATAAGAGATGAAGAGTATTGAACAGGCTCAGGCCGCCAATGTGCAGGACACTTGTGCCGAATGTGGCAGCTATGTGGATATAGGAACAGTGGTCGAAGAAGGAGACACCTTGCTTTCGTTGACTTTTCAAGGTGAGTCGGCAATGGTTGATGCCGAGGCTCTCAAGCAATTGGCCACAGACCGCTTCGCCGATGTCAAGGTAGAACTCAGCAACTCAGAGCAGACTGTGACCCTGGCGCTGACTTTTTCCTGCAGTGCCGAGAAAATGATTTTTCAGTTGGAAAACGCTTTGGCATAAGCTGCGCTTTTAGCCAAATGGTCAGTAGTGTTCTGTTCGTAAACCAAAGCCACAAAGCAAGACATAACAAGGTAAATGTAACAAAGTATGAGTTGTCTTGCTGGGTATTATGTAAAAGTGTAATCTCGCGCAGAGATATGATGGCAGGCCCGCGCATTCGGCGCGGGTTTCTTTGAGCCCGAAAGGGAACCTGAGGATATGTGTGAAGCGACGTAGTTATCAGCGATTGCTGGAGTTGTTGACCAACTCGGTTGCCAAGCAACAGGGCGACTTCGCCAAGACGGCTGAACTGGCTACAGAACTCCTGTGTCAATATCTCGATGTGCAACATGCCAGTGTCTGGTCCTGGTCCAGGGATCAGCATGTACAGTTTGAAGTTGCCCGCTTTGGCTCGGGAAAGCCTCTTAAAACGCCGCGTCCATTACACCTCAATCAAATTCCATCTTATATCGACCAACTCAAGCAAAAACGCCATATTGACGCCAATGATGCGGTGGTTGATTGGCGCATGAGCGAACTTGCCGAAATCTATTTTAGCGTCAACGGTATTGCCAGTTCTCTGGATGTTGCTATCAGGATCAATGGTCATATTGAAGGGGTTTTGAGCCTGGAGCGAACCTCTACCGGGCATCACTGGAGTGATTTGGAAATCCATTTGGCATCGCAAGTGGCTGACCAGCTTGCGCTGACTCTGGCGACCCATGACGCCTACCGCAAAGATGAATTGCTGACGCTGTTTCAGTCGGCCGCTGAACAATCGGCCCAGGTCAGTATGCTGATCAATTTGCACACAGAAGCGATTGAATACATCAACAGCGCCCATGAACAGATCACCGGCATCCCAAAAGAGAAAATGCTGGGTGCCAGTCTAAAGCAGTTGTCCTTCTTCAAGCAGCAACCCAAACAGGCTGAAATGACCCTGGCCAAGGTGTTGCGTGGCGAAGTAGCGACGGGCGAAGTGATGCTTAATCGGGAGTCTGGCCAGGAATACTGGCTCAGATACCATGCCAGTCAATTTATTACCCAGCGTGGTAATCACTATGTGTTGGTATCCTGCGAAGATTGTACCGAGCAGCATAACTATCAGGCCGAACTTGAGCGCTTGGCCTGGCGTTGCAGCCTGACCGGGCTATACAACCGTACCCATTTTAATCGTTTACTCGATAGAACCTTTAGCGGGCAGTTGCTGCTGATCGATTTGATTGGTTTTAAACGCTTCAATGATACCTATGGACATGAACAGGGCGACGCCCTGTTGATTGAAGTCGCCCGTCGTCTGAAACATTTTGCTTCTCTTTATCCCGACTGCAGTATTGCCAGAGTAGGCAGCGATGAATTTGCATTGTTGCTTGATGATAGCGGCGATCTCGATATCGATGCCTGCTGTCATCGCCTCTATCAACAACTGCGAAATCCTATCAATATCGGCCGTGAGCAAGTGGATCCCAAGCCGGCACTGGCTGCGGTAGACATTGCCGAAGTCGCCGAGTTGGTCGCGCCGCTGACTTGCGCCGATATTGCGCTGCAATACGCCAAAAAGAAGCAGGGCACGGCCATTCAGTTTTTCAACAGCGCACTGCTCAAGGCGTTCAAGGATGATGCCCAGATAGAAAGAGATCTGCACGCTGCCATTCGGGGTAGGCAGTTTGAACTTTATTATCAACCGCTTAAAGATCTGCAAAGCTGCAGTTACATAGGCGCGGAAGCGCTGATCCGCTGGCATCATCCCAAGCGGGGAGTACTTTATCCCGGCGCCTTTATCGATATTGCCGAACAGTCGGGGCTCATCAATGCCATAGGCACCTGGGTACTGGAGGCTGCCTGTCGCCAGCTTAATTTGTGGCAGCACCACAATATCAATATTGCCATGCATGTGAACGTGTCGGCGCGGCAGTTTTTCGGTAGTAATCTTTATGAACAGGTTTGGCAGTTGCTCAACCGTTACCGCTTGAAACCCGGCACTCTTATTTTGGAGATCACCGAAACCGAATTGATGGAGGATATACGTTATGCCACCAATTTATGCCAGGAACTGGCTGACTTGGGGGTAGGGCTTGCCATTGATGATTTCGGTACGGGTTACAGTTCAATGCGCTATTTGAAACAGTTTCCCATCAGTAAGCTCAAGATCGACAGATCCTTTATCTCTGATCTCAGCATTAGCCGCGAGAGCCGCGAAATCGTCAGTGCGATTATCGCCATGGCCAAGGCGTTGAATATTTCCCTGACAGCTGAAGGGGTTGAAACCGCTGAACAGGAAAGCTTCCTTACTTCATGCATGTGTCATCAGGCCCAGGGGTTCCTGTACAGCCCGGCGCTCAGAGAGGCCGAATTCAATGCTTTTCTGCAACAGAGTCAACCTGCATTGCTGCATTGATCAGCTAGTTTAAGTTTTTTAGGTTCCACACTTAAATCCGGCCTAAGTTAAATCCAGCCTAAGTTAAATTCGTTTCAGGCAGCAGTGTTTGAACTTGTTGCCGCTATTGCAAATGCAAGTGTCGTTGCGCTTGGGATAGCTGACCGCAAACTGCTTGCCCTCGGTGTAAAACCAGCGGCCGCCCTCAAATATAAATTCAGATTCTTCAAAAATAGCGTCCAACTGGCCATCGGCCAGATACCAGGCCTTGAAAGTGACTCTGGCCTTGGTTTGTCCAGCTGTCAAAGGCTCCCGCGCGACAATTTGCAGGCCCAACCACTGGGTCTTTGGCATCTGGGCCAGGGTTTGTGCGCTCAGTCCCTGGCGATAATCCCGGTGATGGGTATCGATAAGATAATCAAATTCTGCTTTAACAAAGGCGGCATAGCGGGAGCGCATCAATTGCTCTGGATTGGCGGCGCTGTGTTGTTTGGTGTGAAGCGGCTGACAACATTCACTATAAGGGAGCTTGGAGTTGCAGGGGCAAAGGAGGTTCGCTGTCATCGAGGTTTTCAGTTTCAATTTGGGGCCGGTTAAACGGCTTGGGTTTGCATTGCCGGAGATCATAGCGCTTTGAGGCCTGGCTTGCATTGAAACAATCAATTTATTCGGGTGAATTTCGCAGTTTTCCGCAAGTGTAGGCAGGAACGGAGTCACTTTATTCGAAGGATAAGTAAACAGATTTGAAGGATAGGGTAAGCGGGAGCATGTATCGATATTCGGGGCTGGAATGGCTTGCAGAAGTGCGTCTGGGTGAAAGCCGCGTACAGGCTACTTCAGGATGAAACGACAGTCATTTCGGTTAAAAAATAGCGAACCTGTTTTATTGAATTGAACAATATGCTTTAGTAATGAGTAATCTAGGGAAGGTGCGAGTAAGTTCTCGTGGCACTATTGCCGTAAGAGCCCCGAAGGGCGTGGCTTATCGGCCTATCTGCTGTGTTGTTCTTGCAAAGGAGTAAGGCTATCTGCTGCAAGCCACGCCTTGCATTCAGGCCGGTAAGCCGATGCAGATCACAGATGGGCTTAATTGCCCTTTCTCTGGCGAAGTGTCTGTTTTTAAACATCTTAAATCCAGGCTCAGTTCACTTTATGCCCTACAAGGAAAAGAATATGCAGAAATGGATCCCTTTATTGGCGCTCGGCGCCTTCAGTAATCTGGCGCTGGCGGCTGACTGGCAGTTGGATAATGCCGATTCCAAGGTCAGTTTTATATCGGTTAAAAAAGGTGACATTGCCGAGGTACATGAGTTTAACCAGTTGAGTGGCACGCTTGCTGATAATGGCGAATTCAAGCTGGAAATTCCGCTAAGCGGGGTCAATACCGGCATAGAGATACGGGATAAACGGATGCAAACCATGTTGTTTGAAGTGGCCAATTTCCCGACCCTTACGCTGACGGCTCAAGTACCCGCTGAGTTGGTGGATAAGCTCAAGCCAGGTGAGTTGTTGAGTACTGAGATAGATGGCGTATTGTCACTGCATGGTAAGACCCAGAACAAACGTTTTGAACTGGTTGTGGCCAGGCTTGGGCCGTCGAGCCTTTTGGTCACTTCACAGAAAGCCGTCATAGTGAATGCCGAAGAGTTTGGTCTGACCGATGGGGTTGAAAAATTACGTGAAATTGCCGGTCTATCCAGCATCAGCAAGGCTGTTCCTGTTTCATTTGTTCTAAGATTAAACAAGTAACGAACGACAGCTTGATTTGAGGCAAGACTCAAGGTGGAATTTGTTTCATAATGTGACTTTCCGGTCGCGGCTTAATAGGCAATTAGACCGGAGAGTGTGCCCCTTATGGGTTGGCCTGAGACGTTGCACGCGGGAAGAAAGATGGTTACAGACAAAGACGGCTATATGCACCTCATTCAATTCCTGACTGAACACCTTGGATTGTTTGAGACCCCTGAGGGGGGATCTTTGAGCGACAGCAGCGTTATGGAGGAGTTCGAAGAGCAGCTGTCGGCACAGATTATTATGGTCTGTGGCCAAAACCCACAACTATCTTTCGTCCAACGCAACACAGTCATCCGTGAAATCGATGCCATAGTGTATGATCTGGAAGAGATCTTGGCCAAGGTGGCCAACCATAAGGCCACGGCAAAACAAACCTTATTTATCAGTGAGTTTGCCGGTTTGATCAAGAATCTGTTCGATCAGGAAATTGCCAAACTCCAGGTTTAATAATGCATAAACTGGAGGCTCAGGATGCTGACACTGCTTTCCGGGTTTGATGACAATACTGTGGCGGTTCGTGCCAGCGGTATTGTCAGTAGTGAAGATTATGATGCTGTCTTGCTACCGGCGGTTGAGTCCAAACTTAGGGAACATGTGCTCATTAAACTCTGGTATGAATACGGCGCCGACTTCGAGGGTATCTCTTTGCAGGCCGTATGGGATGATGCCTGTCTTGGGCTGTTTCATTTGCAAGACTTTTCCCGTATAGCTGTTATTACTGACAGCTCTGTGATTGAAGGAATGGCGCAAACCTTGGCGCTGATGATCCCTTGCCCGGTATTCGTGTTTCCCAGGACGGAATTGACTAAGGCTCGAGCCTGGCTCTCGGGAACCTGAAGCGTTAACATCTGTCTTATCTTTAAGTTCCGGTATTTCTGCCGGATTTTCATCTCGTTAGTTGAAATGAATGGAATAGTCCCATGCTTAAAAAACTTGGTCTTTGTTTTATGTTGCTTTCGACATCCGTGTTTGCCCAGGAAAAAACAGTTATAGGTCAGACTGAAATTATGACGGTCGCCGAAGCCGGACTCAGTTTTGAGGCCCGAATTGATACCGGGGCGGCCAATACTTCTATGCATGCGGTCGGTCTCAAGGTGATAGGCGGCAGCGCCAAAAAGATGCAGGATAACGTGGGTAAAATGCTCAGCTTCACCACTGAGAATGAAAGTGGCGAGAAAAAGCAGCTCAAGGCAAAAATTGTCAAGACATCTACCGTCAGCAACTCTCAAGGGCGGGAGACGCGTTACATGGTGGAGCTGAATATCGCGTTCGGCAAACACAAGCGTAAGGTCAAGGTTAATCTCAGAGACCGCAGCCACATGGATTATAAACTGCTTATCGGCCGCAATTGGCTGGCTGATGACTTTCTGGTGGATGTGGCCGAGAAACGCATTATAGGACCAGTTGCTCCTATCAGTGTGCGGGAATCCGGGCTGATTTTTCAAACCCGTATTGATACCGGCGCGGTAGAAAACTCGTTGCATGCCACAGATCTGAAAGTGGAGAATGGTGACGAGGATATGGAAAAGAATATCGGCAAGCAGCTGAGTTTTACGACAGAAAATGAAAAGGGTGAAAAGCAGCGTCTGCATGCCATGATTACCAATACCTCGTTGATTCGTAATGCTCAGGGCAGTGAAATCCGTTATATGGTGGAACTCAATATTGGTGAGCCGGGAAGGGAGTATCCGGTCAAGGTTAACCTTAAAGACAGAAGCAAGATGACCCACAAACTGTTGATTGGGCGAAACTGGTTGCAGGGCCACTACCTGGTAGATGTCAGCCTTAAAGAAAATGACTGATATGCGTTGCCAATCTTCAATATTATTGATGTTATTTAATGTCGATGCATAAGACAGATACCGAGAGATCGTAACGGCTTTTGTATCAGTGGTGCTTGCCTAAAAGCCGTTGGTTATCGATTCAAGCCATAAATGGGGCTACTGCTACTGAAAGGGCGGTCGGTGGGAGAGTCTTGTTGCCGTCTTAGCTAGTACATCTTAGCCCCGTTTTTTGAACATAGATTGATCTCAAACCCATCAAAGTAAGCCTTTCTGCGAGTTGCTCACTGCCGTTTGCAATATAATCCAGTATTGCTTTGCATGCGCTGGCGCCAGGCTTTAGTGCTTTATGG
Source organism: Shewanella sp. MSW (assembly GCF_007636515.1). Taxonomy (NCBI): domain Bacteria; kingdom Pseudomonadati; phylum Pseudomonadota; class Gammaproteobacteria; order Alteromonadales; family Shewanellaceae; genus Shewanella; species Shewanella sp. MSW. Next base: position 120,595 of record NZ_LVDR01000005.1, read on the forward strand.
CTGCTGAAGCTGGCGGTGAATGGTGTCGAGACGATATGTAAGTTCGGTCATATAGTGTTAATTCAAATACTTTAAGATTTGGCAGGCAGCTTTATGATGCAGCTAACTGTCAAGGATGCGCTTTTCCTTTATAATTAATAATTTGATGCTTTGATAGATTTTTGGCTAAGAATGAGGAGTTGAGCTTGTTGACCAAAATCCTGCTGACAGCCCTGGTGTTGGCGCTGGCATGGGCCATGCTCAAACGAAGGTCAAGCCCTGAGGTAAGAAAGAAAGAGGTCGCCGAACCTTTGCCTTTGTTCAAACGCTTTTTGGTTCCTGGAGCCGTGGGTATTACCTTGATACTGGCCTGTGGCTTTTTTGCCTGGCAATGGTTTGATGGTTATCAGGTGGTCTCCGTGACCTTGGTTTCACCCAAGGAAGAACGACGGGAAGTCTATCAGGTGCGTAAGAAAGATATCTCGGCCAATGAACTGGTTACCGTGGACGGACTCAGGATCCGTCTCTCCACCGAGGAGCGTTTGATGATAGCCGAGAAAAGTGTCCCCTGACGCCACTGAACGCTTTTCATTGATGGCTTATCAGGTAAACTAGGCACATTTTTTTGCCGGGCATTTCTTTCTACGGCATTGTTATCTTCAGGAGGACCCATGATTACTGCATACACCTATCAGGATCAGCAGCTTAAAATTATTGAGCTGACCATAGAAGACGGTCTTCCGGAACAGACTCTGTGGCTGGATCTTTACAAGCCGGATGACGATGAGCGGGATTGGTTGAGCCGTTATTCGGTGGAAGAGGTGCCCGACGAGGAAGATATCAATGAGATTGAGGCCTCGGCACGTTTCTATCAAAACAAAGACGGCCTGCATATCAACTCTCTGTTTCCGCAGCGGGTTGGTCAGGATGTACGCGGGGTTAACGTTTCATTCAACCTGCGTAGCCGGTTTTTGGTCACCATACGCGAAGAGGATGTTGGTCTTATTCGCCTATTGCGCAACTATTTGCGCCTTGGGCGTATCATGGTGGCCACGCCTCAGGCACTGTTTATCGAGCTCTTTAACCTCAAGGTAGAGTACCTCTCTGACTTGATTGAAGATGTTTACACTGTGCTGGAAAACGTCGGTGAGCAGGTGTTTGAGAGTAATGAACTCGATGATGTGTTTAAACTGATCACCTTGCAGGAAGACTCCAACGGCAAGATACGTTTGAGTCTGCTCGATACCCAGAGATCGCTGCGTTACATACAGAAGTATTACCGTAAGGAACTGGCTGAAGACGAACTCAAGGAAATTCGCGAGATGTTGTCGGACATCGAATCCCTGATGCCCCATAGTCAGTTTATCTTCGACAAACTCAACTTCTTATTGGATGCTGCCATGGGTTTCAGTGGCTTGCAGCAAAACAAGATCATTAAAATCTTCTCGGTTGCGGCCGTGGTCTTTCTGCCGCCAACCCTGATTGCCAGTAGTTACGGGATGAACTTCAAAGAGATGCCTGAGCTTGAGTGGTACTTTGGTTACCCTATGGCGGTGGTGATGATGTTGGCCAGTGCGGCAGGCACTTACCTGTTTTTCCGCCGCAAAGGTTGGCTGTAAATCTGGTTAAGGACTTTAGTACCTTGGTTACAGGGGCTTGCGCCTTAATGGTATAACTTGAGCCTTGTGATCTCTGTATTGGTCCGGAGCTTCCAACACGCTCGCCAACGCGGCGAACTTGTGGCGCATAATACGGATGCTGACCAGGCATCTGTGATACGGGTTGTTGCAGCGTGCCAGTCTCTGCTGCAGGTGGTGTTTAATGGTTCTGAGCTGGTCCTGGTTGGAGTCGGAACCATTAATCAACTCATTACTCAAACGCTCCTGTAGCTTGTCCAATTCTTCCGGCTGGTTTTGAGCCAGCCACATCAAGGTGTCAAAATCCGGTAGTTCTGTCATTGCCGGCCTCCGCCTGTGAGGGGTGAGCCTGGTTTCAGGCTACCCAAATCCAGGTTGCAACAACAAGATTAGTTCAGTCTAACTATGATGGCGATAATGACTTTGGTTATATAAGCCGAGGGCTCAGCCTTTGCTTTCGCTGCCGAAGTAATAGCTGACCCGCTCTCTGGGATTGAGATACTTGAAGATTTTCTCCGGCAGGGCCGCCGGTGGCAGGCAGCGCACGATAGCAAGGCCTTCGGCTTCCAAGTCGATAATCGGCGCCTGATCTTTGGGCACCAGAGCGTCATATACCAGAATTCGCGGCAGCAGCAGCTTATCCAGGTTGACCGACATTACCAGCCCATATTGGCCGGAAGAAAGTTCGACCACGCTGCCGGGAGGATAGACCCCGAGGATCTTAATCATTTTGCCGACATATTCCTGATTCAGTTTTCCCTTGGAGTATTTATACAGATAGCCCAGAGCAGCATAAGGCGTCTTGGCCTTGGATTGCACTCCTGGATGGCAAAGAGAGTCATATTGGTTCACCACGGCCACCAACTGGGAAGCTTGACTCAGTTCATCGGCTTTCAAGCCTCTTGGGAAACCACTGCCATCGAGTAGTTCATGGTGATTGGTGATAACGTCCCTGGCATTTTCTGGAAATTCGGCTGCCAGCTTGATGAACTCTGCGCCCATCAGCGGGTGCTGGTTCAGCAGGTTTTGCTCGGGTTTAGTCAAGGGAGCCTGCTTGCGCAGTATCTGGCTTGGCAGTTTGAGTTTACCTATGTCGTGGAATAGCGAACCCAGGCCCACGGCCTCAATATCTTCTCTGGGCCATTGCAACTCTTTGGCCACCAACATGGTGAGAATGGCAACGTTGAGTGAGTGAAAATAGATGCCTTCGTTTTTATCCGAATCGGCCATTAAATGCAGGATCAGGTTGTCGGAGGATAAAAGTTGCTCGGCAATGTCCCGCACCAAGTCCTGCGCTTCGGTAACAGCATTCAGAGGGCGGCTGCGCAGTTTGTTGACCAGATTGCGCATCCTTGCCAGTGAACGGTCGAAATGCTCCTCTGTCTTATGCAGTTCGCGACGCATTTTCTTGAGAATTTCGATCCTTTGTTGCTTGTCGCTTTCCATCTGTTGTTGCAGAGAGGTGACTTCCTGTGGATTTTCCACTGGGGCAGCTTGTTGATTGGCAGGCAGCGGCGGAGTATCACTGCGGTCCGGTACCACAAACACACTGTCTATGCCCAGCTTACGGATTAGCTCGATTTGCGCCTGCTGTTTGATACGGAAGCTACTGAAAAGAAAAGGATGATCTTTCCATGCCAGAGGAAGACGGACGAAGTTACCCACCTGCAGTTGTTGGACACTGACTCTACAGCTCTTGTTCATTCAAATCATCTTTTTTAAGCAATCGAATCATTTTATCGCAAAGAGTACGCTTTACAATTAGTTAGCTCACATGTAAGCATGTTTGGATAAAAAATATAAGCAAATCGAGATTTTTATGGACTTTATCGAAGTATATCCCAACGCTATCCCTGATGAGTTATGCGATCGTCTGATTGCCGCCTTTGAAGCTCATCCCGGTGTTACCGAGGGCCGCACAGGCCATGGTGTCGACAAGGAAAAGAAAATCAGCCGCGATCTGACATTGGATCAGTACCCAGAGTTGCAGCCACTGCGTAATGAGCTGCTGGGCCACACACTAAAGCATGCCGGACGATACTTTGATAAGTATGCCATGGCGCTGATGGGAGCCGTGGCCGTGCAGGTGGCTGATGAGTCCGGCAATGCAGTAACCCTGACACCGGATAACTATGCTCGCCTGGGAGCCCCCAGAGCTGAGGCGCTGGTACAATACCTTTATCGTAGTGGTACCATCAATTTGCAAAGGTATCAGCGCGATGTCGGCGGTTATCCCCATTGGCATTCTGAGCAGTTTCCCCAGGCCGGTCACAACGACGCCTTGCACAGAGTGGTGCTTTATATGTTCTATCTCAATGATGTGGCCGAAGGCGGGGAGACGGAATTCTTCTATCAGCAGCGCAAAATTGCGCCGAAGAAGGGCACTATGGTGATAGCGCCGGCGGGATTTACCCATAGTCACAGGGGCAACCGTCCAAAGAGTGGTGACAAGTATATTGCCACTTCCTGGATCATGTTTAATCGCGCCGAGCAGCTTTATGGACCAACCCGGCGCTGAGGCTTATTGCATGGGAATCTGAATACGGAAGCAGGCGCCTTCCAGTGCTGAATCCTCAATGCTGAGGGTGCCGCCGTAACTGCTGACGATTTCATTACACACTGCAAGGCCAATTCCCTGTCCCGGTGACTGGGTATCAGCGCGCACACCGCGCTGGATGATCTTCTGTTTAAGGCTCTCATCAACACCAGGGCCGTCATCTTCCACCTGTATCTGTAGTATGTTGCCTTGATAACCGGCACTGACCCGAACGGTTGAAATACATAGGCGGAACGCATTTTCCATCAGGTTGCCGAACAGCTCCATCAAGTCGCCTTGATTACCGGGAAACTGCAGTTCGTCCTCTATTTTGGCGCTGAACTTCACCTGTTTGTCTCGGTATACCTTGAACAACATCTGTGCCAATTGATCCACCAGAGGGGCAATCGGAGTCTGTTCCTGCTTGAGGCCCTTGCGTCCCAGCATGGCTCGCTTGAGTTGATATTTCACCAGCTGATCCATCTGGCTCACCTGTTCCATGATTTTTTCGCTGCTGGCCTGTTTATCCAGGCTGGCATCATCCGTGATGGCATGTACAGCGGCGAGACGGGTTTTGAGACTGTGGGCCAAGTCATTCATGGCATTTTGATAGCGCTGTTGCTGAGCACTGGATTGCTGCAGCAGTTGGTTGAGCGCCTGGGTGACGCCTTCCAGCTCCACCGGATAACCGCCGGAGAGTGACTTGGACTTGCCGTTGATGATGGATCTCAACTCATTTCGCATCTGTACCAGTGGCCGCATGCCCCAATAAGCGGCGCTGATCAGCAGTACCAGTGCCAGTGCCAACACCAGCGCCAGACGAATATAGGTGCGTTTGGCAAATTGGCTGTATTCCTGTTCCAGCTTGGCCGCATCCTTGAGCACCAACAGGTTGTAGTGAATACCGGCGATATCGACCGACAGCAGATAGGCAAAATAGGCACGATTGTCGGCCATGTTCAGGTAGTAGGGGGGCGCTTCGTTGCGGATTTCATTGAAACGTTCACAGGTATCAAACAGACCTCTGTCCACTGCCAGCGAAGAGGTCCATACCTGTTTGAACTTCTCGTCACAGGAGGCGATAACATAGCGCTCCTGTTTGTTGTTCTCCTCAAGCCAGGAGCTGGTATCCGGGATCAGGTCATGCTCCCTGAGCTCGGCAGCCACCTGAGGGATTTCGGCGATTAGCTGCGCCGTCTCTTCGTTGTAGCTGTTTTGCGCATGCAATATGTTGACCATCCAGGCCAAGCCAAAACCGACCACGGCTATGATAGACAACGAAGTGAGAAACATCCGCGTCAGCAGGCGTTTCTTGGGTTTTATTCTCAATTGCATGGTAGGTTGAATTTGTACCCCTGGCCTCTGATAGTCACTATTGGATTTTCGATGCCGTCACGGGTCAACTTCTTGCGCAGTCGGCTCACCATCACCTCAATGGTGTTGGGATCGCCTTCTTTGTCGCCATAAATAACGTCCAGTAAACGTTGCTTGGCGACCACTTCATGGTTGTGGCGCATCAGATATTCGAGAATTTGATATTCGAAGGCGGTGATCTCCATCGGCTCACCATTCATGGTGACCTGCTTGGCGGCGAGATCCAACGACAGGTCGCCGCTGTTGATCACCGGCTTGACGAAGCCAGCACTGCGGCGGACCAAGGCATCGAGGCGGGCCACCAATTCCTCTTTTTGAAAGGGTTTGACCAAGTAGTCGTCGGCACCGGCGTTGAGTCCTTCAACTTTGTCTTGCCAGTTGACCCGGGCGGTCAGGATCAGAATAGGGGCTTTGACATCTTCATCCCGCAGGCGTTGGATAAGTGCAATGCCGTCTTGATCCGGCAAGCCCAAGTCCACAATGGCGACGTCAATGGGGTAGTTGGTTGCCTGGAAAAATCCCTCTTTGGCGGTTCCCGCCACCTGAACCTGATTTCCCAATTCTCCCAGTTGTACCTTGAGGTGGTGGGAGAGTAAGGGATCGTCTTCAACAACCAAAATTCTCATATTCTTTACGCCTTTAACTGAAATCAGAACAGTGTACGCAGTTCCCAGGAGCAGCTCAAGCCGAGGCTAAAGCAAAGGTATCAGTCATACAAGATTTAAACCTAAGACCTAACTCGCTAAAAAATAGGGCTATACACTGGCTCGAGTGTATAGCCCTATTACTTAACCTACGCTGACCTCTGATGTGGATTGTCGAGTCATTGGCCCAAGATGGAAATGTTGGCGGGTGTGACGACTAGGAGCCCCGGTTACGATTTCTGGCCAGTTTATTACCGCTCCAGGCGCTCAGCAGAGTAAACAGGGTGACCCCGCCCATAATAAATGCCAGCCTGAGCCAAGGGGCATCCATGGCCTGGCGCATAACGACATATTCAAAGCCACTCTTGGCCCATACCAGCACGGCGCCGATCAAGAGACCGATTTGCAGAACGCGAATACCAACAGCGCTTTTCACAAACAGCAATGCCGGTGCCAGCAGGCAGATTGCGGCGGCGATGGTGTGCGAGTATCTGAGGAAATGAGCGCCCAGTAGCCAATAAGCAAGACAGAGTAAAACAACACGCCACCACATAGAGATACCTTGAATCAATTGAATTGAGGTCATTCTAGTCTGAATTTAAGGTGTATTCTATTTACTGCTTCACAATTTATCCCTGTAGTTAAAGGTTATAGCCCGTCTGGCTTAGGGTTTCATATGCAGCTTATTGTTTAATTTTATGGGGTTAAGCCGTTAATAGCCGCAGCAGTATGGCAACCGAGACAGCTAGGAAGATAGCGCCGCAAAGGTAATCTATATAGTGACCAAAGCGTAGCAGGCGTTGCTGCACCCGGGCGTGAGACAGCAGCATGGCCAACATGGCAAACCAGATAACCGAGAGCAGCGGCAGTAATATAGCGGCCAACAGCTTGGTCTGATTGCTGACTTCTGGGGTGATAAGGGTGGAAAACAGCGTTAGAAAGAACACCAACGCCTTGGGGTTGAACAGGTTGGTCGATAACCCAAGCAGCAGCCCGGCAGTAGCCGACATAGTGTTATCGCTGGTGCTTTTGCCAAGGTTATTGTCTACCCTGTTGTTTAACTCCTCGGACTGCATGACTTGTGCATCATTGATTGCTTCCCGGCCGGTTGGTAATTCATTGGTTTGCGCTTCAGCGAGTGACCTTGCCGCCAAGGCGCGTTTAAGCCAGGCCTGAGCACCAAAAGCTCCCAGTCCCATCCAACCCAGATAAAGGGCGCCAAAGAGTTGCACCAGCACAAACAGGGTATGCGAGCTTTGAATGGCCAGGCTGACCCCCGTGAGGCTCAGGACAGTGTGCATCAATATCGCCAGAGAGATGCCAACGGCGGCCGCCAGTGCGGTATTGCGCGGCTCTCGGCTGGCGATTTTCAGGATCAATGCAAAATCCGGCCCCGGGCTCGCTAATGCCAGCAGGTGAATGGTGCCCAGGGTCAGCAAAAGATGCAGATCTGTCATAGTCAAGGTTATCCTGTAGTGCTTCATTGAGCCGAGGCTGAAAGTATTTGGGTATAGGGGGAAATGCTCAGCCATCAGAGAGGCGTATGGCGTTCACAGCATGCGCCGCTGAAATGCCTGCGGAGAAAGCAGGAAGGCACGTTTGAAGGCCTTGTTCAGATGGCTCTGATCGAAGAAGCCGACTTGCTGCGCCACCGAAATCACACTATCTCCCCTGAGCAGAGCTTTCTTGGCATATTCCAGGCGGATCCGCTTTAGGTAGGCATGTGGCGTCATGCCGGTTCTCTGTCGAAACTGCCTAAGCAGTTGGTATTGGCTGAGATCCAGCTCCTTGGCAAGCTGCGGCAACCGAAATGGCGCAGCGGGATCGGCATGAAAGGCTTCTCTTAACCTATCGAGTTGACTCTGACTCAAGGCGTGAGGCTGTCTCTCGGTATTGAGCTGGCGACCGTGCTGGCGCAGCAGCTTTTCCAAAAAGACGATAACCGCGGTTTCGGAAACCAGGAGATCATTGGCGGCTATGGGTTGGGTCAGCAAATGGTGCAGCTGGCAAAATTCCCGATACAGCGCCGGATGATACAACAAAGGCGCGGCAAAACTGAAATATCCCAGGCCGAGATCCCGCGCCAGTTGCTGCAGCCAGTCATGGGGCAGGGACATTACCAGAGCACAATAGCCCTGCTGTTCGCTGCTCTGGCCATCATGGCTGCTGTCGGGATCCAGGGTCGACAGCCAATGGGGTCTCAGGTGCCAGGTTTGGCCACGATAATGAAAGTTCTGGCCGCCGTGATTGACCACGCCGATATGAAAGTCCAGATGAACATGGGGCTCGAAGTGAAAATGTTGAAAACTGGCCCGACTGATCTCCAGTTCGGGATGGGATGGGGCGCGCCAGTAATGGATTTTCTCCTCGTGCATCTTGCTATCCTGGGTAAGAATTTATGTTATCTTAGCGGTCGGTTATCCAGGCCGCCTAGTAAATTATTGCACGGCCGGTATCAAAGTCAGACCTATAAACACCGATAACAGATTGGAGCCCACAGTGAAAGGACAGATCTTAAGAGAAATGAAAGTACTGAGTGCTATTGAACCTGAATATGAGGTGGAAAGACGGGTAGCATTTCTTAAGGCCAAACTGCAGGAGGCTCGCAGCCAGACGCTGGTACTGGGGATCAGTGGCGGGGTCGATTCTTCTCTGGCCGGGCGCTTATGTCAGTTGGCGGTAGATTCGCTCAATCAAGGCAAAGCCGAGGCTGAATACCGTTTTGTGGCCATGCGTCTACCTTATCTTGAGCAGCGTGATGAACATGAGGCGCAGCAGGCGCTGGCATTTATCCGCCCCAGCAAACTGGTGACTGTGAATATTCATGAGGGGGTGAGCGGCATTCATCAGCATGTACTCAGTGGCTTTGACCGCGCCGAGCTGGCGCTACCGGATGCCAAAAAGGTTGATTTTGTGAAGGGTAATGTCAAGGCCAGAATGCGGATGGCGGCCCAATACGAAGTGGCGGGGCTGCTGGGTGGCCTGGTGGTTGGAACAGATCACAGCGCCGAAAATGTTACCGGTTTCTATACCAAGTGGGGCGATGGAGCCTGCGATTTGGCGCCGCTTTTTGGCCTGAATAAGCGTCAGGTACGGCAATTGGCCGCCTTTCTCGGCGCCTCGGAAACCTTGGTATACAAAGCGCCAACGGCGGATCTTGAGTGTGACAACCCGGGTCTTGAAGACGAGGCTGCCCTGGGGTTGAGTTACGATCAGATAGACGACTTCCTTGAGGGGAAGCCGGTTTCTGCCGAGGTGGAAAGCAGGATTATAGCCATTTACAAGGCGACGCAGCATAAGCGCAGGCCTATCCCGACCATTTACGATTAACTGCTCAACTTGAATCGTAAAACGCCGCGTTGATCGCGGCGTTTTTTATGGCTGGCGTAGCGCCTGACGCAGCAGCAGAATACTGGCGTTGGGAAACTGGCGGTAATCCAGATAGGGGACTTTCCAGCGCCACTGATCCAGCCTTTGTATTCCGGGCGCACCGTTAAGACTCTGCCCGGCATCGCTGGCGATATTGAGTTGGCGGGCGGCTTGATTGCCGGCGATAAGTGCTATGCCGCTATCGGTTACCAACTCTGTCGCGCCTATCTCCAGTGCGACCTGGCAAAAGAGCCTCTGCTGCAGAAAACTACGCCAGTCGTCATCCGGGGCAAATATCTTGGCGCAGATCACCAGGATTTTGCGCCAGTGGTTGGAGTTGGCGGCTATCAAGGCCGCGGCGGCATCGTTCTGCTGCCAGTGCCAGTCAAGCGGCAGTGTTGGCGAGTTGGGTAAGTAAACCCGCGCTTTGGCCAGGTCGTTACCAATACGCGAAGGAAATGAAGGCGTTGAGTGTGCGTGCACGTTTGCTCTCTGTTAGACTTTTATGCCAATAGATCTCAGTGAAATGCCGTTTCAGCGCCGCCACTTTGGGGCAGTTCGAGGTAAAGGTCAATGAAAACTCTGCTTATCAGCTCGGGGAAACAGCTTACTATTGCGCTTTTTTATGCTTGTTTCGGTATAGGGCTGGCGCTGACTGTGACCGGGATCTGGTTACTCAATGATCGTGTTGATTTGAGTCCCTGGCATACTCACTTTCTGAGTCATGAGTTTGATCGTCACAAGGGCGTCGAAGACTTTAACGATTATCTCAAGTTGGAGCAGCAACTGTTTGCCGAGCTTGATCAGGAGCTTGGTAAACTTTCCGGTGGCATAAACTCACCGATAAATCGCTATCACAGCGGCAGCATAGCAGATCCCAAGCGCTGGGTTTTTCCCTGGAATCAAAGTTTCGAATGGGCCAATGCCGATGCGCAGTTCGGGCTCTTGCTGCTTCATGGTATGTCAGATTCACCCTACGCCATGCATCAGTTTGCCCAGCAGTTCATGGGGCGCGCTCATGTGTTGGCGCTGAGGTTACCGGGACACGGCACTCTGCCATCCGGCCTGGTGCGCTTGGAATGGCAGGATCTGGCCGCGGCCGTTAAGTTGGCCAGTCGCCATATGAGCCAGGTGCTCAATGGCAAACCTCTCTATGTGATAGGTTATTCCACCGGCGCCAGTCTGGCGCTCAACCATGAGTTGGAAAACCTTCATAAAGGCAGGCCTACTGACTATGAAAAGGTGGTCATGCTGTCGCCGGCCATAGGTTTGGCTCCTATGGCGGTCGGCGCGCAGTGGCAGTCGCAGCTGGGTTATATTTTGGGGCTGGAGAAACTCAGCTGGAATACTATTTCACCCGAATATGATCCCTTTAAATACAGCTCTTTCGCCGTAAATGCCGGTGATGTGGTTTATCGTCTGGCGCAGCACAATAGCCAGCGTTTACTGGCTTTACCTGAAGAGAAAAAACGCCAGTTGCCGCCGATTTTGGCGTTCCAGTCGCTGGTGGATGATTCGGTATCGACGAGAGCTGTGCTGGAGAACCTGTTCCTGCAACTGCCCAAGGGAGCCAATGAACTGGTGATCTATGATATCAACCGTAATCAGGTGAACCTCAGTATGACACCTGTGGATCCTCTGGCGGAGATCAGCGGCATACTGGCGCGAACCAATCTGACTTTCCGGGGAACATTGATTGAGAATCAGGTGGGCTTCAGTCATCTGGTGCAGGCTCGGGAGTTTGGTACTCATTCCGGAGTGGAAAAACTCAACTTTAAATGGCCCGTGTCAGTTTATTCCTTGTCTCATGTAGCCTTGCCGTTTTCTGCCAATGACAGTCTATATGGTAATCAAATGGCCACAAGCATGGACCGCATTCAAATTGGCGCCGCCGCATCCCGTGGCGAGCGCGGTGTCATCAGCATTCCCGCCGCCGATATGCTGCGCCAGCGTTGGAACCCTTTTTTTGATTATCAGATGCAGCGGATTGAAACCTTTTTCAATCAAGATCCTGAGCCGACAAAGTACAGATGACCCGGTTACGGCCCTCGCTTTTGGCTTGGTATAGGTTAGCATCGGCTTTTTTTAACCAAACCTCCAGAGACGGACTGTAGGAGGCATTGGCAATCAGGGCACCGATACTCGCAGTGACGCTGATCCGGCGTTGATCTTCGGGGTTGATGATTTCAAGATCGGTAATGGCCTGACGTATTTCATTCAGATACGGCTCTATCTTGAAAGGGTTGCACATGGGTAGCAGTAGCAATAGTTCTTCACCGCCGTAGCGGCTGATAAGATCCGAGTCGCGCTTGAACTTTGTCTTAAGCAAATCGGCGACTCGTTTCAAGGTTTCATCACCGCCCAAATGACCAAATTCATCATTGATCCGCTTGAAGAAGTCCAGATCCATCAACACCACGGCCATGGCTTCGTTATTGCGTTGGCATAGACCCTGTAAAGTGGCGAAACTCGCTTCGGCGTGGCGCCTGTTGGCAAGCCCTGTGAGCGGATCGGTTTGAGCCAACTGTTTGAGTTTGCGGTTGGCTTGCTCCAGCTCCAGAGTTCGAATAATGACTTTTTCTTCCAGATCCAGCTGGTGGGCCATCAGTTGGCGTTGGTTCTCCTTGAGTTCAGTGTAGAGGTGAGTTACTTCCACGGGCACGTTTTGGTCATTGAGTAACTTATCCTCAGTAAGGCGCTTGCCCTTGTTGAGTTGCTCTGAAATCAATTCCAGCGGTTTGGTCAGCCGTTGCCCAACCACTCTGGCGACCAATAGCGACAGTAACAGGAACAGCAACAACAATGCGAAGGTGAAAATAAACTGGCGCTCCACTTCGTGCAGCAGTGGGGCGTAGGGGTCGAGCACAAAAATTTGCCAGTTGTTTTGCAGGCGATACTGGCTGTAAACATATTCCGGACTGTCGTTATCCAATGCTTTTAGGTTAAGCATGGGCAATAAAGAGCGATAATGTTTACCACTCTGGCGGTAGTTGAGTTGCTCGAGTTTGGGTAAGGCCAACGCCTTGGAGGCGTAAATAAGACGCATATTTTCATCGACAATGAACATCGACTGATTGGTCTGTTCCAGAAAGTCATTATCCAATTCGCTGAAACGATTGAGATTTAGCGAACCTTCTACTATACCGATAACTTGTGGGCCTGTGGCCAGGTACAGTGGGCTGCTGATGGCGACTATGGCATCTGAGCCAAAGCCCCGGCCGAGAAATACGGCGGAAGTGAACAGGCGCTCATTGAAAAATGCCTGCTGAAAATAGTCTCTGTCATTGATCTTCTTATCGCCCCCCTTAAGCTCCTTTAGCCCACTGACAGGGCTTGCTTGCACTATGCTGCCTTCAGAGTTGGCAATCAGCATAGTTAAAAAGCCGGGGTTGAGTTTGTGCAGCCGTGACAGCATCCGCTGCAACTCATCCGGGCTGGGAGAACTATGTTTAATAAGTTCGGCGGCGGTAGCAATGACCGACTGATGCCGCTCGAGATAATGCTCTACCGCCAGGCCGATATTTTTGGCGGTTTCATGTAAGTGTTTACCCAGGATCTGTTGCTGCTTGTTGACCCAGTAATAATTAAATACCAGGGTAGAGAATATCAGGCTCAAGTTTAGCAGCAGCAAAAAACTGTAAAAGAGCTGCTCGCCAAAGCCGCTGCGCTTGGCTGGTAGCTGACGGCCGGTCAGGCGTTTGAGCGCAGGGGTTACCAACACAATCAAGCAGCCCAGGGTGATATAGACCATGGCATTGACCGACTGCTTGATGACGACGAAGGGAATGTATTCAGAAGGTAAATCGCTGAAAAGGTGTAGATAACCATAAATAAGTGGCATGCCCAGCAACAGCCAGAAGCAGACACCGGCGTAAAATACCGGCCAGCGTTTTTTTCTGGCAAATCCCAGGGCCAATGCCTCGAGACAGAAGAGTAGATAAACGTGCGGACTGTCCCATTGCAACATCAAGGAAGTTACACTGATGGTGGCGGCGAGCAAGGCATACCAAGGCCCCAGTAAAATGGCGATTAGTACATAGAAGGTATTACCCAATACCAGCTGCACATTGGCAAACAAGGGGATGGGGAAGCTGTTACAGGCAAAGCCTATCAGGCCAGCCATCAGACTGAGCAACAGCGGTTGTCGATACCAGGGTAAGTGGGTCAAATCAGTTCCAACTCCTGTCTGGAGTTAACAAATGGTTAATGACAAATGCTAGAGCTAAATGGTTTATTTAACAATATTTTTTGAATATTTGTCTTCAGCGCTACCCAATACCTGTTTCGAATCGGTACTCGCCAAGCTTAGTTGTGGTGGTGGTTTTGCATAAAAAGGGATGGTCGGGTGGCTAAAAAGGGCAAGCCGATAAAGATGAATAGTTGAAGATAGCGGCCGGAAAAAGCATCAAGGCGCCTTTGATATCAATGAAAGCGCCTTGATGTGTTTGACAGCCTTATTCGCCCTTGAGCCGTCGGTCCAGTTGATCTTTCAGATTGGCGGGCACGCCTTTGATCAAAATGGTATCCGATACAGGATCGTAAATGACCCGCTCACCCAGATGTGAGCTGTCAAAGCTCAGGGTCAGGCCGCCGCCGGTGCCGGAGAATTTCTTCAACTGCCTCAAGGTGGATTTATCAGCCGGAAACTCTTCTTCCAAACCGTAATCACCGCCAACGGCAAAGTCATAGAAGGAATCCATGCCGGATTCAGCCAGTTCATCGGCCAAGTCCTTAAGCATGACTTCACTGCCGCTGTCGACCTGGGAAGTACAGTATTCAAACACCCGGTCGCGGCAGGTTTGACGCTCTTCTTTGGTTAGTTCACCGCCACCGACAAAGTCTTCCACCGCCTGCATCAGGGTCTTGCTCTGCTGCTTGGGATTAACCCCTTCGACGCAGCCCATAAAGTCGAGGAAGAAGTCAGCCACCTTGCGTCCGGCTCTGCCGCGGATAAAGGAGATATATTTGCGCGACTCACTGTCGGCTTGCCACTCGGTGAGATCGATTCGCGCCGCCAACTGGATATTATTCAGATCCAGATGGTCGTTTTGTGATAACTCCATATCATCCAGCACAGTCATTGATGACTTGGCGTTCAGCAGTGCTACAAACAGGTAGTCGCTGGCCATAAAGGTGTAGCAGGCCAGTAACAAAAAGCCCCCCTGGCTGAAGTCATACTTGGAGAGTTCTTCCTGCAGCAGTTTGCCAGCAGTGGCTGAGAACTCTACAAAGCCTTGCTGCCCATCGCGATAAGACTTGAGTGCTTCCTTGAAGGCGGGGTTGGCCTCGCCATCATCCCCGGGGACGCCAAAATAGCCAAAGCCTTTTCCCGCTTTACTGGAATAGCTCTGATGCAGCTCATCAAGCATGGTCTCAACGGCCTGGCTGTTCAGCAGTGGTTGAGGGCGCAGACGGCAGCTGAGCTGGCCTTCGCCATTTTGGGTGATTGCGTGAATAATCGCTTGTTCGACGTGAATACTCATAAGCCCCGATAGTGATACTCTGTTGTAAATCCGCTATTATATGCCGCTAATCCTTATCTGAGTGAATCATTTTTTATTTATGGCTATCCAATCAAAATATACCAATGTGCAAGTTGAATCCCTGATCGCCGAATTATTGGCCGTGCTGGAAAAACACCAGGCTCCGACCGATCTTGGCCTGATGGCATTGGGAAATGCGGCTTCGCATCTGTTGTCGACCAAGGTGCCCAAGGAAGCCCGTCAGCAGGTGGCAGAGCAATTTGCCAAGGCATTGACACAATCCTTGCGTTGACTTGTAACAACTGAAATGCGCTAAATAGTGGCGTTGTAAGTCAAAAAGCACATAATAGCAAACAATGTAAGATACACAGGCAACTTACAAAAGCGGATCCATATGGTCGAGCGAACAAAGCAGTTGGGCAAGGACAGGGTTTCACGCCTTATCAATTGGGGGCACTGGTTTGCCTTCTTCAATGGCTTTTTGGCCATGATAGTCGGCAGTCGATATCTGGAAAGTGTCGGCTACCCTGAAACCTGGATTGGTTGGGGCTACCTTGGCGTCAGTACCATAGGCCATTTAAGCTTCCTGGCGTTTATTGTCTATCTGGTGTTGCTGTTTCCCGTTACTCTGCTGTTGCCTTACTCGCGTATCCTTCGGGGATACGCGGCTGTGGTGGCCACCCTAGGTCTGTGTATCATGCTGTATGACACCATAGTCTATGACGACTATGGCATGCATTTGAGTCCCTTCGCAGTCGATTTGGCTTGGGCCGACCTCAACAGTCTGCTGCATGGCACTTCTTATATCGTCACTCCCCTTGGGATCTTGGCACTGGAGTTGACCGCCGCCAACTTTATCTGGAAGCGGATTGAGAAAATTCAAAAGCGCAATTATGGCAACAAGGTGGTGGCCTTTATCGGGGTTTGTTTTGTCAGCAGCCATCTTATTCATATTTGGGCTGATGCTGCTGATGTCACTGAAATTACCCGTTTTGATGATGCCTACCCGCTATCTTATCCGGCGACGGCGCGCACCTTTATGGAAAATCACGGTATCGACGGCTCCAGCAGCTTGCAGGTGGATACCGAAACCAGCTTTAAATACCCAAGAACGCCACTGACCTGCAGCGCCGAAGAACATCCCAATGTACTGTTTATTGCCATCGACAGCCTTAGGGCTGATATGGCCGACGAGCAGACCATGCCGTTTTTCAGCCGCTACGGCAAACAAAACCATGCGTTTATGAATCACCTCAGCGGTGGCAATACCTACCGCAGTGGCATGTTTTCCCTGCTTTATGGTCTGCAGGGCAGCTATACGGATGCGGTGGAACTCAATTACACCAGTCCCTTGCTGAGTCAGAGCCTCAAGCAGCAGGGCTACAATCTTGGTCTGTTTATCAGCAGAAGTAATTATGCCGAGGCTCGTCCCCAGGCGATATTCCGCGATTTTGACGCTCATATTGCCGAAGACGATGGCGGCAGTGCCATGGCTGATATCCAGAATATCGATAGTTTCCAGCAGTGGCGAGCCCAGCAACAAGCGCCCTGGTTTGCGCTGCTTAATCTCAAATCGCCGGAAGATTATGACACGCCGGTAGGTTTCCTCGGGGTGCAGACGGTTAAACCCGACAGCGCTCTCAAACCGGCGCAGAAGGTGCTGTTCAATCAATATCGGCAATCGCTGAACTTTATTGACAAACAGCTGGAGCAACTCTTGTCTGCTATGCCGGAAAACACCCTGGTGATCATTACCGGCGTCAATGGCAAGGTGTTCACCAGTAACGCCGATGAGGCCAGACGGGATTTGTCACCGGCCAATGTCAGCGTGCCTTTGGTGATCCATTGGCCCGTCGGTGGCCACGCCCAGGCCAAGTACCGCACCAGCCACTATGGCTTGGTGCCGACCTTGATGAGCCAAGTACTGGGTTGTAGCAATCCGGCCACTGATTACAGTGCCGGCCGCCACCTGCTGCAGCCCGACAGCCTCACATGGGTCTATGTCGGTGACGCTCGGGTGTTTGCTATCTATCAGCAATCGGAGATTACTGTGATTGACCGTCACGGCCAATATCGTATCTATGACAAGGCTTATCAGAACCGCCTGGACAAGAAGATGAGTGCTCCGGAGCTTATCGAAGTGATGCGTGAAGGGCGGCGTTTGTACAACCATTAAGCGCTGCGGATTAAAGACTGTACGATAGAGAAAAAACAGGCCACAAACTAGGCAGTTAAACTAAAAATTCTCAGATGGAGCTTGCACAGCTTCGCGACTGTTGATAAAGTTCTGCCTCGTTGAGACGGCATACTGCGCCAGCCGCTCAAGACAAATATCGGTATGTAGCGCAGCCTGGTAGCGCACTGTCATGGGGTGTCAGGGGTCGGAGGTTCGAATCCTCTCATACCGACCAAATTAAATGCTTGATTACTAATGTAATTTAGCTAAGCCAAAAGCCCGTTATTTAGCCCAGCTAATGCGGGCTTTTGCCTTTTTATAGCAGATCTATAGCATTAGATTTAAAGCCTATGGATTTGTGAATTTACTTCGTAACAGCCTTCTGTATTGACCACGACCGCCGTGATGCTGCGGCAATGCCAAGTGTTAACCGCTGCCTCGTCCAACCAGAAGGTGACTGCGCCACGGTTGACTAATGCCTGATTGTATTGCTTCCAGTTGGTGATATTGCACTTTAACTTGCCCATGACCTTAAACCTGTGATGCAAGATCTGATCATGAAGTGCCAAAAAGATTCCGCTGATTTAGGCAACAACGCCCATTTGGGGAGCCGCCTTGCTGTTTCTGTTGGAGTTGTTTTACTCACTTTCGCATGACTGAATTGCTGACTCCTATTGCGGTTGCAGCCTCTTGTTTAAACTCAGCGCTGAACGTCGGTCTTGTGTTTTTTATGTCTGCCACCTATTTGCGGCGAAGCACGCCTTGCATCCAGGCCCGTAAGCCGACGCAGAGCACACATGGGACTTGTTCGCACCTTCCTTAGGTAACCAAATTCACTATGCCGCTACAGAAATCTATTCGTATCATTCTTATAATAACTGAAAGAAGTAGACTCCATCTGATACTTTTTTGAAAATATCAAATTGTGCGTGTTCTTGGAATGCTTCTATATTCATACTCTCACCAAAAACCAAACCGTTTATTCCTAACATCACAGAGTTCCCCCATTGAATGCGGACTGTATTATATTTGGTGTCGTTAAACACATCAGTAACGCCAATTTCAGCCATGTCTACAAGTATCTCATTTAGATTTTCTTGTGATAACGTTATATTTGGCTGAGTCATGGATAATACTTGGCTCCATTTTTCAATTTTATTCTCGGCAGCTTTTTGGGTATATGTCATCATAAAACCACCGTCCGGACTTTTCCCAAAAGTTTTGGTAATAGGATTAATGACAACTCCATTTAAAACAATTGTTTCTTCAGAAAGGTAAGAGATTTCTTTTATATTATATTGGTTGATTTTGATAATTAATGCCTCTGCATTAATTATCATGTCGGCTTTAGTAATTACATCTTCATTGTAGTTAGGGCTGCAAGCCACTAAAGTAGAGAGTATTGGTAAAACGAAAGCTTTATTTAATTTCATTGTAAGTTACCTAGGTGTATTAATATGGAATTATTTTGTGTGTACAGTTTTTGTTCAGGTAGTAAGAGCCACCAAGACCATTTGGGAATTACCATAATTCACATTGTTACTTTCGCGCCACCGGGTATTCCAGGATTGATCTGATCCGGTAATAATGGACACTTAGCTAAGCACTATTTTTTAATTCAAATTTTTCTGGGCTCAAATACCCAAGAGCACTATGCCGTCTGGTCCGATTGTAATCAACCTCAATATACTCAAATACCGCTTGTCTCATTTGCTCACGTGCCATGAGCGGCTCGTCTTGCAACGCGTCAACTTTTAATGCGTGGAAGAAGTTTTCCACGCAAGCGTTATCCCGGCAATTCCCTTTACGGCTCATGCTTTGTACTAACTGATGTTTCTGAAGCAAAGCACGGTTATCGTTTGCGCAGTATTGGCTTCCTCGGTGGTCGCTATGGACAATCACGTCAGTAGGGAAACCTCAGCGGAATAACGCCATCTTCAATGCGTCACAAGCATGTGCTGATGTCACTCTGCTTGCCATCGACCACCCCATTTCAGGTTGGCCGCATTAGCAGTAAAGTTCTGCTTCCCTAGACGTAGTCTAAGGGGCTTTTAACTCCCTCAGGTAGCGGTAAATGGTGTGCACCGAAATATCCAGCCGCTTGGCGGCCACCTGGGCGCTATCCTTGAGTTCAAAAATGCCGGCATCGAACAGGCGGGTCACGATTTCACGGTTTTTTTTCGATGACGGGATCTGTTGACAATGGCGTACTTCCTGGTTGACCTTGTCTATGGTGCTGTGCAGCGTTTCCTCAATATTGACGGCGAATACTTCTGACGTACCGCAGTGTTCTGTGAGCGGGGATTGTTGCGGCAGCATGGAGCGCAACACAGACATCAAAGGCGCATCCATATCTGTGTTGATACATAAAAGGCCTATGGCCATCTGTTTTTCGTTGCGGATAACCGTGGTGATGGATTTCAGAGTTTTGCCATTACCGCTTTGGCTCAGATAAGTCTCGGAGATATCCTGGCCGCGCTTGAGTTTTTCCAATGCCAGATTGGTAATAGGTGCACCGACACTGCGGCCGGTAATATGGCCGTTGGCTATTTTGATGATTGAAGGGTGGTCTCGGTCCAGGCTGTGTAAAACCACTTCTGTGTGTTGCCCATACATGGTGGCGATACCGTCGACCACATTTTTGATGGCGTTGAGTATCTCCATGTCTTTGGGAGTTAACTTGTGAAGTTTCACCGCTATCCTTGTGTGAAAGCCCGGTTATTGCCGGGCACTGGAGCTTAGGCAGACATGATACTGATAATGGTATTGTCGGTCGACACCATGCCATCACAGATCATCTGCCCCAGATTCTTGATTGTTTGTTCGACATCGGCGGCGACTATGCCTTGCGTCGATACGGCATGTTGGTTGAGCGCCATCAAAAATGCCCGTACAGCCGCGCTGGACGAGGTACTGACCTTCATGGCACAGGAAGCTTTGGCGCCGTCACAGACCATGCCAGTGCTGTCGCTGATAACATTCTGAATGGCGTAACAGCTTTGTTCAAAACTGCCCCCGGCAAGATACACCATGGCCATGGCCGCTGCGGCACTGGTCACCGTATTGCCGCAAAAAGCCGACAGTGGCGGGTAGTGGCACTTAATGTAAATGGCGCCGAGGTGGCTCATGATAAGTGCCCGGGCCAGCTGCTCTTCACTGCAGCAGAACTTCTTGGCGGTGACCACTATCGGTACAGTGGCGGCTATGCCCTGATTGCCGCTGCCAAAATTGCTCATGGCCGGTAGGGTAGCGCCACCCATGCGCGCATCCGAGGCGGCCGCCGTGTACATGACTATCGAGTTGAGCAGGTCGTCACTCAGTAAGCCGATATCGATATTTTTCTTCAGCGTTCGGCCCACTTCCAGACCATAGGCCGAATTCAAGCCTTCGTCGGACAAGCGGGAGTTAAGATCGGACGCCGCCAGAATAAATCTTATTCGGTTAACATCTACCCCGGTGGCAAACTCATAGATTGCGGCAATGCTGATATCGACGCCGTTGCATACCGAAGCAGTACTGCCTTGGGCTGACGCTTCGGCCCGATACAATTGTTGGCCGTCGAGCCATTTCTCGGCAATTCGGGTATGGCTGCCACTGATAACGATTTTAACCTGGTGTTTGTCGTTGGCAGCGGTTACCGCGCAATAAATAAACTCGTCTGCTTGAATACGGGATATCTTGACCATGCCGGCATCAATAAGCGCCTGGGCTTCGGCTACTTGCGCCGGGTTGATATTTGCCAGCACTTCAAGACCGGCATTGGCATCGCCCCCAAGGGCTCCAGCAGCTGCGGCAATGGCCAGGCCTATCTTGCCGGTTCCGGGGACAAATACGCCCATGGCGTTTTTGTAGAGGTTATCCGAAACCTGAACTTCCAGGCTCAAAGGCTTGGTACCCAGCGTTTCAGTGGCGACAGCGGCGGCATAGGCTGCGGCAACAGGCTCAGTGCAGCCCAGCGCAGGGCGAACAACTTGATTGAGGATAGCTATATATTGTTGCCACTGTGGTTTCATGACTGGATTCCGGCGAGTCTGAGTTGGGGATAGGCAAGGGCTTGGATTGCGGTCACTGTACCAATATTGCCCATAATCCCTTGAGACAACTTGCAACTTTTTTTGAATGCGTTTCGGCTTAACGGTGCAATTATTTGCATATCAAGGCTGTGGTGCAAATTTATTTTGCCGTTAATGAGACGGCAATTGTTGCTAGTGTGACCCACATCTTGTAATTGATGGCGTTTTTCATTTAATCCTTTGATATCAACAAAATTGCAAAAAAGAATGGCTGCCCAGATAAAATGGTGCAACTTTTTTTGCAAAAAATAACAAGCAGTATCCAATAATATTTAGGGTCGTTATATGAAAACTGACACTTTGGCACCAGAGTGGGGTGCGGTCATTACTCGGAATGATACGCAGGCATGGAAGGAGGCGACCCGGTTTGACAGTACTGATTGGGGTTGGATCATCATGTCGATCGGCATGGCCATAGGTGCAGGTATCGTCTTTTTACCTGTGCAGGTGGGTTTAATGGGACTGTGGGTGTTTCTCTTGTCTGCCCTTGTCGGTTATCCGGCCATGTATATGTTTCAAAGACTGTTTATCAATACCTTGGCCGAGTCCCGTGAGTGTCGGGATTACCCCAGCGTGATTGGTGATTATCTGGGGAAAAACTGGGGCATATTTCTCGGTGCCCTCTATTTTGTCATGTTGGTGATCTGGGTGTTTGTCTACTCGACGGCGATCACCAATGACAGTGCATCTTTCCTGCAAAGCTTTGGAGCCACCAAGAGTCTGTTGTCTGAAAACCCCTTCTATGGTCTGGGGCTTATTTGTCTTCTGGTTGCACTGGCTTCCCGCGGCGAAAGCCTGCTGTTCAAGATTTCGACCCTTATGGTGCTCACCAAGCTTGGGGTGGTCGCACTGCTTGGGCTGATGATGGTCGACAAGTGGGATATCAATAATATCGGCGCTGTGCCCACTAGCACAGATTGGATCCGCGATGCGGTAGTAATGCTGCCATTTACCTTGACTTCGATCCTGTTTATTCAAAGCCTCAGTCCCATGGTGATCTCTTACCGTGCCAGGGAGAAATCTATCGAGGTGGCGCGCTTCAAAGCGATGCGGGCGATGAACATAGCTTTCGGGATCCTGTTTGTTACTGTGTTCTTTTATGCTGTGTCTTTTACGCTGGCGTTGGGGCATGAGCAGGCGGTAAAAGCCGAGCAGGAAAATATTTCCGCCTTGGCGATAGTGGCGCAGGGGATGCCCGGCCAAACGCTGAAGCTCTTGAGTCTGACACTGAATATCTTTGCGGTGATGACGGCCTATTTCGGGGTCTATTTGGGTTTTCGCGAAGGGTGTCAGGGGATCACCATGAACCTATTGCAGCGGGTTATGCCCAAGGAGAAGATCAACACCAAGCTGGTGGGCTACGGCATCATGGTATTTACCATATTGCTATCCTGGAGTGCCATTGTGTTGAACGCCCCAGTGCTGAGCTTCACCTCTATCTGTAGTCCAATATTCGGCTTGGTTGGCTGTTTGATCCCGGCCTATCTGGTTTATCGGGTGCCGGCGCTACACAAATACAAGGGCGTTGGCCTGTACGTGATTATCGCTACAGGGATCCTACTGTGTATCTCACCCTTCCTGGCATTCAGTTGATTGACTTGAAGTTTGGATGTTAAAGAATCGAGTGAAGAACGCCCCGCAATGCGGGGCGTTGTCAATGGCGCTATAGCAAATTGACGCCGAGGGGTTAGGCCAAAACTTATGTGAAGAGCTCAGGCCTTGTCCTGCTGCTGCAGAAAGTCGTGAAACTCTTCTTCATAGAGATGAAACAGCACTAGGGTAACGGCAAAGATGATAGGGCCGTAGATCAGGCCGATAAGCCCGAAGAGCTGCAGTCCTCCCAGCAAAGAGAAGAAGATCAGTAAGGTACTCATGCCGGCAGAGCCTTGCATCAGAATCGGCCTTAGGAAGTTATCGATAGAACCAACCACCAATATCCCCCAGGCACAGAGGAACAGGCCCCAGCCCCAATCGCCGGTCAAGGCCAGATAAAGCGCGGCTGGCACCCAGATAAGTGCGGTACCCACCACAGGGATAAAAGAGGCGAACGCCATCATGCAGCCGAGGAATAATCCGGGCAGGCCGACTATGGCCATGGCGATACCTCCGGCAAAACCTTGGGCCAGGGCGGTGAGGAAGGAGCCGAGTACTGCCGACTTAGCCACTTTTTCCACCTCATCGAGAATTTTATCCTCCTGGCTGCGGGACAGGGGGATAACGTGTCTGAGGCTGGTAATTATTTGTTCGTTATCCCTGAGGAAGAAAAACAGTACGAACAGCATCAGGGAGAAGTTGACAAAGAAACCAGTGATATTGCCGAGCAATGCTGTACTCAGGCCGACCAGGCGAGTGCTGAGCTCCGTAAGCGCTGCGGTAGCTTTTTGCAATATTTCCTGCGGATCTATGCTATCGAACGGCAACCATTTATTGGTTAGCGCGAGCGACGATTGTACCCAGGGATGCTCCAGCAACTCTTTGGCGCCACCATGAGTCAGCCATTGATAAGCCTGAGTGGCAGAGCTGACCCCTTGCTCAATCACGGAAATCAGCATAAACAGCAGCGGGATAAGTATGATTACCGTCAGCAAAACACAGGAAAGCAGCGCGCTTAGATTGGGGTGATTGGGGAGTTTCGCTTCGATGCGCTTGTGCACGGGTAAAAACAGTAAGGAAACGATAAATCCCAGTAGAATCGCGCCCAGATAGGGAGCGACCAATAGATAACAGGCATAAGCCGCAATGGCCAAAGCGGCGAGGATTAACCAATGGCGGGGTTCGACCCGAAAACGTACGGACACGGGAATTCCTTGTTAATTCAAAAAGTATGTTGAGTTTGCCATCTGTGTGGCGGGGCCACATGCTTGGGCCTGGATTCGAGATGGCGGCAGTTATTAAACCACGGAGCGGCAGTGCAAGAGAAGAACTGCTTGGGCCATATACTCGCTTAAATAGTCAAGCGTCAGTGGTATGTCACACCTGAAAGCCACCTGTTGTGATACAGGTGGCTTTTTCAGTAGCAATAGAATTAGAACTTGTAGTTTACCCCCACGGTGAATCGTTGACCCAGCATGTCGTAGTAAGCACCTTGGTTATACACGCCTGGCTGGCGAGGTGGGGTGCGATCAAACATGTTGAGTATCCCGGCGCGAACCTGCAAGGCATCTGTGATGTTGTAACGGCTGGTCAAATCAAAAGTGGTATAAGACGGGATGTCGTTATAGTTGTTTTGATTGGGTGACCATTCGTTATCCAACACTGTGCTACTGCGATGATTGGCGGTCAGCACGGCAGAAAAGTCATTGTAGGTGTAATCTGTGGTCAGTCGGTGACGCCAGCGTGGACGGGCCTGCTCACCTGCCGATTTAACTTCATCATCGGCGAATCCGGTCGGGTTGAATGAACGCTCTTCCAGATAAGTACTGAATAGGCGGAAGCCCCAGTCACCAAAACCGGTTTCAAGACGATAGTTGACCTCAAAATCAACGCCAGAAGTGATACTGGATGCCGAGTTAAAGGGTTTCTCGAAATAATTGACGATTTCATGAGTGGTGGGATCTCGCCTGAGTAAAGGACAGAATTGATTATTGGTTGAACTGGATTGGTAACAATACTTAACGACTGCGGCACCGCTGAAATTATTGATCACATTCTCCATATCAAACTTCCAGTAGTCCACGGTCAAGCTGAAGTTTTCCAGATAAGATGGCGTGTATATAAAGCCCAGAGTGAAATCATTCGCGACTTCGTTTTTTAACTCAGGGTTACCAACGATAAAGCCTGGTCGGGTTGAACCATACCATTCTTGGGAAGGTTCAAAGGTAGTTGGGATCCCTTGGGCTGCACAGTTAGCCAGCACATTACTTAAATATGTGGGGTTAATTCTATTGCGATAACTGGCCGCGCAATAGTCATTTATTCCTCTGAATGTTTGGCTGGAAGGGTTAAATAATTCGGCTATGTTGGGAGCTCGCACTGACTTGGAACGGTTGGCTCTAATTCGAAAGTCGTCATTGAGCGCCCAGTTGAATCCCACTTTCCAGGCGTTATCTGAGCCGGAGGTAGAGTAGTCCATATAACGAAATGCAGTTTCAAGAGTTAGATCCTGCACTAACATAATGTCTTTTAGCAATGGAACGGACAATTCAGCCGATGCTTTAGTCACATCAAATTCGCCTGACAGAGGTTGAGAGCTGTTGTTAAATATAAGACCTTCTCGCATTGCCGGGTCTGGCAGTGTATCGGCAGTCTCTTTTCGATACTCCAAACTGAATGCGGCAGCGATAAAACCCGCAGGCAGCTCAAACAGATCACCGCTGACAGAGGCGCCGGCAACGTATTGATCGATTGATGAGCGGCGAATGGCATCTGTGCTGACCCAATTGTAAGCGGCTTTATCATAAAGGTCGCGACCAAACACATTCAACGGCTTACAGCCATTGGCTCTGGCATGTTCACTACGACATACCAAGGCACCATTTTTATCGCGGATAACATCGACAGCATCCTTAAAGCGCTGCTCGAACATCTCACCGTACCACTCGGTATCGGCTTGAACATGGCCAACAGTGGCATAAACATTGTATGACCAGGTATCGGAGATTGCGCCTTCAAGCCCCAAAGCTAAGCGGGCTGTGGTTCGCTCTTGACTGTATTTTCGGTTACCAAAGTCGGACGCCAAGTAACCAACTCTGGCACCGTCACCTGGCCGCCTTTCGGCCGCTTTGACCAAACTTGCAGCTTCGGACGAAAGAAAAGCATTATCTACATGAAGCGGAATAGTGAGGAATGCCGGAGAGCTTTCACCATAGGCTTCTGACTTGGCATAGCTGGCTTCCATGGTAAATTTATGATCATCATTAATGTCATAGTTCATGAAAGTAAAGAAGTTAATCCTGTCCAACGGCGTCTTAATAAAGGAGTTTTCGGCAAAGCTGTAGCCTTCGCCTCCAAGGTAATCTATCCGGCCATTAGTGAGTTTGGGCAGAGGTTGCCCCAGCTTCATTGGGCGAATTTTACCGTCATCACTGAAAGTGTACTTTTCTCCGGCTCGGGTGGTGAACGCTCCGGTCTTGGTGTAGGCGGCCAGGACCTGTTGACCATGACCCCACATTATTGCTTGGGGATCATTCGGGCCGCTGGCATTGGGATTTCGCACTACAATCGGCGCTTCGCGCAAAAAGTCCCTGTCCATATGTGCGATCTGCCCCTGACGCGACCAACTTATGTTGGTTACGAAATTGGCTTTGCCAATATCAGAGCCGAAGGTCAGTGAGGCGTATTCCTCTTCACCTCCAGATTGTGTTGGTCTGGTGGTAGAGGCATCCAGCGCCAGCCCATCAAAACTGGTCTTGGTCACTATGTTAACTACACCGGCAATGGCATCAGAACCATATACTGCCGATGCCCCGCCTGTGGTGATTTCGATACGCTCAACTATGGCTGTTGGAATATTATTCAAATCTACAGCACCTGAGCCCGGTGAGCCGGCCACAAAGCGCCGGCCATTCACTAATATCAGAGTTCGATTGGAGCCCAATCCTCTCAGGTCAGTGTTATTTAAACCGCTGGCAAAAACAGAGTTGTTGGTGGTTTCCGGTGACAGCCCAACCAGGGTATTAGGCATCTTATGCAGAAGATCTGCGACGTTGGTAACACCGGCATCAATAAGACCGTCACCAGTGATTACGGTAACAGGGGTCGGGGCCAACTCTCCTATACGTTTAATTTTTGAACCTGTGACTTCGATACGTTCTATGGGTTCATCTTTATCTTTAGCGTAGCTGGTTCCAGAATAAACAGCACAGCCGGCAGTAACTAAAAGACAGAAGCGAATTGCTTTTGCGGTTGTAGATACAGAGGTCATGACTATCTCCTTGAGAAATTATAGTTTTCATATTTCTTCTTGTTTGTCAGATACGGAAATGACCAATTAATGATTCAATTTATTACATGTGTTAGCAATAGATTGGCTTTGGGTGATTTTAAGAGAGTTTATCGTTCACAATTTTGCTACATAAATTTTTTGATTAAAAATTTTGCAACCGGTTAAAATCTGTCTGTATTTTTTGTTAAATGGATTTTCATACGTTATATCTATGTTTATATTTGGTGATTTTTTGTTGATATTTTAAATTGTAAGCAATTATTTTTATTTGTTTTACAGTGTGTTATGCGTTATTTTTTGCGGGTTAGCACTGTCTTTATTGTTTGAAAAGCCATGAGGGGATTTTTCGGTAGGATAGGTATCTTTAATCGGGGGGACTTTGGAGAGGATATACCGGATGTGTTATTGTTAACTTCGAGGTACCGACTTTGATCCAATTTAAAAGAAAGCGCTCTTGAGTAAACAGGAATAACCGGCAGTAACCAAACTTTGCGTGTGGATATAAGCGAAGTGGCTTAAGAGGGAACCCTGATATCCAATCCACATCTATCTAACAGGGTTTTAGTTAATTAGGGAAGGTGCCGATTACTTAAAGCCACTTGCTGTTATGCAAGTGGCTTTTCAGTAACAATAGAATTAGAACTTATAGTTTACCCCCACAGTGAGTCGTTGACCCAGCATGTCGTAGTAAGCACCTTGGTTATACACGCCTGGCTGGCGAGGTGGGGTGCGATCAAACATGTTGAGTATCCCGGCGCGAACCTGCAAGGCATCTGTGATGTTGTAACGGCTGGTCAAATCAAAAGTAGTATAAGACGGGATATCGTTATAGTTGTTTTGATTGGGTGACCATTCGTTATCCCGCACAGTGTCGCTGCGATAGTTGGCAGTCAATACGGCCGAGAAGTCATTGTAGGTGTAGTCTGTGGTCAATCGATGACGCCAGCGTGGGCGAGCCTGCTCACCTGCCGATTTAACTTCATCATCGGCGAATCCGGTCGGGTTGAATGAACGCTCTTCCAGATAAGTGCTGAATAGGCGGAAGCCCCAATCACCGAAACTGGTTTCAAGGCGGTAATTGGCTTCAATATCAAAACCTGAAGTGATACTGGATGCTGAGTTAACCGGCTTCTCGTAGTAGTTCACTATCTCATGGGTATCGGGATCACGTTCCAGCAAAGGACAGAAGTCGTTATCTGTGCTGCTTGACTGATAGCAGTACTTAACGACTTCAGCACCGCTGAAGCTGTTGATCACGTTCTCCATGTCAAATTTCCAGTAATCCACTGTCAAGCTGAAGTTTTCCAGATAAGATGGGGTGTACACAAAGCCCAGAGTGATGTCATCTGCAACTTCGTTCTGCAGGTCCGGGTTACCTACAATAAAGCCTGGACGAGTTGAACCGTACCAGTCCTGGGAAGGTTCAAAGTCGGTCGGGATCCCTTGAGCTGCACAGTTGGCCAATACATTGTCCAGATAGTCCGGGTTGATCCTGTTCCTGAAGCTGGTAGCACAATAATCGTTGATGGTGCGGAAGGTTTGGCTGGATGGGTTGTACAGTTCGGCAATGTTAGGTGCCCGTACAGACTTGGAGCGGTTGGCCCGGATCCGTAAATCGTCATTGAGCGCCCAGTTGATGCCGACTTTCCATGCAGTATCAGAGCCGGAGGAGGAGTAGTCCATATAACGGAACGCGGTTTCCAGCGTCAGATCCTGCACCAACATCACATCCTGCAGCAGCGGGACGGATAATTCGGCTGATGCCTCGGTCACATCGAACTCACCATAAAGTGGTTGAGACTGGTTTCCAAATAATAAACCATCGCGCATTGCCGGATCCGGCAGGGTTTCAGCCGTTTCCTTACGATATTCAACGCTGAATGCAGCAGCGATAAAGCCGGCAGGCAGTTCAAATAGATCGCCGCTGACAGAGGCGCCGGCAACGTATTGATCGATTGATGAACGGCGAATGGCATCTGTGCTGACCCAGTTATAGGCGGCCTCATCATATTGGCCGCGGCCAAATATATTCAAAGGTTTACAGCCATTGGCTCTGGCGTATTCGTCACGACATACCAGATTACCGTCGGCATCTTTGATCACATCGACAGAGTCATAGAAGCGCTGCTCGAATATTTCACCATACCATTCGGTGTCGGCTTGAACATGGCCTACAGTGGCGTAAACATCGTAGGACCAGGTATCGGACAGTGCACCGTCAACACCCAGTGCCAATCTTGCTGTAGTTCTGTCCTGACTGTATTTACGGTTGCCGAAATCAGATGCCAGATAGCCTAAGTTTACCCCTCCACCTGGTTTTTCTTCACCGGCCGTCACCAAAGCCGCCGCTTCAGGAGAGAGCAGGGCATTATCATCATAGAGCTTGAAATTAAGGAAGGCAGGAGAGCTTTCACCATAGGCTTCGGACTTGGTGTAGCTGGCCTCCATGGTAAATTTATGATCATCATTGATGTCATAGTTCATCACAGTAAAGAAATTGATCCTGTCCAGTGGCGTCTTGATGAAAGAGTTCTCAGCAAAGTTGTAGCCTTCACCACCGAGATAGTCCACCCGGCCGCTGGTTAGCGGCGGCAGTGGCTGACCCAGATCCATTGGCCGAATTTGACCGTCATCGCTGAAGGTATAGCGGGTGCCATTGGATTCAAAAGTGCCTGTCTTGCTGTATGAAGCCAGTACCTGTTGACCATGGCCCCACATTATTGCTTGCGGATCATTCGGGCCATTGGCATTGGGATTTCGCACCACAATCGGCGCTTCACGCAGGAATTCTCTGTCCATGTATGAAATCTGCCCCTGACGTGACCAACTGATGTTGGTCACAAAGTTGGCTTTACCCAAGTCAGAGCCAAAAGTCAGCGAGGCATATTCTTCTTCACCCCCATCTTCGGTGGGGCGTGTTGTAGAAGCATCGATAGCCAAGCCATCAAAACTGGTTTTGGTCACTATGTTGACCACCCCGGCAATGGCGTCAGAGCCATAAACAGCAGACGCGCCACCCGTAGTGATTTCGATGCGCTCAACCATGGCGGTAGGGATGTTGTTTAAATCCACGGCGCCTGAGCCTGGCGAACCGGCTACAAAGCGGCGGCCGTTAACCAGCACCAGAGTGCGGTTGGAACCCAATCCTCTCAGGTCAGTGTTATTCAGACCACTGGCAAAAACAGTGTTGTTGGTGGTTTCCGGTGACAGACCAACCAGGGTATTAGGCATCTTGTGCAGCAGATCTGCTACGTTGGTAACACCTGCTTCAATAAGGCCATCGCCTGTGATCACAGTGACCGGTGTTGGTGCTATCTCCCCTATACGCTTGATTTTTGAACCTGTGACTTCAATACGTTCAAATGTTTCAGGTTTATCTTCAGCATAACTGAAACCTGTAAAAGCGATACTGGTAGCAGCAGCCATAAGGCCGAAGCGAACGGCTTTGGCTGTTGTAGATATGGATGTCATATCTCTCTCCTTGATTATTATTGTAAATCGCCATGCTTGGCTGTGTTTTTATTTTGTTTGTCAAATGTTTCAATGACAAAGATATGATTCAATTTAAACCTAGATTTAGCAACACATGATTATGTTTATTAATTTATAATTAATTTATTTTTAACAGTTTGAAAACAAGGTGAGCTGGGTGAGTTAATCGATTAAAATCAATTAATTATATTAAATACTATTGCTGTACAAAAATATTTTGTTGCGTAGATGTTTTAATTTAAACAAATTTGTATCAGTGATAATAGTAAGCAAATGTTTCTATGCCCTTAGTAAGGTGTGTCGTGCGTTAATTAATTGAGCATGTGCATTTTGTTTATTTTTCATACGCCTGAGTTTTTGCTGAACGGAATTAAAATATGGGAACTTTCCGATAGGAACAGGCTCTTTAATAAGGCATGATGTGAGGGGCTCCGGTATATTTAACACCGGATGTATCGTTTAAATTCCGGATTACCGGCTCTGCTCCAAGTGTGCTGGAAGTGCTCTTGAGGAGACGGTAAAGAACCGGCGTGAGGTTAAGGGAAGACCATGTCATTTAATCAATCTTTGAGTAGAGGCAAGAGCGAAGCGGCCCAAGAGGGAACTCTGACATCCAATAACCGGGTCAGTAAAAAAGATATGCGGATAAGCGCGGCTCGCAGGCGAATAGAGGATATTCGAGAACAGATGGCCCTGTCCCGTGAACTGGGAGTGGGAGTGTCGGCAGATGATCTGGACTTTGACTGACAGCCAGGTGAATAAATATTTGGAAAGCCCGCATTTAAGCGGGCTTTTGCTGATTAAGCCTGGATTGCGGCGTGATAACGCTCAAAGGCCCGTTCGAGGTCGGCAATCAAATCGTCCGGATCTTCCAAACCTATATGCAGTCTCACCAGGGGCTTGCTGCTGTCCCACTGGGTTGCCGTGCGCAATTTCTCTATGCCGGATATCGCCAGAATAAGGCTTTCGAAGCCACCCCATGAAAATCCCATCTTGAAGTGCTCCATCCCTTCGACGAAGGCAGTCATCGCCTTGCGGTTACCCTCTTTGAGCACGAAGGAAAACAAGCCGTTGGCCGCGCTGAAGTCACGCAGGAAAAACTCGTGACCCGGGCAACTGGCAAACGCCGGGTGGCGCAGGTGATCCACTTCCGGGCGCTGCGCCAGGAAATTGGCCACTTTGAGAGCATTTTTTTCATGTTGCGCCATTCTCACCCCCAGGGTTCTCAGCCCCCTGGCCGCCAGAAAGATATCGTCTGCAGAGGTGCATTGGCCCATGAGATAGCTGTTCTCCCTCAGGGTATCCCAGTGTGCTTCATTGGCGGTCGCCGTACCCAGCATCACATCCGAGTGACCCACTATGTACTTGGTGGCGGCCTGAATCGAGATATCGACGCCCATCTCAAACGGGCGACAATTGATGGGGGAGGCCCAGGTGTTGTCCAGCATGGTGACCAATTGATGTTCATGGGCGATGCGGCATAGGGTCGGCACATCCTGGACTTCCATGGTGATGGAGCCGGGAGACTCCAGAAACAGCACTTTGGTATTGGGGCGGATAAGATCGCGGATACCGGCACCAATCAAGGGGTCATAGTAACTGGTTTCAATCCCCAGCCCCTTGAGCAGCTTGTCGCACAGATCCCGGGTGGGCTCGTAGACACTGTCTACCATCAGCAAGTGATCGCCGGCCTTCAGAAAAGACAGCAGGGCACCACTGATGGCCGCAGAGCCTGAAGGGTAGAGCGCAGTGCCAACACCGCCTTCGAGTTCGGCAATGGCCGCCTGAAAGGCAAAGTGAGTCGGAGTGCCGCGGCGGCCATAGAACATCTCCCCTTTGGCGCGATTGGCCGTGGCGTGGCGCATCTGTTCCATGCTGTCAAATACGACGGTTGATGCTCGAAACACGGGAGGATTGATCACTCCCTTGCTCCACTTTTTGTCCCGGCCGAGTGAGACCAGCTTGGTGGCTTTCTTCATGGATGCAACTCTTGTTTGTGATGGCGGGGCGGGCGCCCCTTTGAGGCATATTAACATTGAATCTTGTCATTGCCAGTGCGGTGGGCTTGAGACTTGTTCAAGTTGGCCGCGGCTTAAAGCAGCGGCAGGCTGACCCGAATTTCGACACCCGAGCCATCGCTCAGGTTGCTGGCACTGATATGGCCGCCATGGAAGGCGGTGATAAGCCTGGCGATATAAAGTCCCAGTCCCAGATGAGGTTTGGACTGCATCGTTTGCGGCCGCACTGAGACCATGGATTCGAAGATCTGCTCGGCCATGTTTTCCGGCAACAGTGGCCCTTGGTTTTCCACCCTGAGCAGGGCCTGTTTGCCCTGCACCTTGAGGCTGATGCGGATATCGGTATCGGCTTTGCTGAACTCAATGGCGTTGCTGACCAGCTTATCCATCAGCTGGGCGATATATTCAGGCACCCCGCGCATGGTCAAAGGTTCATCCGGTAACACCAGCACGAAACCTTGTTCCTTGTAAGTCATCTGATACCCGGCGACGCAGCCTGCCACTACCTTGGTCAGCGGGAATTCATCTATCTCGGCCTGGGACAGGGACTCCTCGAGCCGGGTGGCTTCGCTCATGTTGGCGAGGATCAGCCATAAGCGGTTGACCCCTTCCTGGGCGCGGTCGACATACTTGGCCGTGTCCTTGTCCAGTTGCTGCAGACTCAAGTGCTCCAATGAGCTGCGCACCACGGCCACCGGGGTTCTCAATTCGTGGGATAGCCGCGAGGACATGTTTTCCAGATAGTGGGTATATTGCCCCAACCGGTTGACGATATTGGCAAAACTGCGCGACAGATCGCCGATTTCATCGCGCACTTTTGAAGGTGGAATGGTGTCGCGAACCCGCCCCTGGCTGTCGATGGCGCGCTCGGCCTGATCCCTGAGTTTGCGAATACGGCTGGAGATCCCCGAGGCAAACACAAACAGTGCCAGGGTTCCCATGGCCATCACAGTCAGGATCACATTGAACAGCTTCTCCAGTGCCCGGTTACGCAGGGTACGGATACCATGGGTGGTTTCCTCGGCAACCACGGCGCCCATCACCTTATCGTCAATCCAGATGGGGCTGGCCGCTGCCAACACTACCGCCTTGTTATCCGGTGTCAGGCGCCAGGTGGAGGCCATCTGGCCATTCAGCGCCCGGCGAATATGGCTGCCGCCGAGTTCAGTCGAATCCTGCAGTGAGTCGATAAAATCCATAGGTGGCTTGGTCAGCACTGTGTAGTAGATGGGGTGTAGATAGTCGTGTTCCAGTTTGCCAAAGAAGCTTTCCGGTTGCCGCTCCTCTTCGACCGAGCGGGTCCAGACACTGGAATCGGCGCGAATATCCCCCGACTTGGCCAGCACCCGGCCATGGACATCCACCACCCAGATCCGCGAGCTGTTATGCCCCATGCCTTTGATAATACTTTCAATTTCCGGTGATGGTACCAGAACCGTCCCCAGCTTGTCGGCGCGGTCTGTGGCCGAGGTACCGACTATGGCTTCCAGCCTACGGTTCTTCTTGTTGTTGACATCATGAATGGCAAAACTGAGTTTACTGCCCACCATCTCCAGCGGCATTCTGAGTTCAATATTGTACCCCTTATCGGTTTTCAACCACTGGCCCTGAATGCGGACCTCTGGTGTCACCGGGGCGCTGAGCGCCGGATTTTCAGGCAACTCGAAGGCGCTGAGCCAGCCATCGCGCTTGTTGGCTATGGTATAGCGGCGAAAACGGCCATCCGGGGCCAGGGTGGCGATAGCCAGATAGTCGTTGCGATCCACACTCAGGCTGTTGCGGCCGCGGTAAATCACCTTTGGATCCGTTACCTCGAAAAAGCCGTAAAGGTAGCCGCCATATTTACCGACCATATGGGTAAAGCTCAGCGTTGATTGGCTGTCACTCAAGCGCATCAGGGTATGTTCTTCGCCATAGGTCATGGCGCGATGGCGGTAGGCCTCCCAATCATTGAGGCGGCCATCCAGCTGAATGGGGCCGTTGAGCGGGTAGGCGTAAAGATCGCGGCCCTTTTCCACTTGATTGAGGAAACTGGCCTGACTGTCGAACAGTCTGGGTCTTTCATGCAGCGCCGTAGCCAGGGCCTGAGTGGTCCCTTCCAGGGTTTTCTCCTGGCCGTGACGCAGATATTTCTCCATCTCCCACACATACTGATAGCCAAGCCAGGGCAGGCACAGCAAAAACAGCGACAGTACCAGAGTCTTGGTTCTGAGGCCTATTGGCGGGTGATAAGAGGGGAACTTCAAGATTCGGGATCCCAGCGATAACCCATGCCATAGACGGTATCTATGCAGTCAAAGGCCGGATCGGCGGCGATAAACTTACGCCGGATCCGCTTTACATGTGAGGTAATGGTGCTGTCATCGACATAAATCTTGGCTTCCTGCATCAACTCGGTGCGGCTGCGCACATGGCCGGGATGTTTGGCCAGGGCGTACACCATCCAGAATTCGGTCACTGTCAATTCAATCGGCTGCTGTTGCCAATATACCTGAATTCGGTTGGCATCTATGGTGAGGGCGCCGCGCTCCATCAGGGTGTCGGCCGGAGCGCTGCTGCCGGCGAGTTCGCAGCGGCGAAACAGCGCCGCCAACCGCGCCAGCAAATGGGGAAAACTGACATCTTTACTCAGGTAGTCATCGGCACCCAGACGCAGACCACAAACCGTATCGAAGTCGCTGTCTCTGGCGGTGAGAAAAATAATCGGCAGGGTGCCCGACATCGCCCGCAGCGACTGGCATAAGGTAAAACCACCGTCGATTTCATGCTCCAGACCTATGTCAATAATGGCCAGATCCGGTAAGCGGGTGTTGAAGGCCTGCATCGCCTCGGGGCGGTTGGCGTAAGTCTGTACAGAGTAACCCTGTGATTGCAGCACATCTTTGTAGTTTTCTCTTATTGCAGCTTCATCTTCCACTATGGCAATGCGTTTCATCTGCCTCTTGTTCCTGCCGAGCCTTGAATAGCCGTGACTATACAGGATTTTAGCCGTGAAAAAAGCGATCGTTTCCGATTGCCATTTTGTTGCCACAATTGATAGCCAAAGTGCCATTTTTGCTCCCCAGACTTGCCATTTCAATGGGGTTTAATCATCTCAACGACGAGGGACGCTGCCAACTTGGCAGCAAGCTCTACAAGACAAAAGGAATCGAGATGATGAAAAAGACCCCCATAGCCTCCCTGCTCATGGCATCACTGTTGCTGACTTCTTCTCTGGCGCACGCCGACAGCCAGCCGAACTTACCGACTCAGGAGAGAGACCACAACGAAGAGTTGGTTGGCTTTGGCGCAGGCGCACTGCTGGGCGCCGTGGTTGGGGGGCCTGTAGGGGCCGTTATCGGTGCCTTCACCGGCGGCATAGTGGGTAAGTCTGTGGGCGATGACGAGCAGCTCAAGAGTCAGCAGCAACAGCTTGCCGAGCAAACCGAACAACTGGCGAGTCTCAGTGAGAAGCAGCGAGCGCTGAAGGAGTTATCGTTGCAATACGCCGATGCCCAGAGCCGCCTCAATGCGCTTTCCCGCGACCGGGCTGCCCAGCTCGAAGAGTTGATAGTGGGTATGAATGTGCAGTTTCGTACCGGCACCGCCGAAATCGAACCCCACTTTGCCCGCCAGTTGGACGATTTGGCTTTTGCCATGAGCCTGTCGCCTGAGCTGATGTTGGATCTGACCGGCTATGCCGATCGCCGCGGTAATTCTGATTACAACCAGACGCTGTCCGAGCAGCGAGTTGAGGCGGTGAAAAGTTATTTGATTAGCCAAGGCGTTGCCGAAGAGCGTTTGCAAACCCAGGCTTTTGGCGCCAGTTCACCCCTCAGTGCCAAACAGAGCCGCGAGAGCGACTTCTTTGACCGTCGGGTCACGCTGAAATTGCAGACTCAGGGCGCTGCCCTGGCAGCCAATCAACAAAGCGGCAATTGAGAGGGAACGATAAAATGAATATGGATATCCCTCGGCAGGAAAACGAGCAGTTTCAGAGAATGCCTGCTGCCAGTCACAGCGATTCGGATACTTATTTATGCCGGGCCGTTAACGCCCTGCAATTTTCAGGCTTTGCCCTGCTGGCACTGCTGGTGTTCAACCTGGTGAGCTCGGTTGAAGCCTGGGCCGAGAATGGCCCCCAACTTGCCGAAGAGCCTGCAAGTGCCCAGGCTCAGGAAGGTACCCTTCAACTGATAGATAATCCGCAGTGGCCCGGTGCCGGGGTGCTCGCCTTTGGCGACACTCAGACCCCGGCACTGGCAACCGACGTCAGTATGAGCATCAGTGGCTGGAGTAACAGAGTCAACGTCACCCAGTCATTCACCAATGATACCCAGGAGTGGATCCACGGCCGTTACCTGTTCCCGCTGCCCAATGAGGCGGCGGTGGACAGCATGCAGCTGAGAATAGGTGAGCGGATCATCGAGGGGGTTATTCAACCAAAGGAAGAGGCCAAGCGCACTTTTGAGCAGGCCAAGGCTCAGGGCAAGCGCGCCAGTTTACTGAGCCAGGAGCGGCCCAACCTGTTCACCACTCAGGTGGCCAATCTGGCCCCGGGGGAAACCCTTAAAGTCAGCTTCAGCTACCAGCAGGCATTGGATTACCGTGATGGTCAGTTTAGCCTGCGCTTTCCCATGACCCACACGCCCCGTTATCTGCCTCAAAGCATGCTGCAAAGCTTCAAAGGCGTGGAAGAGGCGGCGCGGTTGCTGAGCCCTGTGATTGAAGCTGTGGGCCTTGAAAAGATGTTCACCGGCGCTGATGGCGAAAGCTCTGATCTTAAAAGCCCCCATGCGCAAAGCCCCCATGCGCACAGCAGTGGCCAGGATAATCGCCTCAGTTTGGATATTATCCTGGATGCCGGTTTTCCCTTGCTGTCGCTGGAGTCCCCTTATCATGCTGTTTCTCAACAAACCCTGAGTGATGGCCGTATCCGGGTGCAGCTGCAACAAGACAATACCAGGGCCGACAGCGACTTTGTGTTGCAATGGCAAGCGGATCCGGGCGTTAAGCCCGCAGCGGCGCTGTTCAGCCAGCAAGGCCAGACCCATACCCCAGCACCTTCTTTAGCGCAGGCCGAAGGCCAAGCTGCCAGGGATGAATACAGTCTATTGATGTTGATGCCTCCACAGAACAAAGAAGTGGCCAAGCCCTTGCCCAGGGAGCTTATTCTGGTGATAGATACTTCGGGCTCCATGGGGGGAGATGCAATAGTTCAGGCCAAACAGGCACTGCTGTATGCCTTGAGCAGCCTCAAACCGGAGGACAGTTTCAATGTTGTTGAATTTAACTCTGCAGTGCAAACCATGGCGGCAAACTCTTTGCCGGCGACGGCCCACAATATAGGTCGGGCGCAGCAGTTTATTCGCGCCCTGGAAGCCAACGGTGGCACCGAGATGTCCAAGGCGCTGGAGTTGGCATTGAATAATGATTTTGCCGCTCAAAATAAAGTCGGCACGCAAGGTGAGGTTAAGGCGCTCAGGCAAGTGATTTTCATGACAGATGGCGCCGTAGGCAATGAACAGGCGCTGTTTGAACTGATTAAAGACAGGCTCGGCGACAACCGCCTGTTTACCGTAGGCATAGGCAGTGCGCCCAACTCTCACTTTATGCAGCGCGCCGCCGAGCTGGGGCGTGGCAGCTTTACCTATATTGGCAAGATGCAGGAGGTGGAGCAAAAGGTGGTTGCCTTGCTGGAAAAAATCTCCGCTCCCAGGATCACAGATGTGTCGCTGCGCTACCCTGACGGTACAGTGCCGGATTACTGGCCGGCACAAATTCCGGATCTCTATCAGGGTGAGCCGGTATTGGTGAGCATCAAACAGCGTAGTAATGCCCAAAAGGCAGTTATCGTATCCGGTCTTATCGATGGCCAATTCTGGCAGCAGGAGCTGGCGCTCAATGCCAAGACTGAGCCCAAAGGGCTGGATTTTATCTGGGCCAGAAAACAGATAGCCGCGCTGGAGCTGGCCAAAGATGCTGCCAACAGTGAACGCATTGAACGCCAGGTCACAGCGCTGTCGCTTAAGTATCACTTGGTCAGTCCGTACACCAGCCTGGTGGCAGTGGATGTCACCCCGGTCAATCCGGACGCTGCGGCGACCCGGGAAGGGCAAGTGGCCAGTCATGCGCCCAAGGGCTGGCAGGGTAAGTTGCCGCAGACCGCCACCGACAGCCGGCTGATGTTGCTGCTGGGGTTGGCCAGTTTGCTGGCGGCGCTGATGCTGGCGGCTTTCCCCAGGGCCTTTGGCGGCCGTGCTTGTGAGGAGGCGGGGCGATGAGCCAGGCTCATCAGGCCCTGACAGCAGGCGCTATGCCCTCGGTCAATAGGGGGCGCTTTAGCGATATCTGCTCAATAGTGATAGTTGTTCTGGTCGTGGCGGGTTCGGCCATGCTGGTTAAAGGAGGATATATGCAAGCCAAAGCCATGTTCGCCCAGTTTTTGATTGAAAAGGCCTGGGCCAAGAGTCTGACTGACGGTCAGGCACACAAACCCTGGTCCTGGGCCGATACCCACCCAACGGCCAAATTGTGGATAGGCAAGCATGAGCCACTCTATGTGCTGGCCGGGGCCAGTGGCCGTAACCTGGCCTTTGGACCGGCGCAGATGCTCTCGGGAGCCGGTGCCGGAGAGACAGGCAATACAGTGATTGCCGGTCACAGGGATACCCATTTCGCGATTCTGGCCGGGGCCAGGGTGGGGCAGGAGATCCGCTTGCAGGGCATGGATGGCCAGATCCATTTTTATCGAATACGGGCTACCGCAGTTGTGCATGAATCCGAGACACCTTGGTTGATGGGCAGTGATGAGCGGCTATTGACGCTGATCACCTGTTATCCCTTCGACAGCCTGAGTGGCGGTGCCGAGCTTAGATTTG
The DNA here is from genome assembly GCF_007636515.1 of Shewanella sp. MSW. Taxonomy (NCBI): domain Bacteria; kingdom Pseudomonadati; phylum Pseudomonadota; class Gammaproteobacteria; order Alteromonadales; family Shewanellaceae; genus Shewanella; species Shewanella sp. MSW. The sequence goes on from NZ_LVDR01000005.1 coordinate 160,120, forward strand.
TGGTGCAGGCAGAAGCCTTGCAGACGCTGGCGGTTTCAGCCTGATATCGGCATCACCCGATTGCGGCCCAAACGCTTGGCTTCATAGAGTAAGGTGTCGGCGCGTTCGGTAAGGGATTGACGGGTATCCATTTGCTGCCATTCGGCAACCCCGAAGGAGGCGCTGATATTGCTGATGAGCTGGCCTTTGCGTCTGTCTCTGACGCTAACCTTCTCCAGTGCCCGTCTCATGGCTTCGGCCAGTTGCCGGGCCACTCTCAGCTGACTGGTCGGCACCAGAATAGCGAACTCTTCACCACCGAAACGATACAACTTGGTGCCGTCACGGCAACTATCCTGCAGACGCTTGGCCACCGCCTTGAGCACCTGGTCCCCCAAAAGATGCCCATATTCATCGTTGAAACGCTTGAAGTGATCCACATCCACCAGAATAAGGCAGCAACCCTTCGGTGACTGACTCAACAAGCTATCGAAGTCGGCATCGAAGGCGCGGCGGTTAAGGCAGCCGGTGAGTGCATCAAACAATATGTCTTTTTCGGTGTTTTGCAGCTGTAGCCGCAGGCTGTCTATCTCCAGCTGGGCCTTGCTCAGTTGCGAGCTCAAATAATCCGTGCTGCTGCGAATATCATCCGAGTCTTTCACCAGGGCTCGGACCATGCCCATCACCTGTTCAAGATCCATGGCGTCTTGATCCAAGCGGCTCAGACGGCCGAAATTACGCTCGATTTTGGCGCGAAAGCTGTCGGCATCGCAGCTGGTATCCTTGAGCGACTGCGACAGCTCGGTCGCTATCGCCTCCATACTCTGGCGAATATCTCTGACATCCAGTTCATCTTCCGGGGCCAGATGATAACGGTAGAGAAGTTCCGCAGTGGAGGGCGGACAGGTATTGTACTGGCTGACGGTTTGATCCAGGCTGGCATTGAGTGCCGGATTGCGCTCGCTGACATAGGCATACCAGAGCGCATAGTTGACCGGCGTCGTCGGTATCCGATATTTCAACATCAGCGGTAAGGCTTTTTTCAGGTATTGGGCGGCTTGCTGAAGCAGAGTCATGGCGATGGAGAAGCTCATTGTTGATGCAATTACCTATTCAGCTTGACATAAATCAGGCCGCTTGTGGATCCAAAGGCTCACGGAATGTCACCTTGTTGCGCCGATTGCCGAATGCTGCGCCGCTGTTACAATGGCTGAACAAAATAGATAATAGCAAGGAATGAAGTCGTGAAATTTACCTCTGTGTGTAGCCTGTTGGCCACACTGTTAACGCCCGCTCTGGCGTTGGCTGCTCCCTTTGAACTGGATGAATCCCGCTATCGCCAGGATGTGAAAACCCTTGCCAGCGATGCTTTTGGAGGCCGTGCGCCTTTGTCGACAGGTGAACAGCTGACCTTGGATTACCTTACCGAGGCTTTCAAGGAGATAGGGCTTGAGCCCGGGTTTGGCAACAGTTACCTGCAAGCCGTTCCCATGGCCAGGATCAGCGCAGATCAGAATATGCAGCTTAAGCTGGGTTCAATGAGTTTCAGCAATGGCGAGGAGTTTACCGCCCGCACTCAAAGAGTGACGCCCAAGGTGGAGCTGCAAGACAGCGAAGTGGTATTTGTCGGCTACGGTATCAATGCCCCGGAATACGGCTGGAATGACTTTGAAGGCCTGGATGTTCGTGGTAAGACCCTGATTGTGCTGGTCAATGATCCCGGCTTTGCCACTCAGGATCCCCTGGTATTCAAGGGCAATGCCATGACCTATTACGGTCGCTGGACCTATAAATATGAAGAAGCGGCCCGTCAGGGCGCCGAGGCCGTGTTTATTGTGCATGAAACTGCGCCCGCCGCTTACGGTTGGGGAGTGGTGCGTAACAGTAACACCAATACCAAGTACACCCTGGTGGATAAAGACAACAACGCATCATCGCTTGGCGTGATGGGGTGGATCCAGCACGATAGTGCCAAGAAGCTGTTCAGCCAGGCGGGTCTGGACTTTGACACCTTGAAGCAACAGGCGGTCAATAAAGGCTTCAAGGCGGTGCCGTTGAAACTCAAGGCCAATCTGACCTTGAACAACAAGATAGAACTGGCGCAATCCTACAATGTGGCGGCCCTGTTGCCTGGAACCGAGCGCAAAAATGAATACTTGGTGATGCATGCTCACTGGGATCACCTGGGAAAGACCATTGAAGATGGCAAGGAAATGGTGCTCAACGGCGCTGTGGATAATGCCTCCGGTGTAGCCGGTGTTCTGGCGCTGGCAAAGCATTTCAAACAGCAAAAGGGCTTTGATGCCCCGAAACGCTCGATTCTGTTCAGCGCCTTTACTGCCGAGGAAACCGGACTCATTGGCGCCCAGTACTTTGCTGAAAACCCTCCGGTTCCCACCAAGCAACTGGTGGCATTTCTCAATATAGACGGCATGAATATGGGCAAAGGCGTGGATTATATCCTGCGTTATGGTGAGGGCGTGTCAGAGTTGGAGCAGTATCTGAATGATGCCGCCAAAGGGCAGGGACGCAGTGTCAAGGCCGATCCGCGGCCGCAAAATGGCTTGATGTTCCGCTCGGACCATTTCGCTCTGGCCAAGGAAGGGGTACCCGGCTTGCTGTTTATGAGTTTGGGAGATACAGACCCGGATTATATTGCCCACAAATATCATAAGGCAGCCGATGATTATGACCCTAGCTGGAGTCTGGATGGGGTTCAGCAGGACTTGGCCTTGATAAGCGATATTCTGGCACGGTTGGCCAACAACAATGACTGGCCCCAATGGCTTGAAGATTCGGATTTCAAGAAACGTCGGGCTCAGGATCTGCGCTGAGAAGGATGCTGTAAAGCGTAAACCGGGGTTCTGTCCCCGGTTTTTTACATTGGTCTTAGAAGCGATAGCTGACAGATAACATGGGGCCGATAAAACTATAGTAAATATTGTAGTCGGCCACTTTTACCTCGGCATTGGATGTGCTCTGACGCATATCCACATCTACCTTGTAATAGTTGTACGCCACACTGATGTCCCAGTTGTCACTCAGCGCTGTTTTCATACCGGCTCTGATATCGACCAATGAGCCTTCGAGGTCATCCAGACGCACGGAAAAATATTGGGCATGTAGATTAAGTTGCCAACCTGGCGCCAGTTCATAGTCACCAAAGAGGCCGATATTCGGCAAAGGTGCAGTCACACTTTCATCTACCACTCTGGGAATAGGTTGAGCGCTGCAGATATTGCCGCTGAGTTCTGAAGTGGCACAGGCGCCAATGGAACCCTCAAAACTGCTGTCAATCAACATAGTGTGCAAGCCGACACTGACCCCTATGTTATAACCGTTGCCCTGAAACAGATCATAGCCATAGCCAATACGAACGATATCAATATTAAGGCTTGTGCCTAATTGGCCCCCGGCCTTGACGTCATAAACAGTGTCATCAATCTGGATTTGAAATGGCCTGCTGACGGCTTGAGTTTCGGCGCTGCGATGCAGTTGTTTCCAGTCGATATAGATATGGTGTCTGTCGTTGAAGCGATATCCCAATTCAAACAAGGGCAGAAACTCATTTTCCGCCAACTGCAGATCCGATTCGAAATCCAGTTCGAAATCGTTGCCTAACAAGGGATCTGTGACTTGCATATTGGTGTCGGACTGGGAATAGAAACCACCTATATTCAGACTCCACTCGCCGGCCTGAGCACAGTTGGCCGCGCAGCAGAGCAGGAGTAGTGTCAACACCAGTCTTGAACCCGAAATGTTAATTGAATGTGTTATCAACAATGGGGTGATCTCTTTTTATTACTCAGATAATCCAAGTGCCTTCTCAGAGATTCCTTATCCGGGGTAATTCGGCACATGCGCGGTTTGAGTGCTTTTAGGTTCGCTCTTGGGGCGACACTTCTTGTATTTTCGGATGCTGAAAATCCGCGCGGTTGCAGAGAGTCTAAACCAGAATAGTGCTTTGTGTGAACAAAATGTTTGTAAAGTTATCGATTTTTATGATCCGCAACAAAAAAGCGCTCCGTTAATGGAGCGCTTCAGTCTGATATTAAAGCTCGTGTTCGGATCAGCCCTTGGACTCGCTGCTGTCGCTTTTCTTGGAGTCCTTGTTGAACATGCCCAAACGGATACGGATAAAGTGCAGTATTTGTGCCGCGATATCCAGATTGAGGCAGGATTCCAGTCCTTCAAAGCCCGGCGAGGAGTTGGCCTCGCAAATCTTGTAGTGACCATTATCGAATAGCAGATCGATTCCGGCGACATCCAGATCCAAAATATTGGCGGTCTGGGTTGCCAGCCACTCTATTTCAGGCGTCACCGCAAAGGGGCTGGCGGAGCCACCGGCACTGACATTGGCTTTGAAACTGTCCTCTTGGCCGCGTCTCTCATAGCATCCCGCTACCCGGCCACCTATGGTGAAGACTCGCAAGTCCCGACCGTGACTGTTGGAGATAAACTCCTGCAGAATAATGTTGGCATTCTTGTTGGTGGCCTCGATAAGCTGCATCAGATCATCGAACTCGCGCGCCTTGTGTGACAGAAACACACCGCTGCCTTGCGAGCCGGACAGTGTCTTGATCACTACAGGAAAACCCAAGTGACGTTCAACCAGGTCAACATCCACCGGGAATTTCACCAGCATGGTCTTGGGAGTTGGCAGATTCTTTTCGGCCAATAGTTGCTGGGAAAATAGCTTGTCTTTAACGGTTTCTATCGCCTTGGAAGAGTTAAGGCAATAAACGCCAAGACGTTCCAGGTGGCGGATAATCGCCAAGGCAAAATAGGTGGTACCCGAGCCCATACGGGGAATAATAAAATCGGGCAACTCCACTGGTTGCCCGTTCAGTAAAATACTCTTGTTGTCCTCTCGGGTCACTGTGAGGTCAAACTCATCGGGAGCATAGACCTCAAGTTCGATATTGTCGGCCTTGGCAGCCTCCAACAATCGGTTAATTTCATACAATTCAGGTTTTAGCTGAGTCGCGGTCTCTTTATATAAAATCCAACCACGCATTTAGTCGCAAACCCTAATTTTCATTGGTCATCCTCTAGTTCAGGCTCATCCTGAACATCGTCATCTATCATATCGTCAAGATACTCAGCATCGGCCTTTTTCACCAAATTGGTGCCGACAACTGCGTAGAAAGGCTTCCCAGAAGCCAACTTGACATACTTTACCCAGATCTTTTCCAACAAGCTACCGGGAGCGGAATTTCCGCGGACAACTTCAACAAAATGACTCTCCTCCGGATTTCGGGGGGCTTGGCGTCCTTCCGCCAGAGCCTGCATGGCAACGCCATGTTTTTCGAGTAATTCTGCTTCGTTGTAAGTAAAATCCCCGCTGCGGCGAAAGCCTTTGGGGAAGTTCTTGTCGTCATAGAAACGGCGTTCGCTGACGAAACTCTCATTGGCGGCTTGTTGCATAGATGCACTCTGCAGTGCCGATGGTGAAGGAGTCGTGGTCAACATGGCGATATTCCTTACAAAATGGTTCTTGAGGAGATTTGCAAGCAGAGTATTGGCTAGTATGATTGATTTATAAATCAAAAAAATTTGTCTATGACGATAAAGAATTTTTTATGGACACGGATTTACTCAAAACATTTCTGGAAGTTTCCCATACCCGCCATTTTGGGAAGGCCGCCGAGAACCTCTATCTGACCCGCAGTGCAGTATCTTTCAGGGTAAAGCAGTTGGAGAGTATTCTCGGCGTTGAGCTGTTTGAGCGGCAGCGAAACAACATACAACCGACCCCGGCCGGGGTGCGGATGCTGGCGCATGCCGAAGCGGTACTGACCGCCTGGGAGCGGGCCAAACAGGATATCTCCTTGAGTGAGCACCAGTCGGTACAATTGGTTATCGGCGCGGCGCCCAATATTTGGGACGCATATCTACAGGGATATATGCAGGGTTTACATCAGGGGCTTGCCGGAGTGGCGCTGCGCACCGAAATTCTGGCGTCGGCGGCGATGACCAAACAGCTGATGGACCGGACGCTGGATCTGGCCATTGCCTTTGATCCCCCTAAGCTGGACGAGTTTGAACTGTTGCAGATAGGGGAGGTGTCACTGCATCTGGTGAGCACTGCTGCGGCGCCCTCATTGACTGAGTTGGCAGGCAGGCATTACATCAAGGTCGATTGGGGCACGGCGTTTAATATTCAACATGCCAGAGACTATGCCGAGTTACCCATTCCCGTGCTGCATACCGGCTCGGCCCGTATTGCGCTGGATTTTCTGCTCAATAATGGCGGCAGTGCATTTTTGCCGCAAAACATGATAGAACCTTATCTGGCGAAAGGGGAGCTGTTTGTGATTGATGATAAAACACCGCTCAGACGTAATGTCTATGTAGCCTACTTGCCGGGCAATGACCGCCTGGAGCAGATACTGCAAGCGGTCAACTACCTCAGAAGTCAGTTCTAAATTTGGCTGGGCATTGAGCGTTTTGCCTTGATGCCCGGTTTCCTTACTGAAGCATTCAAAATACCAAAGCGTGCATTCAACATAGTAAAGCGCTTTAGAACACCAGAGGCCAGATAACCACGGCCCAGGTCAGGCCGCATAAACACAAGCTGATAAAGACCGCCGCCGAGGCAATATCTTTGGCCTGGCCGCTCAAGGGATGAATTTCATCACCCACTCTGTCGACCACGGCTTCAATGGCTGAATTCAACAGTTCGGTAATAATGACGATAAATATCGTTGCTATCAGCAGTAATTTTTCTGTCTTGGCCACATCCAGATATAACGCCAATGGGATCATTAACAATGCCAGTACGGCTTCCTGACGAAAGGCGGCTTCATGTTTCCAGGCTGAGTTCAGTCCTTTCATGGAAAAGCCGGTGGCGCGGAAAATGCGTTTCAGTCCGTGGTTGTTGGCGGGTTTCATATTCTCTCAATTCTTGATCTGTGGCTATGGCCGGTTGCTGTATAAAGACCCGCTGAACCGTGAAAGGTTCCTGGGTTAATGGGGTTGCAACTTGTCGCTTCCTTTATTGACCTCACGTTGGTCACTCGTGACTAGTTTGGCTATTAGTGCAGTGGCGCTGAGGTTTCCAAGGTGCGGCGGCATTATAGCAGCTCATCTTGCCGCTGATATAACAGTTACTGCACCTATCAAGGGTGTTTGGCCGTTATTATGCCAAGGCGGAAGGTTTGGCAAAGGGGGAGGGTCGTTTCGATAATCGTTACACTAGTTGTCACCATAACTGCCAAGACTTTCTATACTCTTTATAGTTTTGGTCTTTATAGTTTTGATCCTTGTAGTTATGGTCTCTGCTATAGGATGTAGCAGGCAATTGGCCGACAGCCAGGGAGGGCTTATGCAATATTCGCAATCTTTACCGACAACAGCATACCTTAAGCGTTTTTCGGCCATGCTGTTACTGCTGCAAACCTTTCTGTTGGCCTTGTCTTTTCTGATCTCGTTTCCGGCGGGCGGTGATAGAGAATTACCGGCCCCGGAGCTGGCCGGTCGTTGGCAACAACAAAAGGCCGAAATCAAGGATTTCCTTGTCAGTGAAAAACTCGATGGTGTCCGCGCCAGATGGGACGGCAGGCGTTTGCTGAGCCGCTCGGGCAGAGTGATTCCTGCACCAGTTTGGTTTGTGAAAGACTTTCCTGCAGTGGCACTCGAAGGAGAACTTTGGGGCGGCTATCACAGCTTTGATACTGCATCATTGCTGGCCAGAGGTTTAGGCGAAGCAGACTCCTGGCGCCAGCTGGGCTTTTATCTGTTCGATGCCCCCGGGCTGACAATGGCGTTTGCCGAACGTTATCAGGCGTTCAAGCAGTATCACCAACTGACCCCTTATCTCTATGTCATTGAGCAGCGGCGTCTCAGCAGCACGCAAGAGCTACATCTGTGGTTACAACAGGTGGTGGCCAAAGGGGGCGAAGGCCTGATGGCACACCGCATCGATGCCATGTATCTGGCGGGGCGCAGTGACGCCTTGTTAAAGCTCAAACCTGTGGAAGATGCCGAGGCGAAAGTGCTGGCGATACTTCCGGGAAAGGGCAAGTATCAAGGCATGATGGGCGCCTTGCTGGTGGAAACCGAGGCTGGGGTAAGCTTTCGCTTGGGAACAGGTTTCACCGATGCCGAGAGGGCTTCACCGCCACTTCCCGGAACCTGGGTGACTTTTGCTTTCTCCGGGCTGACCTCGGGCGGCAAGCCTAGGTTTGCCCGCTTCCTTAGGGTAAGATCCGACTATCGACTCAGTTTCCCGGCAGAGGTTATTGAGGCAAAAGTCTCTGTCGCCGACCCGGCTGCGGAACGCAATCCTGCCGAGTCAGCCAATAAGGAACCTTAAGGTGGAATTTCAAAGCGTGCCAAGTGTCAATGAGGGTGAAATCAACCGTATCTTAATGGTTTGTATGGGCAATATCTGCCGTTCACCAAGCGCTGAAGCTGTAGCCCGGGCCAAGGCTCAGGCCATGGGACTGACACTGGAGTTGGATTCTGCCGGCACCATAGGTTATCACTCAGGGGAGTCGCCGGACAGGCGCGCCCGCGCCGCCGGTGAGCGGCGTGGGCTGGACTTTTCAGGGATCAAAGCCCGGCAGGTGTGTGCGCGGGACTTTGCTCATTTCGATCTTATTCTGGCGGCCGATCGTGAGAATCTTCAGGCCCTAGATGAGGCTTGTCCGCAGATTTACAAACACAAGCTGGCCTTGATGCTGGACTTTGCCGATACTCCCATCAGGGAAGTCCCGGATCCTTACTATGGTGGCGACAGCGGATTTGAGCAGGTTTTGGATCTGTTGGAGTTGAGTATTGCCGGGCTGTTTGCCAGGATCCAGGCCGCCAGGCCCAGGAGTATCCCGCCGGCGCGGTGAGCGGTTCTGCAAAGGACTAAAGTCATAGAGCTTATGCGGAATTTAGTCAGATAAGTGACAAACAAAAACAGGCCACGATTTGTGGCCCGTTTCCGTTAAGCTTGCTTCTTGAGGGAAGCTTAACCCTGATGGCGTTTGCCGGCGCGCTTGAGCTTGTCGGCTTCTTTCTTTGCCTGCTTCATGGCCTCTTTCTCCGCCAGCAGCTTGGCCACTTCCGCCTCTTCTGCCTGGGCCATTTCCGGCGTTTCCAGTGACAGCTGGCCGATTTTCCCAGAGCGGAATTCATGCAGCAGCAGTTCCGAGGCCTTGTGCAAATCGATATGACCGCCGCTTTTGAGGGCGCCGCGCCTGCGGCCTATCTCTTCGAGTAATTCGATATCGGTGGCGGGCAGGGAGGTCAGCTTATAACGCTCCATCATCGCCTCCGGGTAAGCATGCAGGAAATAAGCTGCAGCAAACAGGGCCACATCCTCATATTCCATGGCGGTGTCCTTGATGGCACCTGTGACCGCCAGACGATAACCCGAGGCTTCATTGTCCACCTTGGGCCAAAGGATCCCCGGCGTGTCGGACAGCACTATGCCGTTTTTGAGGTTGATCCTTTGCTGCGCCTTGGTCACCGCAGGTTCATTACCTGTTTTGGCAATCACCCGGCCGGCCAGGGTGTTGATGATGGTGGACTTGCCCACATTGGGGATGCCCATGATCATGGTGCGAATATCCTTGAGCGCACCTTCGCTCACGGGAACCAGTTTGCGGCATAGCTCGGGGATCTTTCTGACCATGGCAGGTTGCAGGGTAGTGATGGCTTGTGCCCGCACTCCTTGTTCCTGCTCCAGGTACTCAATCCAACGATTGGTTATCTCGGGATCGGCCAGATCAGACTTATTCAGCAACTTGATACAAGGCTTGTCCTGGCGCAGCTTGGCCACCATGGGGTTTTCACTGCTGTAAGGTATTCGGGCGTCCAGCACTTCGATCACCAGATCTATCTGAGGCATCACCTCTTCTATCTCTTTGCGGGCCTTGTGCATGTGTCCCGGATACCATTGAATCGCCATCTATTGCTTATCCTGCTGAAAACTGAAAAAAGAGCGCTATTGTAGCATTCCGAACTGAAAAAAGCGCCCGTAGGCGCTAGATAACCCCAAGTTCGCGCAGGCGCTCCATCAGGTAGCTGTCGGCGGTATAGCGCTCTGACAGCACAACGTCGGGACGAGGATGCAGGAACAGCGGCAGTGAGATCCGCGACTTGCTCATATCGGCGCCTTCCGGGTTGATCACCCTATGAGTGGTCGATGGGAAGTAACCGGCGGAAGCCTCCTGGAGCATATCGCCTATGTTTATGATAAGGTTGCCAAAATCGCTGGGAACATCCAACCATTCTCCGTCGAGGCTCTTCACTTGCAGCCCGGGCTCGTTGGCGGCGGGCAATACGGTGAGCAGGTTGATATCCTCATGGGCAGCGGCACGAATGGCGCCTGGGGTCTCATCGCCAGTCATCGGCGGATAATGCAGTACCCGCAGCAGCGTCTTGTGGCTATTGGCTATCATTTGCGACAGCGCTGTGCGGTAGTTGGCTGCCACCTCGGCAGGCGAGTGCACCTCGACCCAGTCCAGAAGCTCGGCGGCCAGCGCATTGGCTTCTTGGTAGTAGGTGAGGATATTGTCCTGTAATTGCTCAGGAATGCGGCCCCAGGGGTAGACGTGAAAGTACTCTTTGATGTCTTTGACCGTATGGCCTTTGGCGGTTTCTGAAATGCTCGCCGGAAAGAAACCATCCTGGGTTTCCGGCTTGAACATGAAGGCCTGCTTCTCTTCACTGTTGAAGAACTCCTGCCAGTCGCGGTAGATATCCTGCACCAAGTGTTGTGAAATAGGGTGGTTGCTCAACACGCCAAAGCCGGTGCTGCGCAGGGATTCTACAAAGCGCTCGGCAGCATCTGCGGCGCGATAGTCTATGGTTTCCAGTTTCATCATCATCTTTCTTGGTTATTTTTTATTGACCCGATACTTGTGTCTCTATGGACATTTTGTTGGCAATCGGGTGACCCGGGCGCAAGTCTACCTTGATGTCTTTATAGGGGCAACGTAAAGTGATCCAAGTCACTTTTATGGCTCTGTGTAACTAGAGTGAAGGGTAACCGCTGCAATTTGGGTCTTATGGGTTACGCAGAGTAATCGAGGAGCGTTAAATGAAACCCCTGAACGAGTTTGAGCGTTATGTCATCGAGGAAAAAGGCACAGAGCGCCCTTTCAGTGGAGAGCTGTATCAACACCATGCCAAGGGGCGATATCTTTGCCGCAAATGCGGCGCCCCATTGTATTTGTCCGAGCATAAATTCAATGCCCATTGTGGCTGGCCCGCCTTTGACGATGAAATTTTTGGTGCTGTCACCCGGATACCCGACGCCGATGGTCGCAGAACCGAAATTGTCTGCAGTCAATGTGGTGGTCATCTGGGACATGTGTTTGAAGGAGAGGGGTTAACCGCCAAGAATTTGCGACATTGCGTCAATTCTGTCTCCATGGTCTTTGAGGCCATAGATGATGCCGAGGCTTTGCAGCCGGCAACTGAAAAGCGTTTGGAGACGGCCACCCTGGGCGGCGGCTGTTTTTGGTGTTCAGAGGCGGTTTTTTTAAGCTTGGCCGGGGTTACGCAAGTGACTTCCGGCTATGCCGGCGGCGCGGCAAAAGATGCCAACTACAAGGCGGTATGCAGCGGCGCAACCGGCCATGCCGAAGTGGTGCAGATAGTTTTTGACCCCACTGTCATCAGCTATGCCGAGCTGTTGGAGGTGTTCTTTGCCAGCCATGATCCCACCACCTTGAATCGCCAGGGTAACGACGTGGGGCCTCAGTATCGTTCGGTGATTTTCGCGCACTCGGATAAGCAGCTTGAGGTGGCGTCCTCCATGATTAAAGCGCTGGATGAGGAAGGCTTATTCGGCGCGCCGATAGTGACAGAGTTGACCGCCTTTGATGGTTTCTATCCGGCGGAGGACTATCATAACGACTATTTTGCGCTTCATGGTGAGCAGCCTTATTGTGCCTTGGTGATCAAACCCAAGCTGGATAAGGTGAGGCGGCGTTTCAGTGCCAAGCTGAAGTAGAATAGAAAAAACGGCAAGCCTCAGCTTGCCGTTTTTTTAAGGTCTGGACAGTGTTAAATTATGAGTCCAACTTGTCGTCGGCAATCTTGTATCTGGGATCTTCAATCAGATTGACTTCCACCAGATCGCCGGCCTTGTGCAGCAACTGTTTGCAGTCGTTGGAAAGATGACGAAGATGCAGGCGTTTGCCTTGATTCACATAGCGCTCGGCCAAGGTGTCTATGGCATCCAGAGCCGAGTGGTCACAGACCCGGGATGACTGGAAGTCGACCACGACATCCTTGGGGTCATTGTTGGCATCGAACAACTCAAGGAACGAAGCCGCTGAGCCGAAAAACAGTGGGCCATTGAGACGGTAAACCGCCCAACCGTTGGCATCTATGCTCTTTTGAGCACTGATCTGTTTGGCATGCTCCCAGGCAAATACCAAGGCAGATACTATCACCCCGACAAATACCGCAATCGCCAGATCGGTAAATACCGTCACCACAGTCACCAGCACAATAACAAAGGCATCGTGCTTGGGCACCTTACGCATCACTTTAAAGCTGGCCCACTCAAAGGTTCCCAGCACCACCATAAACATGACCCCGACCAAGGCGGCCAGCGGGATCATCTCGATAAAGGCGGCGGCAAACAGAATAAAGCACAGTAAGGTGAGGGCGGCGGTGATCCCGGAAAGACGACCGCGGCCCCCTGAGTTGATGTTAATCATCGACTGACCAATCATGGCGCAGCCACCCATGGCACCGAAAAAGCCACTGGTGACGTTACCCACGCCTTGGCCGACACATTCCTTGTTGCCACGGCCGCGGGTCTGGGTCATCTCATCGACCACAGTCAGGGTCAGCAGAGATTCAATCAGGCCAACAGCTGCTAGGATAACGGCATAGGGCGCTATGATATAAAGGGTTTCCAGATTGAAGGGCACGGCCGGAATGGCAAAGCTTGGCAGTGTGCCGGCGATAGTTGCCTCAGGATTACCGCTCATATTGCGCAAATAATCGAGCACGTTGCGGGTATCCAAATCCAGGCCCACCACCAGAGCGGTTACTGCCAGTATGGCCACCAGGGATGAAGGCACGGCTGTGGTCAGTTTAGGCAGAAAATGTATGATGGCCATCGTCATGGCTATCAGCGCCAGCATCAGCCAGATATCGGCACCGGGCAACCAGGCCATCTCCTCTTCGCCGACTTTGACTTGAAATTGCCCCAGTTGCGCCAGGAATATCACTATGGCTAGGCCGTTGACGAAGCCTATCATCACAGGATAAGGCACTATGCGGATGAACTTGCCAAGACGCAGTGCTCCGGCGGTAATTTGAATTACCCCGGCCAGCACCACGGCAGCAAACAGATAGCTGACGCCGTGAGACACCACCAGGCTGGTCATGACCACGGCCATCGCGCCGGTGGCGCCTGAGATCATGCCGGGACGGCCGCCGATGAGGGCCGTGATCAGTCCCATGATAAAGGCGGCATAAAGGCCCACCATAGGTTCTACTTTAGCAACGAAGGCAAAGGCTACCGCTTCGGGCACCAGCGCCATAGCAACCGTTAGGCCGGAGAGTATATCCGCCTTGTGACTGCTGGTTTTATGGCGTATCAGTTCAAACATTCAGCTTGGGATCCCATCTTGAGGGTTAAAAACAAAGTTGCGCATACTAGCAAAATTTCTGTTGTGACAGAAGTGTGAAGCAGATCAAAATAAAAAAACCATGCCCGAGGGCATGGTTTTTTCTCAGCAACACTTAGGTTCAGGGACGGGCCATATCTGACTCGGCGCTGTTACCATGGCTCTTGCGTGGCGCGGTTTCGCCATTGGCCAGATACTCTCGGCCTTTGGGCACTTCAACGTGAGCACGTTGATCCACCTGTGGCTTGGTTGTATCTGAGCCAACCATGGTGCTGAAGCGACTGACTCTTGGTGCGGCGCTTGCCTGGGTTGTTGCAGGTGCTGCTGCCGGGCTTTCCTTGGCTTGATTGCTTGCCTGACGCGCAGGGCGGCTGATAGCAGCCGGCTTGGCCATAGGGGCTGAGGCGGCGACGCTTGCCGATGCAGTTTCTGCCTTGGGCTTGGCTGCTGCGACTTCAACAGTTTTAGCCTTGGGTGCTTCGCTCGCTTTCTCTACTGCCTTTGATGGCGCAGCTTCGACGGGCTCAGCTTTCGCAACTTCAGCTTTTTCAGCTTTGGCTTCAGGCGCTGGTTCGGCTTCTGCTGTTTTGGGCTCAGCCTTTACCTCTACTTCGGCGGCTTTTGCATCGGCAACGGCTTCTACCTTGGCAGCGACCTCGGCTTGAGGCTTTGTCTCAACCTGAGCTTCGGCTTTGGTTTCCGCTTTGGCTTCAACCTGAGGAGTCGGCTTGGCAACAACTTGAGGTTCAGCTTGTGCTGGCTCTTGAGCTTTGTCGGCAGGCTTTGCTTGCTCAGCATCGACTTCAACGGCAGCAGCCGGCGCTGATGCCTCGGTAACAACCACTTCTTTAGCGTTATTTGCTGCTTCAGTGGCTGCTTTTTCAGTGCTTACCTTTTCAGGGCTTTCGGACTCTTCGCCTTCCTGTTCGGTACGGCGGCGACGCTGACCGGCAGCACGCAAATGACGAGGGCTGCGGCGGCTACGGCGTTGTCCTTCGCGCTTGGGCTTATCGTCTTCTTCAGCGCTCTCGATGGCTTCGGCATTACTTTGAACACCACTATCTTGAACACTGGTTTCAGCGATTTGCTCAGCATTGACAACAGGGCTGACTTCGGCGCTTGCCTGAATGTCTTGTGAAACCTCTGTACCTTGGGCTTTAGTGGCAACCTGAGTTGACTCTTCACCCTTCAGCTCGGTAGTGGTTTCGCTCTTGGCTTCTGACTTGGCTTCAACTTTGGCCTGAACTTCCATTTCCTTGGACTCAGCCTGAGCTGCGGCAGGCTTACGGCGGCTGCGGCGTGGTTTGTCGGCTTGCTCGGCGTTATCCTTGTTACCTGTCTCTTTGGCGCGAGTCGGCTTGGTCTCGGTTTTTGTCTCGACCTTTACTTCAGGTTTGGCCTGGGCGCTGGCTTTCACTTCGGCGCTGGTTGCCTCTGCTGTGTTATCAACGGCTTCCTGTGCATCGTTGGCCTCAATGCGCACTTTACGACGCAGGTTGCGACGTTGGCGACGCTCACGGGCGGCTTCCTGTTTTGGTTCCTGCTCGCTTTCGTCACGGGCCTTGCTGCGGCTCTTGCGTTCATCCAAAGCTTCAGACTTGGGAGCCTTGTCGCTACGGTCACTACGGGTTGGTTTACCGGAGTCGTTTGCCTGGCGCTTGTTGCCTTGTTCGTCCTTATCACGGGCAGGGCGCTCGTTAGCGGCCGATTTGCGGTTGCGGCTACGTGAATCGCGGTTAGCGTCTTTGTCATCACCACTCTTGCGACGTCTGTCGTTGCGGTCATTGCGACGGTTACGGCGGTTGTTCTGGCCGTTGCTTTCCTGATTGTCTTTAGTGCTCTTTTCCTGCTTCTTGTCGGCTTGTGGCTCGGAAGAGGAGAAGATGGCACCCAAGGCGGCGAAGAAACGGGAAATTATCCCGGGCTTGGCCGCTTCAGTCGCTGCGGCTTTGACCGCTGGTTTGGCTGTCTGCGGTGCTTCGGCAGTTTCCTGCTTGAGAGGTGTAGCAAAACCACTCAGTGCTGGCTTGGGTGCAGCAGCACGTTCCAGTTTACGTGGTTCATACAGTTTGTTCTCCGGCTCTTCCACACGCTGGTAGCTGACTTCAGAGATCTGGTCGTCCTTGCGATGACGCACCACACGGTAGTTCGGGGTCATCATATGTGGATCCGGGATCACATAGACTTCAACTTCATGGCGCTGCTCTGTGATGCGTATGGCCTTGCGCTTTTCGTTCAGCAGGTAAGCTGCGACATCCACGGGCACTATGGCCTCAATCTGAGAGGTGTTTTCCTTGATGGCTTCTTCTTCCATCAGGCGCAGAATCGACAGTGCCAGTGACTCGGTACCACGAATGGTGCCCTGACCGTTACAACGAGGGCAGATGTGAGCGGCTGACTCTTCCAGAGACGGACGCAGACGCTGACGGGACATTTCCATCAGACCGAAGCGGGAAATACGGCCCAATTGCACTCGGGCACGGTCATGGTGAACGGCATCACGCAGACGGTTTTCCACTTCGCGTTGGTGTCTGACCGGAGTCATATCGATGAAGTCGATAACCACCAGGCCGCCCAAGTCGCGCAGACGCAGCTGACGGGCAATCTCGTCGGCGGCTTCCAGATTGGTATTCAGTGCGGTTTCTTCGATATCGCCGCCCTTGGTGGCTCTGGCTGAGTTGATATCGATAGAGGTCAGCGCTTCGGTGGGATCGATAACGATAGAACCGCCGGAAGGCAGTCTGACTTCGCGCTGGAATGCAGATTCTATCTGTGACTCAATCTGATAGTGGGTAAAGAGCGGCACTTCAGATGAGTAGGGTTTGACTCTGTCGACAAAATCAGGACGTACCAGGGCGATATGCTGCTTGGCATCGGCATAAATTTGTGGGTGATCGATTAGAATTTCGCCTACATCACGGCGCAGGTAATCACGGATGGCGCGAACGATAACATTGCTTTCCTGATGAATAAGGAAAGGAGCCGGGCGACTCTCGGCCGCTTCCTGAATCGCTGTCCAATGGTGCAGCAATACCTTCAAGTCCCACTGCAGATCGGCGGCAGCCTTGCCAACACCTGCGGTGCGAACAATCAGCCCCATACCGTTGGGCACTTCCAGGTTTTCCATGGCCGCTTTCAACTCGGTGCGCTCATCACCTTCAATCCGGCGGGAGATACCACCGGCGCGAGGGTTATTGGGCATGAGTACCAGGTACGACCCGGCCAGACTGATAAAGGTGGTCAAGGCAGCGCCTTTGTTGCCACGTTCCTCTTTATCTATCTGAACTATGACTTCCTGGCCTTCGCTGACCACTTCTTTAATACTGGGACGCCCCTGGAAGGAATAACCTTTAGGGAAGTATTCACGGGCGATCTCTTTCAGTGGTAGAAAACCATGACGCTCGGCGCCATAGTCAACAAATGCCGCTTCCAGAGAGGGTTCTACGCGGGTGATTTTACCTTTATAAATATTGGCTTTTTTCTGCTCATGGCCTGGGCTTTCGATATCCAGATCATAAAGCTGTTGCCCATCAACCAGGGCAACGCGCAACTCCTCGGATTGAGTCGCATTGATTAACATCCGTTTCATGATGACGTAATTCTTCTTAATAAGAGGTCATCAAACGTACAGGTCGCTGCATTACGGGCCTGGTCTCATTCGGGCGACGCCTCTCGGCGTTCCTCCAGGCAGGGAGGTGCGCATTGCTGTTAGACGCATTCGCTGCGTGTCGCATCCTATTTATGGCTTATTTTTCAATGATTACAAAAACAAGGAATTCGTTGTAAAACATCAACCAACCCCATAAATTCTTCAATAATAATCCGGTAATGCCGAAGTCGAGCCTTGTCGTTTGATGACGAGTTAACATTAACTTTCGAAAACAGCATAGTGGCGGCTTGAAAGTGGTCTGAATTTCGTGTTTCCGTCCAGGTTTAACCGTAAAAACAATTTTTTCAGTAGTGTTCTTTTATATACAGTTTGCAAATCAATTATTTGCGACCTCGGAGGTCAGACATCGCTCAAGCGCTTTCCACCGTTCGAACCGTTCATAGATTGAGCAAAGGCTCATCAATACGCAGGGTTCGCCGCTGAAATATAGCCGAATTCAAAAAAATCGGCAATCAAAAGCCTCAACATGTTGTACAATAGCGCGCCCCGAACCGCAACATAAGTGTTATGAATACCGAGACGCCATCACCCAATCAGCAAGTTCGCCTGGTGACCATTGATGAAGACAATGTTGGCCAGCGCATTGACAATTTTTTGCTCAGCAAACTCAAGGGCGTGCCCAAGAGCATGATCTATCGCATAGTGCGCAAGGGCGAAGTCAGGGTCAACAAGAAGCGGATAAAGCCCGAATATAAGTTGGCCGAAGGGGACCAGGTACGCATTCCACCGGTTCGGGTCAGTGAAGATAACTATCGCACTGCGCCTTCTGCCAATCTGGAGCGGGTATCGCGTCTAGAAGACAGAATTCTGTTTGAAGACAAGCATATTCTGGTACTGAACAAACCTGCCGGCATCGCCGTACACGGTGGCAGTGGTGTCGATTACGGCGTGATTGAAGCGCTGAGATCGCTGCGACCGCAGCAAAAGTTTCTTGAGTTGGTGCACCGTTTGGATAAAGACACCTCAGGAGTGCTTTTGGTTGCCAAGAAGCGCAGCGCGCTAAAGCACCTGCATGACCAACTCAGACATAAGCAGATGCAAAAAGACTATCAGGCGCTGGTTCGCGGTGAGTGGCAAAAGCACGACAAGGTGGTTAAGGCACCATTGCTGAAGTTGACACTTAAGTCGGGTGAACGCATTGTACGGGTGAATACCGAAGGCAAGGCCTCGGAAACCCGTTTCAAAATTTTGCAGCGTTATGATGGTGCGACACTGGTGCAGGCGAGTCCGGTAACCGGCCGTACTCATCAGATCCGGGTGCACTGCCAGTATGCCGGTCACCCCATCGCCTGTGACGAAAAGTACAGTGAGCAAAAGTTTGATGACAGTATGCGGGCACTTGGGTTGAATCGCCTGTTTCTGCATGCGGCGCAACTTAAGTTCACTCATCCTGACACAGAGACTGAAATGACAGTGCAGGCCCCCCTGGATCCTGTACTGCTTGAGTTGTTGGACAAACTCACTCGGGTATAGAAAGAAATAAGGAAACCGCCCATGAAGGCATATGAGCTACTGATATTCGATTGGGACGGTACCCTGATGGACTCAATAGGCAAGATTGTCCGCTGTATGGAAAATACGGCAAGGGTAATGGCCTTGCCTATCCCCTCGGAGCAGGCAGTACGTGACATTATTGGCCTGTCTATGACAGAGGCCTTACAATGCCTCTATCCAGCAGGAAGTGTTGACGAATATCAGGCGCTCAGAGAGGAATATAAGCAGCAGTTCCTGATGCTTGATACCACGCCGACACCGCTTTTCAGTGAAACACCGGCACTGTTGTCACAGCTTCGCAGTGAGAAGTATCTGCTGGCGGTGGCGACAGGTAAGGCAAGGGCAGGTCTTGAACGTGTACTGCGGGAAACCGGACTTGGAGATTTTTTTCATGCCAGTCGCAGCGCAGATGATGCGAGAAGTAAACCCCACCCGGATATGCTGCAACAGTTATTGGTTGAATTAAAGATAGCGCCTGAAAGGGCCTTGATGGTGGGTGATTCGGTACACGATCTCAATATGGCTACCGGTGCCGGTATGGATGCCATTGGGGTCAGTTATGGCGCCCATAGCCGCGAACGCTTACATGAAGCGGCGCCAAAGGCCATTATCGATAGTCCATTGGGGCTGTTGCACCATCTGTGATTTTCATTGGAACCTTTCCCTAAACACATCCTTGAAAGGCCTGCAGATGCAGGCCTTTTGCTTGCTGTATACTGTTAAAAACGTGGCGTGCAATTTCAGGAATTGGCGGTTTTTAACTCCGGGCATAATTTTGGGCTCAGGCTCTCTGCGTTTAGGTTCTCTGCGTTTAGGTTCTCTGGGCTTAGGTTCTTTGTATTAAGGCTCCCGGTATTAAGGTTCAATGCTTCAGTGCCCAGACTGGACAATGCCAGCGCCGACAGGCGGGTGATGTCGTGGGACGAGACTATGACGCCGCAAATTTCGCCAGCATCATTGATGCAGGGTGAGTGTCGTACACTCATCAGCAGCGGCGCTGTTAGATGCGGTGGATGCAACCAATGATTGGCTTCCGGTGTTTCGCCGTTAAAGGCCCGTTCAAGTAGTGGTCGGATCTTCTTCTCAAATGTCTTTACACCGTGCAGCTCAGCTATCTGCTTACCTATTATCTCCTCTTGGGTGCGGTTGAAAAGCTGCTCATACCCTTTGGAGACCATATGGTAGCAGTAGTCTGTACCGATAAATGCCAGCAGATGATCTGTGGTGGCTATCATCTGCTTGTGCATGGTGAGCTCGCGACTGACCAACATCCTGTGATATTCGAGGCCGATACGTTGGGCCAAGATCCGGAAAAACTCTTTTGACTTTGCACTTTCGGCCTGGGGCAGGGTATCTAGCACAAAAATATGGCCGACCGGTTTGCCATCGCTGCCGAGGATCAGCTCGGCCTGATAACTCTGGGCGCCTATCTCGCGGAACAGGCTAAAGTGGGGAAAACGTTTTTGCAGATCACGGGCGTGGAGTAGATGAGTGCAGATTTCCTGTTGTTGATAGAGAGACTCACAGGGAGAACCCGCCAGTTCATAATCAAACCCAGGGAGGGACTGTTTGTTGTCACAAAAGGCAATGACCTCACCTTGTGCGGCGTTTTTAAGTCGGCCAAAACCTGCCCAGCGGCATTGGGTCACCAAGGCGAGTGCGCGCAGTGCCCGTTGAAAAAAACGCTTATCTGTACAGGGAGCAGCCAGTAGAGCCAAGGCTTCTTCGGTATCTGTCATCTTTTCACTCTACAGGGGGTCATCAAAAGAAATATGTTGATTAATTGTTATTATAGTAGAGTGAAAGCCCCGTGGTCGCACGTAAATTTACCTTGTTGAGATAAGATTCAGACGCATCCGACATCTATATCATATTGTTTCAATATGGCGCATGTATCTTGGCGAGCGAGCTACAAGCAAAGAGAAGCAAGAGTGCAATTCAGTGTTTGAATGCTTTAGCTTCCGGACGATGCAGTATCTCCCAATACTTTAATCCCCTGACGGGAGAGCATTTCGATGAGCAGGATTAAGGGTAAACCTATTAGTGTGTTGGGATCCCGTCCTTCGAGGGCTCGGAACAGGGCGATGCCCAAGCCTTCACACTTAAAGCTGCCGGCACACCAGAGTGGTTGCTCGCGGCGAACATAATCGACGATTTCATCTTGGCTCAGGTTTCTGAAATGCACAATGAAAGGTTCGACTTCCACTTGAGTTCGGTCGCTGCGGCTGTCATAGAGTGCCAGCCCGGTATAAAAGGTAATACTTTTCCCCGAGGCGGCCTGCAATTGCTGGCAGGCTTTCTCTTCAGTCAGTGGCTTGCCGACGATTTGACCATCAATCACGGCAACCTGATCTGAACCTATCACCAGTGCGTTGCTTAGCTGCTTTGCCCCGGCCTGTGCTTTGACTGCTGCCAGACGTCTGACCAAATCAAAGGCGGTTTCATCAGGCCGGGGCGTTTCATCTACTTCGGGAGCCACACACTCAAACGCCAAACCTAATTTTGCCAATAGTGCCTTTCGATAGCTTGAGGTTGAGGCTAAAATCAACTGAGGTTCTGTGGGGGAAACCGCAGCCTTGGTATTGTCATCTTGGTGGGTCATATCTTGGGTTCCAAAGCGTTGTGAGAGCCGGATATTGTCGCCAAATTTGCCAATGCCTGGCAAGAGTGGCTTTGAGATGAGATGACTGGCTTTATTTTGCGCGGCAACGGCTTGTGAAGAGTCCTGTGCTTGGGTAGAATTCGGCGTCCGTCAATTTCGAACCCGTTGGAACAGGCCTATGATGGCGAGGACTGCACAGGTTTTATTTCCTTTGCGAGCCACATCATCATTTTTCCTTTGACTCCGGCGGTTTCAAACTATAATATGCGCGCCTTATGCAAACAGTAAAGATACCGGTTTCAATTGATCCCATTCGTGCTGCGACCAGTCGCCTTAGCTATCAAGGTGTTGTTCCTGGTACGCAACTGAAGCGATTGAATGAATTATGTGCCGGCGACTGTTCCGATGTGACAGTGTCAATTGAGTGTGGTGTGGATTTACAGGGGATAGTCTACCTGAAAGGGAAGGCTGTGACGGAGCTCACTCTGCTATGTCAACGCTGCATGACACTATTTACCACAGAGGTTACGGTCGAGTTTAGTTTCAGTCCTTGCCGGAATGAAGCTGAAATCGATGAGCTCCCGGATGCGTATGACCCTATTGAGTGCAATGAAATTGGCGAAGTTCGTCTGCATCAATTGATTGAAGATGAATTGATACTGGCTATGCCCTTGATACCGACCCATGACATAGATGAATGTCATACAGGTTCCAAGGATGTGGCCATAGGCGAGATTGAAGCCGCTCAAGAGGAGCGTCCAAATCCGTTTGCAGTGTTAGAAAAACTGAAGAGCAAGTAATCCAGGAGACAGATCAATGGCTGTACAACAGAATAAAAAATCTCGTTCAAAGCGCGGTATGCGCCGTTCACACGATGCACTGAGCACTGCTCAGCTGTCTGTAGACGCTACCAGCGGTGAACTGCATCGTCGTCACAATGTGACTGCTGACGGTTTCTACCGTGGCAAAAAGGTAATCAACAAGTAAGTTGTTGATTGTCTTATGACGAGTCTGACGCTTGCGTTAGATGCGATGGGTGGCGACCATGGCCCCCACGTGACTGTGCCTGCAGCCCTGCAGGCACTTAAATTATATCCAGATCTCAGGTTTATTCTGGTTGGTGATCAAGACCAGATACAACCATACCTGGCCCAATGCGGGCAAGACATTACCGATAGAATTGAACTTAGACATACCACTGAAGTGGTCAGTATGTCTGACAGGCCAGTGCATGCTTTGCGTTGTCGGCGTGACAGTTCCATGCGTCGGGCGCTGGATGCTGTGCATAAAGGTGAGGCTCAGGCGTGTGTCAGCGCAGGTAACACCGGCGCGCTGATGGCGATGGCCAAGGTGGTACTAAAGACGCTGCCGGGCATAGACAGACCCGCGTTGGTCAGTTGTCTTCCCACCATCAACCATAAGCCAGTCTATCTACTGGATCTCGGGGCCAATGTGTCTTGTGATTCAGATACTTTGTTCCAGTTTTCCGTCATGGGTTCAGTGCTCTGCGAAGCCGTGACCAAACAACCCAGACCCAAGGTCGCGCTGCTCAATGTCGGCAGCGAAGAGATCAAAGGCAACGACCAGGTGCAGCAGGCTGCCCAGTTGTTGCAACATACTCCTCAAATCAATTATCAAGGTTTTATCGAAGGGGATGAGATTTACCGCGGCAAAGTCGATGTGATTGTCTGCGACGGTTTTGTCGGTAATATTACCCTGAAAACTTCAGAAGGCATTGCCAGACTGTTGATCCATCAGCTTAAGGAAGGGCTGACCCGAGGCTTTTTTGTACGCATGTTGGCCAAATTATTGGCTCCCAGTATTCAAAGCGTGCTCAAACAGATGAACCCCGACCACTATAATGGAGCAAGTCTGATAGGATTGCGCGGAATAGTCGTCAAGAGCCATGGGAATGCGGATGAAACTGCCTATTTACAAGCGATTAGCTTGGCAGTCACTGAAGCAAGACGTCGACTCCCAGAGATGATCAAGCAGCGTCTCGAGTCGATACTTTTAGATATAAACAGCTGATTTCTCCTTATGCATACAAAAATTCTTGGAACTGGCAGTTATCTGCCGGCGCAGGTGCGTAGCAATCAGGATCTGGAAAAAATGGTGGAAACCAGTGACCAGTGGATTGTTGAGCGCACGGGTATTTCTGAGCGTCGGATCGCTGATGCCAGTGAAACGGTTGCCACTATGGGTTATCAGGCGGCGTTGAAGGCCATTGAAATGGCAGGCATCGAAGCCGGCGAACTCGATATGATTATCTGCGGCACCACAAGTGCGGCAAACGCTTTTCCGGCTGCTGCCTGTGAAGTGCAGGCCATGTTGGGGGTTCATACCATCCCCGCATTTGATGTCGCGGCCGCTTGTTCCGGCTTTGTCTACGCGCTGTCGGTTGCCGATCAGTTCGTGAAAACCGGTGCGGCCAAGAAAGTGCTGGTAATAGGCGCCGATGTGCTTTCCAGGCTCTGTGAGCCGGAAGACAGAACCACCATTATTCTCTTTGGTGATGGTGCCGGTGCCGCCGTGGTGGGCGCCAGTGAAGAGCCGGGGATCATCTCTACCCACATCTATGCCGACGGTCGTCATGGTGAACTGCTCAAATGCGCCTTTCCGCCCAGAGCCGGAGAAACCTCCGAGGCTGTAGGCTTTATGACCATGAAGGGCAACGATGTCTTCAAGGTCGCCGTCACTCAGTTATCCCATGTGGTGACAGAAACCCTGAGATTGAATAATGTCGACAAGTCAGAAATAGATTGGTTGGTGCCACACCAGGCCAATTTCCGCATTATTAATGCTACAGCCAAGAAATTGGACATGAGTCTTGATAAAGTGGTGCTGACGCTGGCCAAACATGGCAATACTTCAGCTGCCTCAGTGCCGATTGCACTGGATGAAGCGGTGCGCGATGGCCGCATCAAGCGCGGGCAACTCCTGCTGCTTGAGGCCTTTGGTGCCGGTTTTGCCTGGGGTAGCGCTTTGGTTCGCTTCTGATACTCAGTGCCTACTTGCTTCGCACAAGTGAGTAGGACGTCTCAATGCATACTAGTTGATCTGCCGGGCAGATCAGTAGACTCGGGCAGCGGCATCAGCTTTGCTGCCTGCAATCATAGGTAAATGAATATGGAAAATTTCGCTTTCGTGTTCCCGGGACAAGGTTCTCAGGCTGTAGGCATGCTTGCTGATCTTGCCGAAGGCTATCCGGTCGTGACCGAGACTTTTCGTGAAGCCAGTGAAGTGCTGGGTTACGACTTGTGGCAGCTTGTCCAGCAAGGTCCGGCCGAAACTCTTAACGAGACTGACAAGACCCAGCCTGCCTTGCTGAGTGCCAGTGTCGCTCTGTATCGCGCCTGGCAAGCAGCCGGCAAAGCCGCGCCCAGCGTGATGGCGGGTCATAGCCTAGGTGAATACTCGGCGCTGGTATGTGCCGGGGTGCTCAAGTTTACCGATGCCGTTAAGTTGGTTGAGCTGCGTGGTCAGTTGATGCAACAAGCCGTTCCTGCCGGAACCGGCGCCATGTTTGCCATCATAGGCCTGGATAACGACGCTATTGCCAAGGCCTGTGAAGACAGTGCTGAAGGCGCTGTGGTTAGCCCGGTTAACTACAATAGCCCAGGCCAGGTGGTGATTGCCGGTGAAAAAAACGCAGTTGAGCGCGCCGCCGCAGCCTGCAAGGCTGCAGGCGCCAAAATGGCGGTTGCCTTGCCTGTGAGCGTGCCTTCCCATTGCGCTTTAATGAAGCCCGCTGCCGATAAATTGGCCAGTGCTCTGGGTGATATCGAATTTAGCCAGCCGCAAATCCCCGTAATCAACAATGCGGATGTCGCCCAGCCTCAAGATGCTGCTGATATCCGTGATGCCTTGGTTCGTCAGCTATACAGCCCTGTGCGCTGGACCGAAACCGTGGAAGCCATGGCTGCCATGGGCGTCACCGAGCTCTATGAGGTGGGTCCGGGTAAAGTCTTGACCGGGCTTTGCAAACGCATTAACAAATCCCTTACTGCCAAGGCAGTCAACGATGCCGCTTCTTTAGCTGCATTGATCGAATAAGGAGCTTTTCATGAGCGTAACATTAGACTTAACCGGCAAGATTGCCCTGGTTACCGGCGCCAGCCGTGGTATTGGCAAGTCGATTGCAACGACTCTGGCCGAAGCCGGTGCTACAGTATTCGGTACTGCAACCAGTGAGCGCGGCGCCGAAGCCATCTCGGCTTATTTGGGCGATAAGGGCCAGGGTTTGGTGCTGAATGTCACAGATCCACAATCTGTTGAAAATTTATTTGCCTCGATCAAAGAAAAAGCCGGCGATGTTGATATTCTGGTGAACAACGCTGGCATCACCCGTGACAATTTATTGATGCGGATGAAAGAGGATGAGTGGCAGGATATCCTGGACACCAACCTGACATCTCTTTTCAGGTTATCCAAGCCAGTGATGCGCTCAATGATGAAGAAACGTCATGGCCGTATCATCAATATTGGTTCTGTGGTAGGTACCATGGGCAATGCAGGCCAAGTAAATTACTCTGCGGCCAAAGCGGGTTTGATCGGATTTACAAAATCTCTCGCCAGAGAGGTTGCATCTCGTCAAATTACAGTTAATGCTATTGCTCCTGGTTTTATCCAGACAGATATGACGGATGAGCTGACAGAAGATCAGCAACAGGCCATCATGTCCCAGGTTCCAATGGAGCGCTTGGGTCAGGCACAGGAAATTGCCAACGCCGTGCTCTTTTTGGCCTCTGATGCTGCTGCTTACATCACAGGGGAAACCTTGCATGTAAATGGCGGGATGTATATGGTTTAAGGGCGAATGGCAGGGATACTGTCGCAATTGGGTGGTGATCTGCAGCAATTGAGGGCTTAAAATCGTGGTTAGACCACAAATTCTAGGCTTGCAATGTTGGTCAAATCTAATAAACTACTCGCAATCTTACGCAAGTGCGTAATTTGAATAGGAAAGAAAACTAATGAGCAACATCGAAGAACGTGTAAAGAAAATCATCGTAGAGCAACTGGGCGTTAAAGAAGAAGACGTTAAGCCAGCAGCTTCTTTCGTAGACGATCTGGGTGCAGATTCTCTGGACACTGTTGAGTTGGTTATGGCTCTGGAAGAAGAGTTTGATACCGAGATCCCTGATGAGGAAGCTGAGAAAATCACTACCGTTCAGGCAGCGATCGATTACGTTTCCAAGAATCAGTAATCCAGAATTCCAGAAAACAGGCGGCATAATTGCCGCCTGTTTTTGTTTTCGCCCCGTCAGTTTCTGGTTGTACCAGTATCAGCCGATGCATTATCGTGTCTTGTGACCATTCGGCTGCTGGCCGGAGGCAATGGTAGGCTGCAACAGCCTAGCCTATCATGGTAACTCACCCGTTAATCTAAGGTGGACACAGTGACTAAACGTCGAGTTGTTATCACTGGCCTGGGTCTGGTGACCCCGGTCGGCAACACAGTGGACAGCACCTGGCAAGCCTTGCTGGCAGGTCAGAGCGGTATCGCGCCTATCACCAAGTTTGATGCCAGCGAATTCAGCACCCGTTTTTCAGGCTCAGTCAAAGATTTTGACGTAGAGCAGTATCTGTCCCGTAAAGACGCCCGCAAGATGGACCTCTTTATTCAGTATGGTATGGCTGCCGGCATTCAGGCCATGCGTGACTCCGGATTGGAGATGGATAAAGAAGATCCCAGTCGAGTCGGAACCGCTATCGGCGCCGGTATGGGGGGGATGTGGTTGATTGAACAAAACCACAGCGCCTTGATGGCCGGTGGCCCACGTAAAATTTCCCCCTTCTTTGTGCCCAGCACCATTATCAATATGATTGCCGGTCATTTGTCGATCATGTACGGCATGACTGGTCCTAACTTTGCGGTGACAACCGCCTGTACCACTGGGGTGCACAATATAGGTTTCGCAGCCCGTACCATAGCTTATGGCGATGCCGATGTGATGGTGGCCGGTGGCGCGGAAGATGTCACTTGTCCTCTGGGCGTCGGTGGCTTTGCCGCAGCCAAGGCCTTGTCTACCCGTAATGATGACCCTCAGGCGGCTAGTCGCCCATGGGATAAAGACAGAGACGGCTTTGTTATCGGTGACGGCGCCGGGGTGTTAGTCCTGGAAGAGTATGAGCGCGCCAAGGCTCGCGGTGCCAAGATTTATGCCGAGCTGGTTGGTTTTGGTATGAGCGGCGATGCCTTCCATATGACCTCGCCGCCAGCCGATGGTGCCGGCGCTGCGTCTGCCATGAAAAATGCGCTGAGAGATGCAAACCTGGCCCCCGAAAGCATAGGTTATATCAATGCTCACGGTACTTCTACGCCGGCAGGCGATAAGGCCGAAGCGGCCGCAGTGAAGTCTATCTTTGGCGATCATGCCTACAAGCTGATGGTGAGCTCCACCAAATCAATGACGGGGCATTTGCTCGGTGCTGCCGGGGCAGTGGAAACCATTTTCTCCGCGTTGGCTCTTAAAGATCAGGTGGTTCCGCCTACCATCAACTTGGACAACCCGGACCAAGGTTGCGATCTGGACTTTGTTGCCCATACCGCGCGTCAGGCCAAAGTGGAGCATGTGCTATGTAACTCTTTTGGGTTCGGTGGCACCAATGGCTCCTTGCTACTGAAGCGAGTTTAAGGTTACCACTTGTAAAAGCGCCTGATGGCGCTTTTTTTATCTTTAAAATCAGTTAGTCATATTTTAAAGCTAAATCCAGAATTAACCTTTGTTCATCTCTATTGGCATTCTTTGAATATAGCGCCAGAATCCCGCCAAATAATTCTGGAGTTTTCATTATGCTCAATCCTGCAATGTTTCCTGTTATGGCCATGCTTGGGGCGATTGCTGCCAATTTGACCGAGTTGGTACGGGGTGAAAACAGCCGGTGGCAACCAGCGATGGAGATTGGTGTTCGCACTTTTAGTTTGGCCATAGCCGCCTATACCGTGCTTTGGTTTGCCTTACTGACAGCGGCGGTTTATGCCGGCGGCGATGCCGATGTGATGGCCGGGGTAGAGGTGCTGGGCACCTTCCTGGTGGGGATGGGAATTTACTCACTGTTTCATTTGTCCCGTTTTATCAGCAGCAAATTGCAGCTTTGGATCTATCGGCTGGCTTTACCTCTGGTGATTGGCGGAAGTTTCCTGGTATCTAAGTTTGGGTGATCGCGAAATTTTCGCGTACACTCTCAGCCAAGTGCGGTCAGCAGACCGCCAAGCCTGATGAGAGGATCCCATGGCAGGAACAGAGAGACAGATAACCCTGAGGTTTTTGGCCGAGCCCGCAGACGTCAACTTTGGCGGCAAGGTACATGGCGGCGCCGTAATGAAGTGGATTGACTTGGCTGCCTATGCCTGTGCGGCCGGTTGGAGTGGTAAATACTGCATCACGGTTTACGCCGGGGGGATCAGGTTTGTCAAACCCATACATGTGGGCAATATAGTGGAGGTGAGCGCCAAGGTGATCTATACCGGCAGCACCTCCATGCATATAGGTTTGGATGTCAGAGCCGGCGATCCCAAGGATTCAGAACGTCAGTTGACCACTCACTGTATTGTCATCATGGTGGCGGTAGACGATGAAGGTAAACCAACGCCTGTACCTGAATGGCAGCCGACATCGGCAAGAGACATAGAGCTTAGGGACTCGGCAATCAAGTTGATGGAGATGCGCAAGAAAATCGGCGCGGAAATGGAAGCGCACGTTCATCCTTGAGTGATGATTTCAAGAGCCACATTCGTGGCTCTTTTCTGTATGCGGGATGCTGAGTTTGCCCGTATCAACTTCTCCTTTATGCTGCCTCATGGCAAAATGCGGCTTAAACATCGGCTTGAATTGTCACTCTTGGCTTTACGCCAAAGGCTTTGCAGCATGGTCGGCAATTGGGCCAATCTGTTCCCGCGCATAAATAATCAAGGAAATATCATGGCGAATGTCGCATTTCTCGGTCTAGGTGTTATGGGATATCCCATGGCTGGGCATCTACAAAAACAGGGGCACCAGGTCACTGTTTATAACCGTACTTTCTCCAAGGCTGAAGCCTGGGCGGCAGAGTTTGGCGGGCGCTGCTGCGCGACTCCGGCCCAAGCCGCCGAGGGACAGGATATTGTTTTTGCCTGTGTCGGTAATGATGATGACTTACGCCAGGTCGTACTGGGTGAAGAGGGCGCTGTGCATGGTATGGCTGTGGGCAGTATCTTTGTCGATCACACCACTGCCTCATGCGATGTGGCGCGGGAGTTGGCCGCTTTGCTGGCCGAGAAGGACATCGCTTTTATGGACGCGCCGGTTTCCGGCGGTCAGGCTGGTGCCGAGAATGGAGTGTTGACCATTATGGCCGGCGGCTCTGAGGCGGTATTTGCGCGGGTAAAACCTGTGATGGCTGCCTATGCCCGCTGCGCCGAACTATTGGGAGATGTTGGCGCTGGGCAGTTGACCAAGATGGTCAATCAAATCTGCATCGCCGGGGTGGTACAAGGTTTGGCTGAAGCCATGCATTTTGCCAAGAGCGCCGGGCTAGATGGCGAGAAGGTAGTTGAGGTGATCAGCAAAGGCGCGGCCCAGAGCTGGCAAATGGAAAATCGTCACAAGACCATGCTGAAGGGTGAGTATGATTTTGGATTTGCGGTGGACTGGATGCGCAAAGACTTAGGCATCGCCCTCAATGAAGCTAGACGCAATGGCTCACATCTGCCGCTGACCGCCATGGTCGATCAATTTTACGGTGAAGTACAGGCCATGGGCGGTAACCGCTGGGATACTTCCAGTCTGATGGCTCGTCAGGAAAAGTGTCGCAACAAGTAATCCCCTGATAAGAAAGTCTGAGCTCAGATCCGGGTAAAAAGGCGCGCGTGCGCGCCTGGTTCCGGGGTTATCGCTATTGGTTAATCGGCATTCAGCGACAAAATTGCCTGAGAAGCATCCTGTTTCATCTCTGTCTTGCTGTCCAGCAGGAAGACTCTTTCGGGGGCAACGGCAGCACTGTCTACCAGGAAGGCCTTGATGGCCTGGGCCCTGGCCTGAGCCAGATTGGCCAGCTCATTATTGCTTATCTCTTGGGCGCTGAGCAGTTGGTTGTAAAGGCCCATATGCCATACAGTCAGCAGAGCGTCTTCATCGACTGTTTCACTGCCGGCTTTTTCGGCAAGCTTTTGCTTCACTTTGTCTTTTTCCGCATCGGCATCCTGTTTGAGCTGCTGCTCAAAAAGCGCTACCAGGGTATCAGCAAGCTTACCTTTGGTAGGGAAGCGACTGGCGCTCAGCTCGTCCGGCAGGGCCGCAAGCTTGCTGGCCTTGAGCAGTTGCTGCTGCAGTTTTTGTTCTGCCAGCGCCTCACTGTCTTCCCGCAATGCTACGCCGCCTTCAATGCTCAATTGTAGCTTGGGTCGGTCATCCAGCGCCTTGGCCAGCTTGCTCAGCTTATCTTCGGCGTCAGCGTCCAGCGTGGCTATACCGGGTTGGAAAGCGACCAGATTCAGCTCTTCATCGCTGCCAACCAGACCGGCCAGCAAAGAGAAGGGGGCGGTGACCGCCTTGGTGATGACGTTGGTGATGGCGGTCATCACTATGCTGCCGAAGCTGAAACTTGGACTGTCGAGATCTCCTGAAACCTGTAAGCCAAGATCTATTACCCCATGTCTGTCTTGCAAAAGGGCGATAGCCAAGGTAATCGGCAAACTGGTGGCCAGATCGGAATCACTGGGTTTACCCAGCTTGAGCTGATCTATCACCAGATGATTGTCTCCCTTCAGCTGGTTGTCTTCCAATTGATAGTTGAGCGCCAAAGACAGCTGGCCCTTGTCTATGTAGTAACCGGCATAGGTGCCCGAATAGGGATTCACCGAGGTCAACTCGACACTCTTGAATACTAAATCCAGATCCAGATAGGGTTTTTCCAGCAGCGGATTCACCTCTCCCCTTAGGGTGACTGGAGCATACTTGTCTATCTTGCCCTTGATATCGACACTGGCCTTGGTTCCCGGGGTGGAGGATAGGTGGCTTATCTTGCCTTCCAGCCCTTCGATACCGGAAGCAAAGTTAGGGGTGAGGGAGTTATCGGCAAAATAGGCCGAGCCGCTTTTGATGGCAATGCTGCCGATATCCAGTTTAAATGCCTTATCTGCAGCAGTCTTGGCGGTGTTTTTTTCCTTGGCGGCGGTTTGCTGCGGCGCTTCGTTTGCCTGGCTTTGTTTTGCCTGCGACTGAGCCGCTGAGTTATCACCAAGTGGTTCGGCGCGGATCAGCTCGCCGATATTAGTGCGCTGATCTTCGGTGATCATCACCTTGGCGTATGGCTGTTCCAGCAATATATTGCTGATTTTCAGGCTGTTTGCTTCGGAATCAAAGTTCATCGCATCTATCGTCATATTCTGCCATTTCAGCAGAGGCTCAAATGCCAATCCATCCTTGATAAGCAGTTTGCCAATTGCGGCTTGTCCTTGAAAATGGGCCTTACCCTCGGCGTTGGCAGTGAACTTGCCCTGAGTGCTCAACTTGCCGCTTTCAAGTTGCATATTGAGGTAGGGCGCCAGATAGGGCTGGAACTGTTGCAGCTCCAACTCGGTCAGCGTCAGCTCGGCATTGACAGTACGTGCATTGGCATCTATTGCGCCGGTGGAGCTGAACTGGCCCTGGCTGGTCTCTGGCTGTTTTTGGGCATCAGAACTCAGTGCCAGTTGCACCTGGTAGTCTATGTTTCCTTCGAGATCGGAACGCACAGGACCTGTGGTGATATCCAAAGGGTAAACACGCCAGTGGACACCATTGCTTTGCTGCTGCTCAAACAGATTGAGATCTGTATCCTTGAGACTGATTTTGCCAATACTCAGTAGCCATTGTTTGTCTTGCTCCAGAGTTTTGTTTGGCTCTTTGGCTGTATGCGCTGTGGCCTTATCTTGCACTGTGGCTTTTTCTTTCGCTGTGGCCTTATCTTGCACTGTAGCTTTATTTAGCGCCTCGGTTTCATCTGCCGCCTCTGGTTGGGCTAGTGCTGGTTCCACTTGCGCCTTGGCCGCTATGTCATTCGGCTTGGCATGTGTGGCAGGCAGGGCGGGCATAAAGAGCTGTTGTAGATCCAGGCCTTGCTTATCCAGGCGGGCATAGGCCCACAGGCCTTGCAGCGCCAGTTCGTCGACATTAACACTCTGGTTGTCGCCGTCCACCCGAATGTTATCCAGTGCCAACAGTGGCAGCTTGACTCTGGCTTGCTGTTGGTCGGAGAACAGCAGGTTTTCCAGAATAAACCTGCCCTTGTGGGTACTGTAATGCAGTTGGTCTTGTTGCTGTTTCAACTGGTACTGGCTTTGGAAGCTGAGTTCACCGTCACTGAGTTTGGCGGCAATAAGCCCATCGGCAAACGGCCAGAAGGGCAGCAGGGAAATTTTGGCCAGTTGCAGCTCGCCGGTGATTTCGAGAGGCTGCAGCTGAAACTGGCCTTGAGTCTGTAATTGTCCGTTATCGCCGCCGGTCAACGACAGGGCATAGCGGTTGGCATCTTTCGCCAGTACCGGTTTGTTTTCGTCTTCCGGCAGGCTGAGGCTATAGGCCTTGGTATCCAAAGCTTGCAGGCTGAAATTAAGCTTGTCGTAACTGAGCTCTGTATTGGCGACCTTATCCATATAAGCGAACTTACCCTCTGTCACCCGGATATCCCGGGCAATGACTCTGGGCAGTTCAGAGGCGTCTTCTGTAGCCTCGGCTTGCGGTGTTTGCTTGGCTTCAAGGTGGGCGAGTATATCGCTGAAGTTGAATTGAGCTTGGCCATTCTTTGACGCAAGCCTTTGCAGCTTCACTTGTGGATAAGCGAGGTGGATGTGATCTATGGCTATGGCCCCTTGGGTCAGCGAGCGCCAAAATGCCAGCTCCAACTCAAGCTGCGTGAAAGACATAAATACTTGCTGTGGGTCGCTCTCCTGCAGGGCGAAATTATCCAGGCGGACTCTGAGAAGGAAAGGGTTGATGCTGATATCGCCCAGGCTGGCCTGACGGCCGAGCAGCTGTTGCAATTGCTTTGGGGTTTGCGACTTTATCACCCAGGGAGCAAGCCCACCAAGCAGCAGAGCGTAGAGGCTATACCCGAGGAGCAGATAGACGCTTGTCTTGATGGCGAGTGGTGCCCGGCGAAAGCGGGAAAAGAGCTGAGTCAGCACATTGGGCATAACGGTGTGAGATCCCTTGAAGCAGGTTTGCAGCAAAAAGTTGGCGTTATTCTAACGCGTATTCGGCATGCTTTGTAAGTCACTTCTGAATCTATAATCTCTGTTATCCGGCCTTATACATGCATGATACAAAAAGAAAACATTGCTAATTAAAGCTGCAATAATCAAGAATTTTTCGATGAACATTTCATTCGTAAAAGGGCGATATTCAAGTTTGGAAATATTCGGGATGTTGCGGGTCAACATCGTAAACCTCAAACCATAGCTGCTGTTCGTTACCTATCCTTTGGTGCTGTTGTAAGTGATGGCAGCGATAATGGCGCCGCAGGGATCCTTGATCCAGCAAAATCGGCCTACTTGGGGAATATCTTCCGGACCATAAAGAATATCGCCTCCTAACTCTTTGGCCTTGATGGCGACGGCGTCGACATCTTTCACGGTAATATAGCCGGTCCAGTTGCTTGGCATGGCCGGCGCCGGGCTGTCAGTGATCCCACCTATGCTGATGCCGTCATTTTCTATAATGTGGTAGGGGCCTTGTGGTAACTGCATTTTTTTGAAATTCCATCCAAAAACCTCACCGTAAAACCGCATCGCCTGTTCGGAGTCACTGGCGGTCAGCTCGTGCCAGCTTAAGGCTCCATGGGTGGTAAAAGGGGAGTTCATCGATAGGTTCTCCTGAAGCAGAGAGGCTGAAATCGCGCTTTTTTAGCGATTGAACCTGGTTTATCAAACCTGTGGTGAGTTCAGTTTTGAGTGTAGCCGAATCAACCGTATTTTGTGGTTTTCTTCGATATGACGCCGTAAATGTATTAGGCATCAATGCCTTTAAAGTGAGTAACAGTGGTTGTGATACAAGTCCTGAAAGCAGATTTGAATGTGTTGCTCCTCAGCCTGGGGCTATTTTGAGACTGGTTTGCACCTTCCTTAACCATTTAATAGCGGATAGCTTTTTTGCCTTTGTGAGCATCAACAGGGCCTTGCTCATCAAATAACAGGATTCTTTCTGGTGTCGGTTGGGATAACTAGCGTTTTTGCTGCGCATCTACGCTGGCGGATTCCTGCGCCATTATTCAAAGGCTGATTTAGGCTGTTCCTGGCAAAGGATTGCAACGTTCAGCGCTATAAATAGGGCCGTTAAGTCGGACAAAGTCAGTTATCAATAGGTATTAAGTGGACACTTAGGTATTCTATTATTAACTTTTAAGTTGACTTGATGGCGTTATGGATATCAGTACTGCTTTGCAACGGCTACATCGTTTTGACCTTCAAGGTATCTATGTTTACACCAAAGGGAATCTCAGGCGGGTGTTTTTCGATGATACCCAGGAAGCATTCAAACAAAGCCTGTCGAGGTTGATAAAGCAGGGGATCCTGGAAAGGCCCTGCCGCGGTGTATACCTGTTTGCGCTGAGCCGACGAGATAGTTATGCGGTGGAGCATATCGCCTGTGCACTGCGGCGTGGTGAGTATAACTATGTTTCGCTGGAATCGGCTTTGTCTGAATACGGGGTGATTTCGCAGATCCCCATCAGCTATCTTACTGTGATGACTACGGGGCGAAAGGGTATCTTCAAGACTCCTTATGGCACTATCGAATTTACCCATACCAAGCGCGATGACATGGATATTTTGTACAATACCATCAAAGTTCAGCAAAGGCCGCTGCGTATGGCTACACAAGCAACTGCCCTGAGAGATCTGAAACGAGTTGGCCGAAACTTACATATGTTGATAGATGAGGATTGAACTTCATTTGCTTAGCTGGATATGACACTGTTTTGGGTGGTGTTTCATCGCCTTTGCAAGCAAATTCTTCGGCAACAAAAAACAAGATTGTTGCACACTGATGACAATTGGTACCGATATACGAATGAGTTTCTTTTATAATCATAAAGTTAACTTGCGCTTTTCTATTGTTGGCAGATCGGCTAAATTATCCCAAAGGCTTCGAAGAAACAGAGCTACACGATAAGGCCGACAATAATAAGGTGGGTTGAAGT
This sequence comes from Shewanella sp. MSW, assembly GCF_007636515.1. Classification (NCBI taxonomy): domain Bacteria; kingdom Pseudomonadati; phylum Pseudomonadota; class Gammaproteobacteria; order Alteromonadales; family Shewanellaceae; genus Shewanella; species Shewanella sp. MSW. The sequence goes on from NZ_LVDR01000005.1 coordinate 195,620, forward strand.
TGATATCCGTATATTTGGTGGATGACCATGAGTTGGTCAGAACCGGGATCCGCCGGATCCTTGAAGATGAAAAAGGCATTAAAGTTGTAGGAGAAGCCGGTGATGGTGAAGCTGCTGTGCAGTGGAGCAGGCAGAATGAAGCCGATGTGATTTTGATGGATATGAATATGCCCGGAATAGGGGGGCTTGAAGCTACCCGGAAAATTCTGCGTTATCAGCCTCATGCCAGAATCATAGTATTGACTATCCACTCAGAGGATCCTTTCCCGACCAAGGTGATGCAAGCCGGTGCTTCCGGTTATTTGACCAAGGGAGCCAAGCCGCCTGAGGTGATTCAAGCCATTCGGCAAGTTGCTCACGGTCAGCGATATTTGTCACCGGAAATTGCTCAGCAGATGGCCTTGAGCCAGTTTGATCAGACTGATGAGAACCCCTTCAAGTCGCTGTCAGAGCGGGAACTGCAGATCATGATGATGATCACCAATGGTGAGAAGGTCAATGATATCTCCGAGCAGTTGAACCTCAGTCCCAAGACGGTTAACAGCTACCGCTATCGCTTGTTCGCCAAACTGGGGATCAGCGGCGATGTGGAGCTGACCCGATTGGCGATTCGGTATAAAATGCTCGACACCGGGCAGTTCTGATTTACATAGGGAGCCACGGCTCCCTCTTTCTTTGTTGTTTTCTGTCCCTGAAATCTTTATCTCTTCAGCCGTTATTTATAGAGTGGGTTCATGCCGCAGGAATTCAATCCCAAGCTTTTTCTTAAAAATCTGACCTCAGCACCGGGCGTCTATCGTATGTACGACAGCGGCGGTAGCGTGATTTATGTGGGCAAGGCCAAAGATCTCAAGAAACGGCTCGCATCTTATTTTCGCAAGAATCTCCCTAATGTGAAAACTCAGGCGCTGGTGTCCCATATCGCCAATATCGATGTGACACTGACTCACAGTGAAACTGAAGCACTGATACTGGAAAATGATTACATCAAGCAGTACTTGCCGAAATACAATGTGCTGCTAAGAGATGACAAGTCTTATCCCTTTATCTTATTGAGCCAGCACCGGCATCCCAGGCTCGCCTATCACAGGGGGCCACAGCGGGAGAAAGGGCTGTATTTCGGGCCTTATCCCAATGGTGGTGCGGTGCGTGAAAGTCTGCATTTGATGCAGAAGCTGTTTCCTATTCGTCAGTGTGACGATCTCTATTACAAGTCGCGCTCGCGTCCCTGTTTGCAGTACCAGCTCAAGCGTTGCAGTGCCCCTTGTGTCGGCAAGGTCTCTGATGAGGAATATCAGGAGCAGGTCAAGCTGGCGACCCTGTTTCTCAAGGGCAAGGATCAGCAGGTGCTCAGCGCCTTGGTCAAGAAAATGGAACTGGCGGCCGAGTCCATGGCTTACGAGCAGGCGGCACGCTATCGGGATCAGATCATGGCGCTCAGACGAGTGGCCGAGCAGCAGGAAGTATCATCCAGCCATGGTGACCTTGATGTGATTGGGGTGCACTACGCCTCAGGAGTTGCTTGTTTCCACCTGTTGTTCATTCGCGAGGGCAAGATTTTTGGCAGTCGCAGTTATTACCCTAGCGTGCCGGCGCAAACTGAAATGGCCGAGGTACTCAGAGCCTTTATGCTGCAGTTTTATCTCAACGTCGATATTCAACGTACTATCCCGCGGGAAATTCTCCTGAGTGACAGCTACGAGGAGTTGGAAGAGTTGGAACAGGTGCTGATGGAAGCGCTGAACAAGAAAGTGGCCATCCGCACTCGGGTCAGGGGCGACAGAGCCGGTTATCTGCGTCTGGCCAAGACCAATGCGACCAATGCGGTCAATACCAAGCTGGCTCACCGCAATACGGTGGAGCAAAGATTTCTTCTTCTTGAAGAGGCGCTTGAACAAAGCACCCCGATTAAACGTATGGAGTGCTTTGATATCAGTCATACCATGGGGGAGAGCACTGTGGCCTCCTGCGTGGTGTTCAATCGCGAAGGGCCGGACAAGAGCGAGTATCGGCGCTACAACATCAAGGACATAACTCCCGGAGATGATTATGCGGCGATGAAGCAAGCCTTGACTCGCCGGTTTGATAAGGTCAGTGCCCAAGGTAAGATCCCGGATATCGTGTTTATCGATGGCGGCCTTGGACAACTCAGAATGGCTCAGGAAGTGGTCAACGAGAAGTTTGTCGGAATAGAGGCCGTACCCACGCTTATCGGGGTCGCCAAAGGTGAAAGCCGCAAACCCGGGTTGGAAACCCTTATCTTCGGTGATACCGAAGAGAGCTTTTCACTGCCGGATGATTCGCCGGCGCTGCATCTTATTCAACATATTCGCGATGAATCCCACAGGTTTGCGATTACCGGTCATAGGAATAAACGTCAAAAGACCCGCAACACCTCAAGCTTGGAGTCTATTCCTGGGATTGGCCCGAAAAGACGCAAGGCTTTGCTGCAATATCTGGGCGGATTACAACAAGTGAAGGGGGCAAGTGTGGCAGAACTGGCAAAAGTGCCCGGGATCAGTCCAGAAATGGCTCAAACGATACACGATGCATTGCGGGGGTAGTAAAAATCAGGCAAGATTGGCGCTGCTTTTGATTATTTGGTTTTATCATGCCGTTTAATATACCCATCGCCCTTACCTGGTTTAGGTTGTTCTTACTGCCTGTTTTTGTTCTGGTATTTTACTTTCCGTACACTTGGGCACCGTTTGTTGCTGCATTTGTTTTCTGGCTTGCAGCTATTACTGACGCCTTGGATGGGTATGCGGCCCGTAAACTGGAGCAGTCCACTCGTTTCGGCGCCTTCCTTGACCCAGTAGCCGATAAGCTAATGGTGACCACGGCTTTGGTGCTATTGGTCGAAGATTACAACACTATCTGGCTGACCCTGCCGGCGATGTTTATGATAGGACGTGAGTTGGTGATATCGGCACTGCGTGAGTGGATGGCAGAGATAGGTAAACGCGGTGCTGTGGCGGTATCCTGGATTGGCAAGTACAAGACTGCTGCTCAGATGGTGGCAATTATCGGCCTTATCTGGAAGCAGGGTGATTGGATGATATATGCCGCTTACGCCTTGCTGTATGTGGCGGCTTTCTTAACCTTCTGGTCGATGATCAGCTATATCAAGGCCGCCTGGAAGGATCTGATAGCCGGTTAAAAGGCGCTAATTTGTACCTGGTTGCACAATAATGTTTCGATAAGATTATTTAGTGTTCAAGCAAACAGTTAAGCACTAATTCTTCGTTGACAGTCGGGGTTAAAAGCGTAGAATGCCAATCCGTAGTCAGGGCTGGCTCTGAATACAAAGCAAGAAAAGTGATGCGACATTAGCTCAGTTGGTAGAGCGGTACCTTGCCAAGGTACAGGTCATCGGTTCGAACCCGATATGTCGCTCCAATCTTACATGGCACTCAGATGCTGTGATCCCAAGAAGGCGCGATGGCAGAATGGCTATGCTGCGGATTGCAAATCCGTCGATCTCGGTTCGACTCCGGGTCGCGCCTCCAAATTTAGTCCTCCTCATTGAATTCCCTTAAAGTCACTCCAAGCAAACTTATTACTTGTTTTCAAGCCAAGCTTACGTCCGTAATGGCGGCTGACTTATATCAGATCCAATCCCGGCCCAAACTTCAGATACAAGCGTCAGTATCGTTACCTTTGGCTGAAAACAGGCATCGCCTTTTGTGAAGGGGCAGAGATCCTGCCCCGAGAACGGATTAATCTTGCTGTAGTGCCTGTTTCAGTGATGGGGAAGCTTTAAAGCTTGGCTGATTGCTGCCGGCAATCTCCAAGGGTTCGCCTGTTTGTGGGTTACGACCGTTGCGGGGAAGGTGGTATCTGAGTTCGAAAGTGCCGAATTGCGGCAGATAAACCTTTTCACCTTCACTGAGAGCCTGGGTAAGGCTGGCGAAAATATGTTGCAGTTGTACTTTGGCCTGAGCCTTTGAGATCTGTTGTCTTTCGGCCATCTGCCGAATGAGCATTTGTCTGTTCATTATATTGCCTGTTACTACTTTGGCAGGATTTTATATCAGAATAAGCTCTATGATCACAGGCTTGTGCTGATAACTGGTTAATTATCAATCGCTAATAATAAGTTGCCTGTTAATGCTCCATGTTAATCAACGGCTATTCAGCCCGTTGTTTGCAAAATATCATCGAATCACGGCGCATATTTGCCATAATTGAGTTTATGTCCCGGGAGGCCGATATGACAAAGTGCGTGTTAATGCCTTTACTGATCATTGTGCTCCTCTGCAGTGCGGTCTTTACAGTGAAAGCCGATGATGCCGCGCTCAGGACCCTGAATAATCAGTTGCAGTTGCTGGCTCTGCTGCCAGAAGGGCAAGAGTTCGCCGAAGATTTACGTTCCATGAGCCGTGGTGATCTCAATCTACAGTTGGAGTTGCGTGAGGGCATAGAGCAGGATATTGCGTATTTCTGGAAGCGCCGCGGCGTTCCTTTGGCCTTCAACACGCTAGCTTCTGATGCGGATTCGCTCAGCCGAGCGCTGGCGCTGGAACCTCAGGGGGATGATTATCTGGCAACCAGCAGCCGGATACGCTATTTGATCTGGCTCGCAGAGCGGCATCAATGGCCTAGGTTGGATCCCGGAGGTTGGTTACGCCCAGGTGATAGCCATCTGCTGATCCCGACGATTGCCAGGCGTTTATATTGGCTTGGCGATCTTGAGGAGACTCCGGGAGAAAACAAGGTTTATTCACCGCAGTTGGCTTCGGCGGTAGAAGTGTTTCAGTCCCGCCACGGGCTTAAAACCGATGCCATCATAGGACCAGATACACTGCGTTGGCTCAATACTGAACCATTGCAACGTGCCCGCATGCTGGCCAGCAATTTCGTCGCTCGCACCGTTTATAAACAGCAGTTGGGGAAGCGTTACCTGTTGGTGAATATCCCGGCGTTTGAGTTGACTCTGGTGGATGACAACCAGGTGCAACTACGATCCAAGGTCATAGTCGGTAAACCTTATCGTCAAACCCCACTGCTCAGCAGTGAGATATCCAACATTGTTTTGAATCCAACCTGGACTGTGCCAAGGGGCATATTGAGGCGCGACTTACTGCCGCAGATCCGTAAAGACGGTGAATATCTGCAGCAGCGGCATTTCAATGTCTATGATTATCAGGGCAATAAAGTTGAAGAGAGTGCCGAAGCCTGGCAAAAAGAGGCGAGAGGCCGTTTCCCTTATCGGTTGGTGCAGCAACCGGGTGCCGATAATGCCCTGGGGCGTTACAAATTTCATTTCAGCAATGGCTTTAGTGTTTATCTGCATGACACACCGGACAAGCATCTGTTTGCCAGGGCCAATCGCGCCCTATCTTCAGGTTGTATTCGGGTCGACAAGGTGGAAGAGTTGGCGTCCTGGATGGCTAATAATCTGGTACGGGATAAGAGAAGCTGGCAACGGATGCAGAGTGATTATCACACCACTCAATGGTTTGCATTTGAACAGCGCCTGCCTGTTCATCTGGTTTATTGGACAGCCTGGATAGATGAGCGGGAAAGAGCGCAATTTCGCAGCGACATCTATCAGTTGAGCCCGGGGGTTAAGGTGGCTACTGAGGCACAGACGAGATTGGATACTGAATGGGCTAACAAGCCAGAGCTGCGGTCGGGGAGTGAAGCGCATTTGTTAGGCCCTTGAGGTATACCGGCATTATCATTAACTGATTTTTTGCCGCATTGACCGAACGTTAAGCCTGTCGCATTAACTTAATATGGCACAAGGAATTATCCCATTTTTCGCCTGCTCCCCGAGAAAAGTTTACCTGCGCTGGGGCCAAATCGGCGCTTGACCTTGGCGTTAATCCCGTATAATTTGCCGCCTTGTGGTTGTTTTTTGTGCAAGGTGAATAAGTGTCAGTAGTATGTCCTGCCCGTAGGCAGTTGTTGATGGGTCTTGGTGGCGCGGCAATGGTTTCTATGCTTCCTTCAAAAGCGATGGCGAGTCGGTCTACCAAAGGTAGTCGATACCTGAGTTTTTATAATCGCCATACAGGGGAGCGTGGTGATGGGACTTATTGGAAAGACGGTCATTATCAGAGTAGCACTCTGTCTCAGTTCAGCCATCTGCTTAGGGATCATAGGCAGAACCTGGCGGCTCCCATGGATAAACGTCTGTTCGATCTTCTGTTCAATTTGCAGCAGACGTTGTCGATTTCTGAAGAGATCCACGTGATTTCAGGTTATCGTTCGCCTAAAACCAACGCCATGTTGGCCGGTAAGAGTAGCGGTGTAGCCAAGAAGAGTTACCATATGCGGGGTATGGCGATGGATATCGCGATCCCCGGTGTTAAACTTCAGACTTTGCGTGAGGCTGCCCTGTCATTAAAACTAGGGGGAGTCGGTTATTATCCGAAGTCGGGATTTGTCCACATTGACTGCGGGCCGGTGCGCAGTTGGTAGGTTTTTCTACCATAGAAAGATCGGTTTCTGCCCTGCGGATAAAGCTCTGTTCGCGGGGTTTTCTGTCTTCCAGCAGTGCCATCAACTCGCTGAATTGGAATCTGAGACGTAACAGTTCGCGAGTTTGTTGCCAGTCGGCGACCAAGGTGTTGAGTCTGTCATAAAAAAGGGCATCTGAGCTCAATTGCTCGATAAGATCCGGACAACTGCAGGCACGCATCAGGTGTAACAGATGGCCGCTTTTCTGCTGATTACAGGCGAGAAACTCCAATAAAATCAGGTCGAGCTTCTCTTGTTGAAAGGGAGCATGTTCGATCAGGTAATGGAGTTCCGCGGCTAGTTTATAGCACAGGCTATCATCCCGTATCAGTTGCTGCAGATTGGCGTTCATCGGCCTGCTTCATGTAATAAAACCAGATTACTGAAAGCAGGGTAGCAGCAGCTGGATGGAAAAATTGTGATCTCGATCAGGGTAAAACTTCTGCTAAGCAATGGCTTTTCGTAATGATTACAGATGTTACAGATGAGCAACAGCAGGATAGTGGGGAAGTAGGTTTTGCTTTTACCTTTAAAGGCCAAATCAACTTGTTTGTTTTGTTGTCTTTGTGCTAGTATTCGCCCGCTTTATATGAAGGCAGCTATTGGTCGAAAATAGTTGCCAGTTATTGACTATTTAAAGAGTATTATTATGTCTTACACTATTCCAGCACAAACCCGCACTGAGATTGGGAAAGGTTCGAGCCGCCGCCTGCGTCGTGACGGGAAAGTTCCAGGTGTTATCTATGGCGCCGGCAAAGAAGCCGTTGCTATCGTGTTTGAACACAAAGATATCATCAACATCCAAACCAACGAAGACTTCTATACCAGCGATCTGACTATAGTTCTGGACGGTAAAGAAGTTAAAGTACGTGCCCAGGCTATGCAGCGTCACGTATTCAAGCCAATGATTGAGCACGTAGACTTCGTTTACGCTTAATCGATAATTGGATGTTGAAAAAGCGCCCTGAGGGCGCTTTTTTTATGTCTGTATTCTAACTTTTAAGTCAGAATCGCATGTTTATGTCCGGTAAGTCGCCGCGGCCTGCAAGGTTGGTATCTGCTGCCGAGAGGTGTTTACCGCTTAAAGATCAAAGCTGTAGTAGATATCCAGAGACTGGCCCAGAGTGCCGGATACACTTTCCAGATAGAGCTGCGACAACAGATAGTAACGGACTGTCATCTCATAGCCTGGGTTGAATACACCGACACCGTATTTGATCATTAGATCTTTGCCTATATAGCCACTGATGGCAACTTTACCATCATCATTGGTATCCAACTGCACATTGGAGAAACCAAACATCTCCACCAGCCCAGCAGCTGTGTCACCCAAGGTAGAAATGGCGCCACCATCAACCTGGGAGCTCAGCGACAGCGCGGCGCCCATCATCAGTGAGTTGTTCTGTTCGTTTCCTGCACCAAAACCTTTCCCCTGAACGATATAGGAAATGATCTCCGCCTGCTCCTTGGCCGGGTTGGAGAATAGGGTCACTATTGGCTTTTTGGGGGTACCCGTGATCCGTACCCCGGCGGTAATATCTTCATCGCGGATCTCCCGAATGGCTTCGATATTGAGGTTGGGGATCTGCATAGGCCCTACAAACTGTACCGCACCTGTGGCAATTTTCAGCGTCTGACCCATGAATTTATAGCTGCCGTTAACCACCTTGATATCACCAAAGAGTTGCGGCGGCTTTTGGGGCGCTTGTTGCATGCGCAAGGTACCCACCAACATCCCTTTGAGACCCATACCATCGATAGCCAGCTTATCACCGACATCTATGTTCAAATTGGCACTCAGGGCCATTGGCGATGCTTTGACTTCCTGCTCCGAAATGGAGTCACTGAACACCACATCGGATGATACGCTCACTCCGCCGGCTGGCAGTTGCACCACCTTGATGTTGCCGGAAGGTACCTTTATCTCGCCCGAGATATCGAGCGCGTCCGGGCTGAAATGCAGTTGAATATCCGGACTGATATTGACAATGGCCAGCGGCGGTTGAATAACGCCGAGTTCTTGTCCCTTGAGCTGGATATCGCCACTGAATTGACCCTGTGGCCAGCGCAACTGACCACTGAGATTGGCTTGGCCGCTGCCCATCATCCATTGGCCCTGGAGCTCGGCGGTTTGGCCGACAAAAGCCAGGTCCAGGGAGATTTGCTCCAGTTTAGTCGGGTTGGCTGTGCTAGCCAGGGCACCTTCACGCAGACTGAGCTGGCCGCTGAGTTCGGGGTTGTTGAGGCTGCCAGCCAATGTTAAGTTGGCTGCGAGTAAACCCTCAATGGTTTCGAGCTGCGGCATAAACTGACCAAGCAGTTGCAGGTTGACCTGGTCAATATTGACGTAACCACTGAGGCTTCTATCCGGAGTTACCTTGATATCCAACTGGCTTTCCCAGCGGGCTAGAGCATCGGAATTGAACAGAATATGGCTTCTCAGTGCATCATCGTCCAAGGTGGCCTTGAGTGTAAGTGCCTGATAGTCGATGCTGGCGCTGGCTTGCTGTTTGCGTTTAAGGCTTACCGTTCCGGGGGCCAGCTGGAAGTTGAGCTGGCCCTGTGGACGCGCGCCGGGTTTCCAGGCGACGGCGGCATCCATCGAGGCATCGCCCTGCCAAGTGAAGCGCTCGGGTAACAGCTTGGCCAGCAGTTGCCCAGGTTGCCCTTGATAGTGCAACTTGGCTTCCCCCTTGTCGGTCAGGCTGACATTATCGGTCAGGCTGACATTATCGGTCAGGCAGAGTCGGCTGGATGGATGGCTTAAACAAAAGGCGCTGAGCTCGCCTCGGCTTTGCTTGAGATCCCAGTCCAGTGACGCAGTTTGTTCAAGTTGCCAGAGTCCCAGAACGGATCCCAAGTTGAATTTGCTAAGTTCTATGTTGGCCTTTTGTTTGGTGAGATCCAGTTTACTGTGGATGGCAGTATCCAGTTGCAAATCGCCCCGGGTTTCCAGTCCCAGTTTCTGTCGCTGTTCATTGCCCTTGGCCCTGAGAGTGATGCCATCAAGATGAATTCCTGCGCCGTCAAACTCACCTGTTTTCAGCGACAAGGCAAACTCATGCAGATCCAGTGGTGCATAGAGCGCCTTGAGTTGGCTGCCACTGAGGTTGAGATCGCCAAATCTGATGCTCTGGGTCTGGGCCCTTAGCTGTACCTGTGGGTGTTTGGCATCTCCCACCACTTGGATATCGGCAGTTAACGAACCAAACGCATCGGGATGCCAGAGATTGAAATCGGGCACGTCCAATGTGGCACTGAGATCCCATTGCTCTTTGGCGCTGCCGGAAAGGTCCAGGCGGGTATTGAGTGCCCGCAGCGATAATCCCTGGCTGCTGAGCTCAAGCGAATCATCTATCTCCAGATCGCCAGTCAGTTCAAAGGGCAGGCGGTCCAATAAGCCATGAAGTTGAGCCTGTTTGAGACTCACTCGCCATTTGCCGTCCTGCCAACTGCCACGAGTGGCAAGCTGGCCGCTAATATCGCTGGATGGGATCACCGGCGTATCTTCAGCCTGACTTTCATCAGATTTGCTTTCGTCAGCTTGGCTTTGTGCACTGACTGCTTCGCTGTCGCTGGTGTTATTATTTTGGGTGATTTGGCTATTTGCTTCTTTTTCTTTGGCAGCTTCCTTCGCTGTCGGCAGAGTTATCGCGCCGCTGTTGAAATGTGAAAGTTCGAGCTTTGCATCCCAGGCTATGGCTTGGGCATAATCCAGCGTCCCCAGAAGCATTACTTTACCGGCACTGCTGTCACCGCTGAACTCTTCAATCTTGAGTCTTTGGCCTCGATGTACCAGGCGGGTATTGAGGTTTAGTTCGGGGTAGAAGGGGGTACTTAGTTGTGTAACCAGGCTGGCGGTTTGTTGCTTGAGGTCGCCGCGACTTTCCAGCTCTAGTCCGTTGACACTGTACTGAGCAAGGTCAAAGGGCCAGTGCAGTTCTCCTTCTGAGATATTCAGTGAATAGGGCAGTTCCGGTTTGGTGAGGTTGACACTGGCATTGAGCGCCAGGCTCTGCTTGCCACTGAGTTTGGCCTTAAGCTGCAAGTCGCTGAAATCACCTTTGAGGGTGAGATCCAGCTGTTGCTGCTCGAGTCCCGGTAGTTCAGGTAAACGCTGTAACTCCAGTTGCGCCGTCAGTGCCATGGGCCAGTGCTTATCCAGAGTCAGTTCACCTTCCAGCGACAGACTGGCATCAGTGTGTTTGGCATAAAGCTCGTTGACTCGCAGCTCGGCGTCTATGTAGCTGGCGCTGAGACGCAGCTCCTGGAAGTTGTCATCTCTACCCATAATTTGCAGACGCGAGTTCAGCAATTCGGCATGTTTTAAATAGATGGGGAAAGGCATGGCAACCTTTGGCATGTTCGCCAGCACCCATTGTTCAGTCTCGGTTTTTTGCGCCGCTTTTTGTTGCTTAGCCGCGGCGGCTGATTTGTCTTTGTCTGCCGCTTGCGCTTCTGGCGAATTTGACTCCGGGAGCAGCACGCTGAGCCCGCGGCTCTCAAGCTGGATGACTTGTAATCCACTTTCCTGCCAATTGGCTGCGGTATTCAATGCCGCAGCATCAAAGTGCATCTCATCAACCCGCACTTGAATATCCGTGAGGCTTGCTTGTTTCAGGCTGATGCCAAAGGGCAGTATCAGCTCTTCCGAGCTTGGCGTTTCTTCCTCTGCCTCTGAATCTGAGGCTAAGGCCTGGGTGTCTATGTTGACCCGGGTTGTTGTTAACTCCAGGGTGTCGACACATAACTGTTTTTGCAAAAGGCAGGCCGGTTGCCAGGCAAGGGTCAAGGCATCCGCACCGACACTGATACCATCCATCTGCCAATGAAGCTGTTTGAGTTGCAGCTCCCGGTTCAGGGTGCCGGAAGCATATTCCAGCTCCAGATCCGGCACCAGAGCACTGGCAATAAATATTGCCAGATGGCTACCGGGCGCCGTGCCCAGCAAGAGTGCCAATAGCACCAGCAAGCCGAGCGGAATGTACAAGAGGGTACGGGTAGACCACTTCAGCCACTTGAGCCAACGGGGAGACGGTTTCTTTGCCATTTGTTTGTTGCTTGAGTTGGGTTCCTGTTGCATCGGGGGTTGGCTCATAATTCTGTCCCCATGGTAAGGTGAATACGCCAGGGTCTGTCTTCGGCATCGGATTCGTGCAAGCCAAAGCCCACATCCAGTTTGATGGGACCTATGGGGGATATCCAGTGAATACCACCACCTACAGAAACCACAGGATCAAATTGATTGACATCAAAGGCGTTACCTGCGTCGACAAAGGTGCCCACGCGCCAGCTTGGGGTCAGGTAATATTGATACTCCAGGCTGCCGACTGCCAGGTAGCGGCCACCGACAACTTCCCGAGACAGGCCGCCTTTGTCATTGGTGTAATCCAGGTGGGGGCCGAGCTCTTGGTAGCTGTAACCACGAATACTCTGATCGCCACCGGCAAAATAACGCAATGAGGGAGGAATGATGGCCAGATCGCCTTCGGCTGCCAGGTTGACCCCGAGATCGAGCCGGGAGACAAATCTGTGCTTGTCAAAGAAAGTCTCAATCCATTTGAACTTGGCCTGCATCCGGGTCAGGCGAACATCTGAACCCAGCGAAGGATCGGCATATTCAATGCTATAAAGTTGCCTGAAACCCGACTTGGGGTCCAGGCTATTGTCGCCGCGGCTGGTCTTCGATAGCGTGGTGCCAAACAACAGGAATTGTGGGTCATAATCAACGCCTGACTGGGTATAGCTTTCCTGGATTGCCTCCAGCGAGTAATTGAGAAGCCAACCGTTATTGAGCCGCTTGCTGCGGCCAACTCCGAAAAGCTTCTTGGTCGATTCCAACTGACCTGTGTTGCTAAAGTCCCTATCCTCTGGCACATAGTCTTGGGTCACACCGTATTTGTCCCTCAGCAGGCCGACACGGATCTTGAGCTGGTCATCCAAAGGGTGAGTCAGGGGGATGGTATAAGTCGAGAGGAATTTGGGTCTGTCTCTCGACCATTCTATGCTGGTTTCCTGAGAGTGGCCGTAACTGTTGAGCTGCGGAGTACGCCAGGTCACTCTGACTCTGGGATCCAGATTACTGTCTGTACTGGAGCCGATATCGGCACCCAGACCCAGTTCTATAGAATGATCCGGTCTTGGGCTCAGTTCGACCCGCACAGGTATGCTGTCTTCAGTCAACTTGTCAATTTGAGGTAACACTTTGATATTGGAAAAATAGCCGGTATCCAATAATTCTTGATTAAGCTGTGTGACTTTGCGGGTACTGTAGGGGGCGCCGGGTTGGAATGGCACCAAATCTTCGAGCAATTGCGGCTGCAGGCTGTGGCCCTCAAAGCTCACCTCGCCAAACTGGTAACGCTTGCCCGAGTCAAAATACAGGTTGAGTTGTGCCAGATTGAGATCGCGATTCACTCGGATCTCCGATTTCTGATAATGGCCGTCAAAATAGCCGCGAGCCAGCGCCAGCGATATTAGTTGCGATTTTATCTGTTCATAATCGCCGTGGTTGAGGGGATCGCCTGGTTTGATCTTGATCTGGCTGAGCCAGCGATTGATCCAGGGGTCGTTGAGCACTTCACCTTCGAGGCGGATATCGACCCATTGCAAACGGGTGACTTCTCCTGGGGTAATTGTAAGCTTGAGCTCCCACGGCCCTTGTTCGTTTTCCTTGATTTCCTGTTCCAGCCTGCCATGGTAATAGCCCATGGATTCCAGCGCGGCCTCGACACTGTCGCTGACATTAAACAGATAGGCACGGCGTTGCACCTTGGATTCAGGAAAGTTACCCAAGTGTGCGCGGATATTTTTCTCAAGCTCGCCCGATACCCCTTCGATGCGGAGATTAAGCAGAGGATCATCGGCGCCATTTGCCCGGGGGCTGGCCAGCATGATCGACGCAAAACTCAGGATATATGCGGGAAAGCGACTGTTTTTGGTCAAGGAAATCAGAACTTTTGTTTAGCGTTACATTATTGCTATTGTCGCCTCAGATCTCGGCTCAGGCAAGTAACAGATTGCCATCCCGACCTAAAATGGTTACAAAGACAGCAGTCGTTAATATGGAAGCAATACAATGAAAACAAAAATAAAAAATCTAAGTCTGAGCCTGGGACTCCTGCTGGGAGGTATGATGTCGGTTCAGGCTGCAGAGGTGCCGTTTGCAATTGCCATTCACGGCGGCGCCGGCACCATATCCAAGGCGGCTTTGACTGAAGAGCAGCAAAAAGCCTACCGTGACAAACTTACCGAAGCCGTCAATGCCGGTTATAAGGTGTTGGATAAGGGCGGCGCCAGCATGGAAGCGGTGCAGGCCGCCATCAGAGTGCTGGAAGACAGCCCTTTATTCAATGCCGGTATTGGCGCCGTGTATACCTTTGATGGCAGTCATGAACTGGATGCCTCCATCATGGATGGCAAGAGTATGAATGCCGGTGCCGTTGCCGGGGTTAAACATATACTTCATCCAATCGATCTCGCCAGAGCCGTGATGGACAAGTCAGAACATGTGATGCTCTCGGGAGCGGGCGCCGAGGAGTTCGCCTTGACGATGGGAATGGAGCTGGTGCCCGGCAACCGTTTTGACAGCAAGGCGCGCTATCAACAGCTTCTCGATGCCAAGGCCAAAATCAACGCCGCCGAAGCCAATAAAGACTTTCAGGCGCGCCTGAGTCCTCTGGATCTCGATTATAAGTTCGGCACCGTCGGCGCAGTGGCATTGGACAAGCAGGGCAATCTGGCGGCAGGGACCTCGACTGGTGGCATGACAGCCAAACGTTATGGCCGTATCGGTGATTCACCTGTGATAGGTGCCGGCACTTATGCCGAGAATGGGGTCTGCGCCGTTTCGGCGACCGGTCACGGTGAGTACTTTATCCGTTTCCATGTGGCCGGTGATATCTGTGCCAGGGCCAAGTACCAGCAAAAATCGATTCTGCAGGCCGCCGATGAAGTGATCAATCAGCGGCTGATCTCTGCCGGCGGCAGTGGCGGGGTGATAGCCATAGACCAAAGAGGCAATGTGGCAACGCCGTTCAATACCGAAGGCATGTACCGTGCCTGGCGCAAGAGCAATCAAGCGGCGGAAGTGATGATCTGGCGAGATAACTAAGGAAGGTGTGAGCAAGTCCCATCTGTGCACCGCATCGGCTTACAGGCCTGGAAGCAAGGCGTGGTTCGCAGTAAATGGCCCAAGTCCTGTGCAAGAAGCATAAAATTTTGGATTGAGGCAATCGCTGTTGGCTTTAACCCCAAGGGCAAAATATTGGCTACACTGAACAATGAAGCCGTTTTGAACTTGGGGAAAGCTATGGATTCAATAAAAATACGTGATCATATGGACCGTCAGCCAGTGCTGTTGAAGGCGGATATGTCGATAGCCACTGCGGTGGAAAAACTGCTTGAGGCCAATAAGGGCGGGGCGCCCGTGGTGGATGCAGCAGGAAGCCTGGTGGGTTTTTTGTCACAGCAAGACTGCATGGCCGCCATGCTCAAGAGCAGTTATCACTGCGATCTGACCGCCGTGGTGCGCGACTGCATGCGCGCCGATGTCCTTTGGGTCAGGCCGGATGACAGCATGTTGCAGTTGGCCGAGCAGATGCTGGGGCAGAAACCGAAAATATACCCTGTGCTGGAAGATGGTAAGGTGGTGGGCACCATCAACCGTACCAATGTGCTCAAGGCCATGAACAGCTATATGCAGCAGTGTTATTTGACCCCGGCCTGACAACTGCGCTTGATTTGACTGAAATTTGGGCGTTATCAGTCAGTAAGCATACCCAAGACGGCGTATCCTTGTTAGGATCGCCGTTTTTGATCCCCAATGGACACAGGTTTTGAACGCTAAGCTGCACCCTATCTCCCGCGAATATCTGGATCTCTGCTTTCAGGCCGATGCGGCGCGCATTCGCCGCAGCCTGTTCCGCTTGAAAAAAAGCCCCGACTCAGAAGCCAAACAGCAAAAACTCGCCGAGCTCAGTGAAGCTGCGGTGCAGGCTTATGAAAGGGCGCAGCAAAGGCTGGCAGACAGACCTGTCATCGAGTATCCGGATGAGCTGCCGGTGTCACAAAAGCGCGATGAAATCGCCTCGGCCATCATCAATCATCAGGTGGTGATAGTGGCCGGTGAAACCGGCTCGGGCAAGACCACTCAGCTGCCCAAAATCTGTCTCGACTTGGGGCTTGGCAGCCGTGGTCTGATTGGCCACACTCAGCCCAGGCGCCTGGCGGCCCGCAGCGTGGCCAGCCGGGTTGCCGATGAACTCAAGACAGAGCTGGGTCAGGCGGTGGGTTTTAAGGTTCGTTTTGCCGATGCGGTTTCCCAGGACTCCTATATCAAGCTGATGACAGACGGTATCCTGCTGGCAGAACTGGCATCGGATAAATGGCTCAGTCAGTATGATTGCCTCATCATAGACGAGGCCCATGAGCGTAGTCTCAACATCGACTTTATTCTGGGTTATCTGAAGCAAATTTTGCAAAAGCGCCCGGATCTCAAGTTGATCATCACCTCGGCCACCATAGATGTGGAGCGCTTTTCCAAGCATTTTGACAATGCGCCCGTGGTGGAAGTGTCCGGCCGCACTTATCCGGTGGAAACCCGCTATCGCCCCCTGTTGCAGGATGACGACGCCGACTTGGATCTGATGGACGGCATCTTTGCCGCCGTCGATGAGCTCTGTCGCGAAGGCCCGGGGGACATTCTGATTTTCATGAACGGCGAGCGCGAAATCCGCGATACCGCCGAGCAGTTGAAAAAGCGTAACCTGCGCGATACCGAGATCTTGCCGCTTTATGCCCGTTTGTCATACGGCGAGCAGTCCAAGGTATTCAAGCCGCATCCAGGGCGGCGTATTGTACTGGCCACCAACGTGGCCGAAACCTCGCTGACTGTGCCCGGGATCCGCTATGTTATCGACCCGGGTACTGCCAGGATAAGCCGCTACAGCTATCGCACCAAGGTGCAGCGTTTGCCGATTGAGCCCATCTCCCAGGCCAGTGCCAATCAACGCCAGGGACGTTGCGGCCGGGTTGGGCCGGGGATCTGTATTCGCCTCTATGACGAGCAGGACTTTATCAATCGGCCTGAGTTTACCGATCCTGAAATTCTGCGCACCAACCTGGCATCCGTGATCCTGCAGATGCTGGCCATAGGCCTGGGTGACATTGAGGGTTTCCCCTTCATTCAGCCACCGGATCCGCGCCATATCCGCGACGGCTTCCTGCTGCTCGAAGAGTTGCAGGCGGTGAGCAAACACAAAGGGGCGCTGAAACTGACCCCGCTCGGGCGCGATCTGGCGAAGATCCCGGTCGATCCCCGCCTGGCCCGCATGGTGCTTGAAGCCAATAAGCTGGGTTGTCTGCATGAAGTGATGGTGATTGTCGCCGGGTTATCGATTCAGGATCCCCGTGAGCGGCCACATGAGAAGAAACAGGCCGCTGATGAGGCCCACCGCCGTTTTGCCGATAAAGATTCCGACTTTGTTGCCTGGCTCAATCTGTGGCAGTACCTCAAAGAGCAACAGAAGAGCCTGTCATCCAGTCAGTTCCGCAAGCAGGTGAAGGCCGAGTATCTGGCCTATTTGCGTATTCGCGAATGGCAGGATCTCTATGCCCAGCTGCGTCAGAGTGTGCACGACCTCAAGTGGCGCCTCAACAGTCAGGCCGCCGAATATGAGCCACTGCACCAGGCGCTGCTCTCGGGGCTGCTGAGCCATATCGGCTTCAAGGATAAAGACAACGAGTATCTGGGGGCCCGCAACCGACGTTTCTTTGTGTTTCCCGGCTCACCGCTGGCCAAGAAGGGCCCCAAGTGGATTATGGCGGCCGAGCTTACCGAAACATCACGCCTGTTCGCCCGTACCTGCGCCCGCATAGACCCTGTATGGCTCGAGTCTCTGGCGGCGCATCTGGTCAAGAAGCAGCACAATGAGCCCCATTTTGAAGCCAAACAGGGCAGTGTGATCGCCCTGGAAAATCAGGTGCTCTATGGCCTCACCATAGTTAACCGCCGCCGGGTACAATTTGGCCCGCTGGAGCCGGTTAAGGCTCGGGAAATCTTTATTCGCTCGGCTCTGGCCGAGGGTGAGCTGCGCTGCAATGAAGCCTTCTTCAAGGCCAACCAGGCGTTGCTTGAAGAGGTGGAAGATCTCGAACACAAATCGCGGCGGCGCGACATTCTGGTGGATACCGATACCTTGTTCGCCTTCTACGATGAGCGCATTCCACAAGGGATATACAACCAGCCCAAATTCAACACCTGGTGGAAACAGGCCAGGAGAAAGACCCCTGAGCTGCTCAATTTCAGCCGCGAACTCTTGATGCAAAGGGATGACACCCATGTATCGGCATTGGACTTCCCCGACAGCTGGCAGCAGGGCAACCTCAGCCTCAAGCTGAGTTATCATTTTGAACCGGCGGCCGAGGATGATGGCGTCTCTGTGCTTATTCCGGTGGCGCTGCTCAATCAGTTGGATGAAATCGATTTTGACTGGCAGGTGCCGGGGCTCAGGGAAGAGAAGTGTGTTGCCCTGATCAAGTCCTTGCCCAAACCGCTGCGGCGCAATTTTGTGCCGGCGCCGGACTATGCCCGCGCCTGTGTGCAGGCGATGGAACCTTTTGCCCAGCCTTTGTTGCCCTCCCTGTGCAAACAGCTGCTGAGAATGAGTGGCACCCGTGTCAATCCGGAGGATTTCGATCTCAACGCCATTGCCGACCATCTGAAGATGAACTTCAAGGTGGAAGACGATAAGGGCAAACTCCTGGCTCAGAGCCGGGATCTCGACAGCCTCAAGGCATCATTGCAGGGACAGGTGAACCAAGCGATACGCAAGGTTGCAGACAAGGGCATAGAGCAAAACGCCCTGACCGAATGGAGCTTTGGCGACCTGCCGAAAGAATATCAAAGCCGCAAAGGCAGCTATGAGGTGAAGGCGTTCCCCGCCTTGGTGGATGCCGGTGATACAGTTTCCATCAAATTATTTGATGATGAACAACAGGCGCTTTCCCACCACAGACAAGGGCTGAGAAAGCTGCTGCTTATCAATATTCCATCGCCGGTGAAACATCTACAGCAGGCCTTGCCCAACAAGGCCAAACTGGCGATGTATTTCAATCCGTTCGGCCAGGTGCAAATACTGATAGATGACATTATTGCCGCGGCAATTCAGCAGCTTTTGGATGAGCAGCAGTTGGATATCCGAAGCGCCGATGACTTTGCCAAAGCCAAGGAGATTGTCAGGGCCGAACTCAATGAAACCGCAGCGGTTATCGCTCTCAAGGTAGAGCAGATTTTGACCTTGCACCAGAAGATCCGTAAGCGTCTCAAGGGCAAAATCAGCCTGGATATCGCTTTTGCCATGAGTGATATTCAAAGCCAATTAGATGCCCTGGTGTTCAAGGGATTTGTTGAAGTTTCCGGTTGGCGCCGTCTTGGGGATCTGATCCGCTATCTCAAGGCGATTGAGCTGCGCCTGGACAAGCTGCCGGTGGATCCCAACCGTGACCGTTTGCACCTGCACAGCATTCACAACGCCGAAAAAGAGTTCAAGGCCGCGCTTGCCAAGGTGCCACGCAGCCAGGCGGTACCGGAGGCGCTGGCCGAGGTGCGCTGGATGCTGGAAGAGTACAGGGTCAGCTGTTTTGCCCAGAGTCTGGGCACTGCTTATCCGATATCGGAAAAGCGCATCCTTAACCAGTTGCAGCAGTTTTAACTTAAAATCCAACTGACAGCCGCGTTTGGCTCCTAAAGTGGACGTGATAAAAACCAGGCAGGCCCAGAGCACAGCCAGAACACACAGTGCCTGCTGGTGCCCTCCTGGTACGCGGTCATATTTCCCACGGTGGCTATTGTCGAACGCCGCTTATTCCCCAATCAAAATTACATGTTTTGATTAAGGCTTGGCTCTTATTCCGGCTATTGTTCTCCTTGCCTTCAATAGCCGAAGTTTGCAGCCTTGGACCAATGTTTTTTCACTTCAGTCTCGATAAAGGCTTGCTTCTCCTCGGTCAGTTTCTCCAGCTCCACGCCTATGGCTGCCTGCGCCTTGGCCTTGGTGCTGTAGTCCGGATAATCGACTCGGGTGACGCCAAGGTCGGCATTCAGCTTGCTCAATATTTCTCTGGCAGCGCGGATCTGCTCTAAGCCTTTGTCCAGCAGGGCTTCACCCTCTTTGGCGTTGTGAGCGTGAATACCGTGTGATGACATGGCAAAGTCCCAGCGCCACTGTGCATGTCGTATCCCCATGATGGCATACCCTATCTGTTGCCACTGGGTACCGGCCTTCCAGGCGGCGCCGGCTTCATAGTGGGCCTTGATAAGTAATTCCTGTAACTGTTGCGCCTTGGTCTCCAGTAGCGCTTTATTGTCGGCAATCAGCTGGGTAATTTGCTGTTGGCTCTGGTGACAACTGCTGCAATTGGCCGCTTCAAAGTCCGGCAGATGGTTGGTTATCTTGTGGTTGGTGAAAGATTTGCCGTCGGCGCTGGTTTCCTGGGTCATATGACAGGTGACACAACTGATACCAGCCTTGGCGTGGGCGCTGCGATTCCAGTGCTCAAACTCGGGATGGCGCGCCTTCACCAGCGGCGTTCTCGATACCGGGTGCACCCACTCGAAAAACTGCCGGGCATCATAATACTTTTCTATCTCATCGGCGCTGTTGCCGAAGATCCAGGGGATATTGACCTTGTCCTGACGCTCAGGCTGGAAGTAGTAAGTGACATGGCACTGGCCGCAAACCTGTGATTGCTGCATCGACTGATTTTGTTCACCAAAGGGTTTGTGCACTTTTGCCATGGCGTCCTGGGCATGAGGTCTTGGCAGTGCCAGTTCAGTTGAGCCCTGGGTATGGCAATCAGAGCAGTACACAGGGTTCTGGATTTCCGGACCCAGCTCGGCAAAGTTCTTGGCCGAGAAGCCTTCGACGCCCAGCTCTTTCATCAGCCTGGGTGCATCCGGTGTCTTGCAGGTCCAACAGCTGGCCGACAGTCCTCTTTCACCAGCCTTGGGGCTAACACCACTGCGTAGGCTGTGGCTGACATCGGCGACGGCAAAGTGATGCCCTCTGGGGCTATGGTACTCCTTGGCATAAGCCGAGCCTGCCCAGAGGATGATGCTGGCGGGGTTTTTCTCAAGCATATCTTCCCGCTGTTGCTCCTCTGAGGTTTGCGCCCAGGTCTGATATTGCAGGCTTGATGTTTTGTCTGCTGCGACAACGGAAAATGACAGACTCAGACCTAGCACAATGAGTAGTGTAGTAGGGTGGGTAAAGGGGTTCACTAAAGGCTCTCCTAGATTGGGACGACGCACAAACAGGCGTTTGAAGTTTGGTCCCTGAAAACAAAAAAGACACAAATAAAATGCATGATAATGCTAAGGAGCTCTGTTAGTCGTTGCAACCGCAAGATATTGTTTTTACTGAATTCTGTGACCTGAAACAGGATTCAGTTTCTCCTTTTATAGCCGTTTTATCGCTTTAAAGCCCGCCCAGCCTGGGCACTACTCCCTAAGGGATATTTTACTTATTTCGTTGGTTTTTTGACCGTTCTTTATTGGCGAAATGGCCACTTCTTTGCTGTATTTCATGTAAGCCTGAATAGCTAAAAACGGAAAATGTCGAAATTACAATCGATTGAGGCGGTTGAAATGGGTGATATCCGTCTTTTGGCGGCTATTTTTATGATCCAGATCAACGGCATCAGGTGTTTACCAACTTGGGGGTATACAGTTTGTTAACACTTTGGCTTTATGATCAAAACCGAAAACAAGTTGCATTTAAAAGGTGGCTTTAATCTGCCGGGCTTGGCGGCCGTTGCCCTGAAACAGCACAGCAGCAAGCCATCTTCATAGCGCCTAGGGAGGAGCCATGAGTGAGACACCGAATACTGATGAAAAACGTCTGGAGCTGAAGATATTTATCTTCCTGACGGTTTTTTTGGCGCCGCTATTGTCGGTTTTGCTGGTCAGCGGTCTGGGCTTTGCCATCTGGTTCAGCCAAATCTTAACCGGCCCACCGGGAGCCGGTTAACGCCAGCTTAACGAGAGTCCTTAAAACAGGGGAACGAGATGAGTAGGGAATTGCATGTCAGCAGCCTGATCCTTCAGGTGATGCCATCCAAGATGGCCGGCGTTCGTCAGCAAATTCTGTCGTTCGGCAATGCCGAGCTATCGGTTAACGATGAAAGCAAGCTGGTTGTGGTGCTGGAAGGCCCGACCGAACAGGCGATCCTCGCCACCATGGACAGAATCAATGCCCTCAAGGGCGTGATCTCCACCGCTATGGTGTATCACCAGTGTGAACAGCTCGAAGAGGAAGAGCAATGAAAATGAACAGACGCGAATTCATGAAGGCCAATGCCGCCATGGCGGCAGCCGGGGTCGCCGGATTGGCTTTACCTGCCACAGCCAGCAACCTGATCACCAGTTCAGAGCACACCCAGTTAAATTGGAACAAGGCGCCGTGCCGCTTTTGCGGTACAGGCTGCTCTGTGATGGTGGCCACCCGCGAAGGCCGGGTTGTGGCGACCCATGGCGATGCCAACAGTGAGGTCAACCGCGGCCTCAACTGCATTAAAGGCTACTTCCTGTCGAAGATCATGTATGGCCATGACCGGCTGCAGACTCCCATGCTGCGGATGACAGATGGCAAATACGACAAGCACGGTGAATTTACCCCTATCAGTTGGGATCAGGCCTTTGACATCATGGCCGAGAAGTGGAAGCACACCATCAAGACCAAAGGGCCGACGGCGGTGGGCATGTTTGGTTCAGGTCAGTGGACGGTTTGGGAAGGTTATGCCGCTTCCAAGCTGATGAAGGCGGGTTTCGGCTCCAACAATATCGATCCCAACGCCCGTCATTGTATGGCTTCAGCCGTGGGCGGCTTTATGCGTACCTTTGGCATGGACGAGCCCATGGGTTGCTACAACGATATTGAAGCTGCCGATGCCTTTGTGCTTTGGGGCTCCAACATGGCCGAGATGCACCCAATCCTCTGGAGCCGGGTCACAGACAGACGCCTCAGCGCGCCCCATGTAAAAGTCTCTGTGATGTCTACCTTCGAGCACAGAAGCTTTGATTTGGCCGACTTGCCGATTGTCTTCACGCCGCAAACCGATCTGGCCATTCTCAACTATGTCGCCAACTACATCATCAGCAATGACAAGGTTAATTGGGACTTCGTCAACAAGCATGTGAACTTCCGCAGAGGCACAACCGATATCGGCTATGGCCTGCGGCCCTCACATCCGTTGCAGCAAAAAGCCAAGAACGTGGCCACCGCCGGTGAATCGACCCCGATGGACTTTGAGCAGTTCAAGACCTTTGTCGCCGATTACAGCCTGGAGAAGGTCAGCAAGCTCTCGGGCGTACCCGAGCATAAATTGCTGGAGCTGGCGAAACTCTACGCCGATCCCGAGGTGAAGGTGACCTCCTTCTGGACCATGGGCTTTAACCAGCATACTCGCGGGGTTTGGTGTAACAACCTTATCTACAATATCCATTTGCTGACCGGCAAAATAGCTACCCCGGGCAACAGTCCGTTTTCACTCACAGGTCAACCTTCAGCCTGCGGTACTGCGCGGGAAGTGGGCACCTTCTCCCATCGCTTGCCGGCGGATCTGGTGGTGAATAATCCAGAGCACCGCAAGATTGCCGAGACCATCTGGAAAATCCCTTCCGGGATCATTCCGCCCAAGCCAGGCTACCATGCGGTAGAGCAGAACCGGCGATTGAAAGATGGCGATCTCAACTGCTACTGGGTGCAGGTAAACAACAATATGCAGGCCGGCCCCAATATCAACGAAGAGGGCTTGCCCGGATACCGTAACCCGGAAAACTTTATTGTGGTGTCCGATGCTTACCCAACGGTTACCACCCAGGCCGCGGATCTCATTCTTCCCACCGCCATGTGGGTGGAGAAAGAGGGCGCTTATGGTAACGCCGAGCGCCGCACCCAGTTCTGGCACCAGTTGGTGACAGCGCCCGGACAGTCGCGCTCGGATCTCTGGCAGTTGCTGGAGTTCTCCAAGCGCTTTACCACAGACGAAGTCTGGTCCGAGGCTGTATTGGCGGCCAATCCCGAATACAAGGGCAAGACCCTGTATGAAGTGCTGTATCAGAACGGCAATGTTGACAAGTTCCCTCTCAGTGAAAGCGATAACAAGTATCTGAACGACGAAGCCAAGCACTTTGGTTTCTATGTGCAAAAAGGGCTTTTTGAAGAATATGCCACCTTTGGCCGTGGTCACGGTCATGACTTGGCTCCCTTTGAAATGTACCACCAGGCTCATGGTTTGCGCTGGCCTGTGGTTGACGGCAAAGAAACCCTCTGGCGCTACCGTGAGGGCTCGGATCCTTACGTTAAACCCGGCAAAGGCTTTGAGTTTTACGGCAAAAAAGACGGCAAGGCGGTTATCTTCGCGCTGCCATACGAGCCGGCGGCAGAATCCCCGGATGCCGAATATGATCTTTGGCTCTCCACCGGGCGGGTGCTGGAGCATTGGCACTCAGGCTCCATGACCCAGAGGGTACCCGAGCTCTATCGCGCCTTCCCGGATGCCGTGTGCTTTATGCATCCGGATGATGCCAAGAAACGCGGCCTGCGCCGAGGTGATGAGGTCAAGGTGGTGTCCCGCCGCGGCGAGATACTGACCCGGGTGGAAACCCGCGGCCGCAACAAGCCGCCGGTGGGTTTGGTGTTTGTCCCCTGGTTCGATGCCAGTCAGTTGATCAACAAGGTGACTCTGGATGCCACGGATCCGCTGTCCAAGCAGACTGATTTCAAGAAGTGTGCCGTGAAAGTGATGAAGGCCTGAGGAGGATAAGAAGATGAAATCGAATCATACCCTGTTGGCCTTTGCCGCACTGCTGACTGCGCTGTCCGTCAATGCCGCCGGCATTCCCGAGGATAAGGTGGCGACTTTGCGTCAGGCGCCGCTCAATAGCCAGCCGACGCCACCTGTGATGCAGAAGGTGAGAAATACAGATATCAAACAGACCCGTAACTACCCGATGCAGCCGCCGGTTATACCGCACAAGATAGACGGCTACCAGCTGGATCTTAAGGTCAACAAGTGCATGTCCTGTCATGCCCGCAGCCGCACCGGTGAATCGCAGGCGCCTATGGTGAGCGTGACTCACTATATGGACAGAGACAACAACTTCCTGGCCGAGCTGTCACCCAGACGATATTTCTGTACCCAGTGCCATGTGCCGCAACTGGACGCCAGATTGATGGTGGAGAATGACTTTGTCGATATGGATCACTTGCTCAAGTCCGGGGCTGAGAACCCATCCAGCCATTAGGAGTCGCTATGTTTGAGAAACTGAAACAGATATGGCGGGTGCTGAACCGGCCCAGTGTTCACTTCAGTCTGGGTTTTCTGACCCTGGGTGGCTTTGTCGCCGGGATCATCTTCTGGGGTGGTTTCAACACTGCCCTGGAAGCCACCAACCAGGAGGCCTTTTGTATCGGTTGCCACGAGATGGAGAACAACGTCTATCAGGAGCTGAAGACCACCATACATTTCACGAACCGCAGCGGGGTGCGGGCGACCTGTCCGGACTGTCATGTTCCCCATAATTGGACCGACAAGATAGCCCGTAAGATGCAGGCTTCCAAGGAGGTGTGGGGCAAGGTGTTTGGCACCATCAATACCCGGGAGAAGTTTGAGTCCAAGCGGCGCGAACTGGCTGAGCATGAGTGGGCCAGACTCAAGGCCAACGACTCGCTGGAGTGTCGAAACTGCCATAACTTCCAGTATATGGACTTCACTCGTCAGTCACAGCGGGCGGCCAATATGCACTCCACCTCGCTGGCAAGCGGTGAGAAGACCTGTATCGACTGCCACAAGGGGATAGCCCACCACCTGCCGGATATGCAGGGAGTGGAAGGCTTCTGAGCCCAAAGCTCTGGGCATAGCCTGTTGCTTCATGAAAAAGCGCGCCGAACTTTCCCGGCGCGCTTTTTTATCTGTTAAATCACCAGTAAAAATCCACGATTAAGCAACGCGTTATTGGCAGTTTTCCTGTTGCCGACTCAGGAGTTTAAGCTCCACTTGATTGCCGTCGGGATCGTAAATATAGATAGAGCGGCTATAACCCCGGGCGCCGTATTTTTCCGAAAAGCCTTCATGGTGCACGCCGTGTTGCTCCAGGTGTTGCAGCACTGAGGCTTCATCCTTGGCGGCAATATTAAGGCAGAAGTGCGCCATATTGAGGCCTAAAGGTTGATCGCTTCTTGGCACCAGATCGATAAGGGCGCTGCCGAATCTCAGTTGCAGCAGGCTAGGGGAGTCGAGCCGCCGCTCGAAACGAGCCCCCAGCACTTGGGTGTAGAATGCTTGGCTGGTTTCGAGACTGCTGCAGATCAACACCAGATGATCTATATCTATCGCACTGAACATAAGTTCTCCTGCATGCCGTCACACCTATTTTCAGCTTAGCAGGATAAAAAACACCCGCGCGAGTGGCGGGTGTGGTTTTGCTTCGGTCCGGTTGGTGCTTCGGTCCGGTTGGTGCTTGGCTCAGGACGGGTGCTTTACTTGAGCGGAACGCTCAGCTGGCGTCTTATGTTACTCACCAGCCACTCGCTGACATCATGGCCATTGTTGCTGAGCATCTTGGGGAACATGGAGATGGGCGTCATGCCCGGGAAGGTATTGATCTCATTGAGCAGTATCTCGCCTTCATCGGTAAGGAAGAAGTCGATACGCGACAGGTGGGACAGCTTCATGCCCTTAAAGGCACGAATGGCATAATCGCGTATGGTATCGATTTGCGCTTGGCTCAGTTCGGCCTCGACCTTGGTCACCGCCTTGCTCTTGGCATCATACTTCTCATCGAAGCTGTAGAAGGTGTTGTTGGCGCAGATGATTTCACCCGGCACTGTGGCTATCACTTCACCCTGGTATTCATATACGGCCACTTCCAGCTCCCTGGCTTTGATGGTCTTTTCCACCACCACGTAGGGGGAGTAACTAAAGGCCTGCTCCAGCACCGAGGGGATATCATCGCCGTTGTCCACCCGGTAACAGCCGACGGATGACCCCTGGGATGCCGCCTTGATAAACAGTGAGCCCCATTCATTCAAGGCCTCACGGCAGCGGCAGTTGGCCGCTTCACCTGCTTCACTGAGAAATAGATAAGGGGTATTGGGGATGCCGAGCGCACTGAACCACATCTTGGCCGTGACCTTGTTGAAACAGTTGCTGCTGGGTTCGGAGCCGCAACCGAAATAGGGCAGGTTGATCAGATTGAAATAGGACTGAATATCGCCGGTCTCGCCCGGATAGCCGTGAATGCAAGGGATCACATAGTCCACCGGCCAGCTGGGCTCGGCCTCATCGAAGCGCACTTCACGGCGATTGGTCAGCTCGCAAACCTGGCCCTGCTTGGTGTGGTAGTGGCCGGCGGCGTCCAGCTCCAACCTGAGCACTTCCATGTCGGGAATATTTGCCAGGCAGCTTTCGATATAGTCAGCCGACATCAAAGAGATACTGTGCTCGGCGGCCCCGCCGCCACAGAGTAACAAGATATGGGTTTTGCTCATGAATTCTCCTGACTGAGCGGCCTGATAAATAACCTTGGCCGATATTATGCCTGCTTAGACAGGCCTTGAGTATAACGGCAGCTGACGCAGGCTCTCATCTGGTTATTTTGCCGCCAGAGCGAAGCGGGGCCGTATGGCATCTGGCCCGGTTGCTGTTTTCGTTATAGTCCCGGCTACAGCCATAATCTCTGCCACAATCACTGCCACAGCCTATCGGCCAGCCCCGAGGCCCGGCGAGTGAGGCGACGACAGGCACCATCAAACACTGAGCTGTTGCCCAGGCAGCAAAAATGCTGCTTGGCGCGGGTAATGGCGGTGTAGATCAGCTCCTTGGTGAGCAGTTGCAGCTGTGCCGGACTCGGGTTTGGTGGCAACACCAAAGCCACAGAATCAAATTCACTGCCCTGGGACTTGTGCACTGTCATGGCAAAACAGGTCTCGTGGCCGGGGAGACGTGCCGGCAACACCTTGAGCACACTGCCGTCGGCCTGAATAAAGTGCGCCAGCAGCCTGTTGCTGTCTCGGTCGGGCAGAATAACGCCGATATCGCCGTTAAACAGCCCCAGGTTGTAATCGTTGCTTTGGATGATCAGCGGTCGGCCCGGATAAAACTCCTGCTGTGGGGCGATCAGTCCGGCCTGTTTCAGCACTTGTGTCAGTTGCCGATTGATCCCCTCGACACCGAAATCGCCGCCACGGGTGGCGCACAGCAGTCGAAAGCGGTTGTAACGGGCGATGATCTCCTCGGCGCTGATGTCCGGCCTGTGCACCACTTCCAAATAGTCGCGGTAGTGCTCACAGGCCTGGCTGAGAAGCTGAGCCAGCCCCTGCTGCTGTTTACCGATTTCCAGCCACTCAAGCTCCTGATAACCGCCATTCCAGGCCTCAGTTATCGCGGCGCCATCACTGAGGTTGACCGCCTTGGCCAGCACGCCTATGCCGGCATCGCCGCGGAATCTGTGGCTGTGACGCAGCATACAAAGATTGTTGCCTATGCCGGGGGCGAGATTGATGCAATCGCTGAGGTCAAAGCCGGTGAGCCTTGTCAGGGTTGCGGCAAACTCGGCGCTGTAACGCATGCGCCAGTCCTGCTGGTGGCGCAAACCGGCGCAGATATCGGCGAGCACGGCGCCGGCTTCCACCGAGGCCAGTTGATCCTGATCCCCGAGCAGTATCAATCTGGCATTGGCGGGCAGGGCATCGAGCAGCCGGTCCATCATAGGCAAGTCCACCATGGAGGCTTCATCGACAATCAGCAGATCCAGATGCAGCGGGTTGTCTTGGTGATGACGGAATTTGTGCGAGCCGGGGATCACCCCCAGCAGGCGATGCACAGTGGCGGCTTCTTCGGGGATCTTGTCTATGGCGCCAAGGTCAAGCTCGGCGGCAAAGGGCATAAGCTCTTTGGCGAGGCGCTGTTTGGAGGCCTTTATCGATTCGGTCAGGCGCGCCGCCGCCTTACCCGTGGGGGCCACCAGACGTATGTTCATTTCACTGCCGAGACACAGGAGCATCAGTAGCTTGGTGACTGTGGTGGTCTTGCCTGTGCCCGGGCCGCCGGTGATCACCGCCAACTGGCGACAATAGGCGGTGGCGGTGGCGACTTTTTGCCAATCGCGTTTGCCGGAATTTTCATTATCAGTTTGAGCTTCACTATCAGTTTGAGCTGCCTCATTAGTCGCTTGGCCTGTATGGCTGGTGGGCGGCAAAAACAGGCAATCCAGCGCGCGCCGCACCTCGTCGGTGGCGGGGTATTCAATGGCGGCTATGGCGGTGAGGCGCCGGGCGACCCGGCACTCAAAATCATAATAGCGTTTGAGGTAGAGGCGGCCAGCGTCGAGGATCAAGGGTTTGTCTTCACCCGGGGCGCCGACGGCGGCAAAATTGGCCACCGCCAGCTCAAGGCTTGCCGGGTCGGTATTGAGGCGCACACTGGGGTGGGGCTCTGCCAGCGGATTATCAAACGCTATGCTCCCCAGTGGCAGGCAGGCGTGCTGCGATGATAACTGGCGGCTCAGCAGGGCGCACAGCAGCAGAAATAGCGGCGATGGCTCCCGGTGAATGGCGGCCATCTGCAGCGCAAAGTGGCGGTCGAGCGCCGTCAGCAGCCGCTGCTCTTCCCATTGCTTGAGCAGCGCAGTAACAGCTTGGCTGCTGTGCAGTATTGATGGGCTATCTGTCATAGACTCAACTCCAACTGAGGGGCGCTCGAGGGCTGCTCGCCCTTGAGTAAGGCATCCAGGGCCAGGATCACCGCTTCATCCGGTCTGTCCACAAACACCCCGGCGCCGGGATGGGCCGCGGACATGCCCCGTAAAAACAGATAACAGCAGCCGCCGAAATGGCTTTCATAACAATAGTCCGGTAGTTTGAGGCTCAGGTATCTGTGCAGCGCCAGGCTGTAGAGCAGGTACTGCAGATCGTATCTGTGCTCGCTGATGGCGGCGGCCATCTTGTCCTGGCGGTAATCGCTGAAATCATCCCCCAAATGGTTGGATTTATAATCGGCAATGTAGAAACGGCCCTGATATTCAAAGGTAAGATCGATAAACCCCTTGAGCATGCCCTTGAAGGCATCGAAGCGCAGTTCACCGCCATAACCGTGCTTGGCCAGCAAGCGGCTGAGCTCGGTATCGATAAGCTGGGTATCGCCGCCAAGGGGCAGATAAAACTCCATCTCCACCAGCTTTTGGCGCTTGCTGAGGTCGCCCAGGCGCAGACTCTGCCCCTGAGGCAGAGCGATTTCGGCGTTAAGCAGATCCCGATACCAGTCATAAAGCACATCTTGCCAATCGCTGTCGATGCCGTACTGCTGCATCGCCTGGGGCAGATGCAGCAAGAGTTCCTCCTCGGCCTGGGTAAAGTCGATTTTCTCCAGTACCAGGTGCATAAAAGAACCGGCATTGGCGCCGCGCTCGAAGCTGAAGCGGTTGGCCTGCAAGACATCCTGCGGCTCATAGACAGAGGCCAGCTCGATTTCAAACTCCTCATCACCGGCGCCCGGCAACACCCGCTCGTGGGGCAGATGTTTGACCAGGCCGGAATAGCTGCCGACCCGCCAGGGCGCGCCTTGACGCGCC
Organism: Shewanella sp. MSW; assembly: GCF_007636515.1. NCBI lineage: Bacteria > Pseudomonadati > Pseudomonadota > Gammaproteobacteria > Alteromonadales > Shewanellaceae > Shewanella > Shewanella sp. MSW. The sequence goes on from NZ_LVDR01000005.1 coordinate 225,720, forward strand.
GCCGGCACCTGGGCACAAAGTGGGCTTTGGGAGTGGTTTTCAGTGCCTTGAAGGTGACTTGGATCTGCATCGCCTATCTCGGTCAAGGAGATGGCCTCGCAAGCAAGGGATGCGGCGGCGCTTTGCAACCTATCGCCGTCACAGTCCTTGTCTTCAATGCCGAGCAGATAGCCTATGGCGGTATCTTTCAAAAAGCTGTTGATGCCCGTCTTGTTCATGCGGCAGTGATTGGCCAGCCCCAGATAACAGCGATATACGGGCCGGGTCAGCGCCACATACAAGAGGCGCAGATCTTCGGCCAGCGTCTCGCGTTTACAGGCTTCCCAGCCTTCGTCACTGGCGTCCAGATCCCAGACTAATTGATTGTCCTTGTGGTACAGCATGGGCGAGGGGCGGCGACTGCCGTCGCGGGCCAGGCTGACAAAGGGGATGAAGCACACAGGATATTCCAGCCCCTTACTCTTGTGGATGGTGACTATCTGCACCAGGTTTTGCTCGCTGGCGAGCCTCAGTTGCTGCTCTTCACAGCTCTGGCCGGAGAGCAGTTCCTGCTCAAACCAGTTGACCAGGGCGCTCATGCCTTCGAGCTCGGTGGATTTTTGCTGCAGCAGTTCCGCCAGATGGCGAAAATCGGTGAGACGCCGCTCGGCGTTGGCCTCTCGGCCAAGCCGCTCCAGCAGCTGCCAGTGATCCGCGAGATTGAGCAGCGCCGGCATGATGCCGCGGCGGCTCCAGAGCTCATGCAGCGACATGAAGGTATCGAGCACTTCGGCGCGCAGTGTCTCAGATTGGTTGAACTCATGGATCTTATTGGCGCTGAAGCCCAGCAAGCGGCAGGCCAGTGCCGAGCGAATCGCCCGTTCATCCCTGGGGCTGGCGAGCGCCTTGAGGATGAGGGCGATTTCCCGCGCTTCCTCCGTGACCATTACCGAGTCGCGGCTGAGGAACACGGCGCCGATCTGGCGACTATTGAGCGCTTGTTGCATGACGGCGGCTTCGTTTCTGTCGCGCACCAAAATGGCGATATCCCGGGCGCGCAGCGGCTGCTCATTGCCACTGAGGCGACACTCGCCGCGGTTGGCGGCATTGAGCAGGCGCACGATTTCGGCAGCAGCATCTTCGGCCAGCAGTTTACGGGCCTGGGTCTTGTTGAGGCCCTTGTCCGGATCTTCCTTGAGCAGCCTGAGCTGCAGCGCCGCCGAGTCTGCGCCGGGCGCGAGCAGCTGTTTGCTGCCGGCGTCATTGGCCTTGACCGGCTCGAACGGGATGGCGTCACTGATAAAAGGGTCGTTGCGACCGGCAAACAGGCGATTGACCGCTGCAATCATGTTGCTGGCCGAGCGGTAGTTGGTGTCCAGATTATAGTGATCGGCGGTATTGCGCCTGGCCTCGATATAGGTATAGATATCGGCGCCGCGAAAGGCGTAAATCGCCTGCTTGGGATCGCCTATCATCAACAGAGTTCGACTTGGCTCTGGCTCTGGTTTGGGGTCAGGCTCTGGCTTGGGTTCAGGCTGGGCGCCGGCATCCTGCTGTGGCAATTGCGCCGGGTAGATGCCGGAGAAAATTGCAAACTGCAGCGGATCCGTATCCTGAAATTCGTCGATAAGCGCCACCGGGAAGCGTTTGCCTATTTCCTGCTTGAGCTGCTCGCCGATGGCAAGGCCGCTATCCGGCGCCGTCTGGGTCAGTCCGCCTATGGCCTTGGCCAGGGTCAGCAGCAGATCGTCCGGGCTCAGCAAGTTGCGCTCGGCCTTGAGCTCGGCAAAACGCTCGGCTATCTGGGCTCTTGCCTGATAGAGAAATGCCGGAATAAGCGAGTCTACGCTGTCTCTGAGCGCTTCTATCTGCGCCAGCAGCGGCGCCTGTTGCGCTGTGGGGATTTCGCCGCCTTTTCTCAGTTTCAGTGACCCGAGAGCCAGGCTGTCCAGGAGTTTCGGGGTCGGCAGCCCCTGATGATACTTGGCCCAGTTGTCCATCTGCTCCAGCATGGCCGTGAGCTTGGGATAGCCATCGGCCTGCTTGCCATAGCTGGTGCCGTTGAGCGGCAGGCTGTGGAGCAGGGCCTCGGTGGCGTCCCTTTCTCTTGGCCAGCTCAGTCGCAGCCTTGCGAGCTGAGTCTGCAACTGCTCGGCATATTGGTCGAATTTCCCCGGGTCGCGGTTGGCGCTCGCTTGGCTGGCGCCGAGCAGCGGTCTCAATTCGCGCCCCAGCGCATCCGGAGTGGCGTAATGGGCGGCTATCGCGGTCGCCAGGGCTGTCGGCAGCCGATAACAGACATGGCGCCAGAAATCGCGCACACTCTGGCGCAGATATTCACTGTCATCCAGGGTAAATTCCGACTCGAACAGCAGCGCCGACTCAAAGGCCATATCCGAGAGGATCCGCTGGCAAAAGCCGTGAATGGTAAAAATGGCGGCTTCATCCAGGCTCTTGAGCGCCAGATCCAGCTGCTTGAGGGCGGTTGCGCGCTGCGTTGGCGGGCAGCGCTGATAAAGCTGCTCGATAAAATCGTCTTTGACGCTTAGGCCGATAAAGCGCTGATAACAGCTGCGGATCCTTTTGCGTATTCTGTCGCGTAGCTCTTCGGTGGCGGCGTTGGTAAAGGTGACCACCAGGATCTGCTCACAGCTGAGGCCCGGGCGCTCAAAATCACCCAGCAATAAGCGCAGATAGAGGCCGGAAATGGTGTAGGTCTTGCCGGTTCCGGCACTGGCCTCAATCAGGCGCCGGCCGCTCAGCGGTAAACTCAATGGCTCCAGTGCTTGCATATTATTCCTGCCCCATCTGGGTAAAATCGGCCAGGGCGGCCAGTTTGTCTTTGTGGTAAAGGCTGATAAGCGGCGCCAAAATCCCCTGGGCCAACGCCGGGAAACTCAGGCTCTGCTGGAGTCTGAGTTGCCAACCGCCTGGCAACCCCGCACTCATGTTGCTCAGGGTAAACTCATCTTCACTCAACTCATTTTCACTCAACTCATCTTCACTTAACTTAGGTTCGCAGGCTTTGCGCCCAAAATCCGGCGCTGAGCCAACATCTGCGCTGTCATCAAGGGTTAAACCAAAGTCTTCCGGAAAGCGGAACAGGCGGGCGTTATGGGGATCCTGGCCGTCACCGAACCCGGCATCATCCAACCAGGCGCTTTCGGCCTCAGCAAGCCGCAGCTGATGTTCAGTGTCAACGCTTAAGCCATCTTCAACCTCGGCGCTGAAGTACGCCTGGGAGGTTTGCGCCATAAAGGGCAGCGGCCTATGTTGCCCGAGCTCAAACAAGGCGGCCAACTGACCCAGCAAGGCCTTGGCGGACTCGGCCTTGAGCGGCGCCATGGCGTGGAAGTGACCGGCATCCAGCAGATAGCTGTACCTGTGAATGCCGCTGGCATTGAGGCACAGATGGCGAATATAGAGGCTCAACAGATCCTTGGGCTTGGTGGTACCCGGCCTTAAGTTGACCAGGCCCTTGGGATAGCAGTCATCGATGCGGCCACAGAGCAACAGCTCGCGGCCATTGACCTCAAGCTTGAGCGCTATTTCAACGGCATCCGGCTTGGGCAATTCGGCGCGAAGAAAACGGGTGCGCTCCACCGCCGGGGCGATATCGCGGCGGTATTGATCCAGCAGCAGATCGTCAAACGGCGCCATCGGCAGCAGACCTTCGGCCTTGAGCTTGTCGAGCAGGGTTTCATCCAGCTCTCCGCGCTCGTCTTCCAGCGCATCCTGCATCATCAGCAGCTGCAGCTGATAGCGTTGCAGGGCGCTGAGCTCAAAGGGCTCATCATTGTCCTGACTGTCGATATCCAGCCTCAAGTCCAGCTGCAGCACCCGCTGGCAGAAATACTGCGCCGGGTTGCGGAAAAAGCGGATCAGCGCCGAGAGTTCAAGCTCCGGCTCCTTGAGGCCGGTTTCCTCGCCCAGCTCATGTTCAATAAAGGGCGCCGGGCTTTGGGCGGCAAACATCTCCCGCGGGCACCACTGGGTTGCAAAACTGCCGGGCAGCTCGCTGTCACTGTAGAGCCGGGCGTCGAAGGGTTGCAACGGCTGCTGAATGATGAGGCGCTGCATCAGCGCATCGGCCGCCAGATCGCCAAGGGCGGCAATCTCATCGGCATCTGTGGGCACTGCGGGCGGCGTAAATTGCACCTGGTCCGGGCGGTAACACAGCTGAATGTATTCCAGCAATTCCGATACCAGCATGGAGGGAATACGCTCACTGTTATCGCGCTCGCTGTGGCCTATGTAACTGATATAGAGCTGATCCCGGGCCGACAGCAAGGCTTCGAGAAACAGGTATCTGTCATCCAGGCGTCTTGAGCGGTCGCCGCGTCTTGGTTTTTCATGGGCGGTGAGATCGAATCCCACAGGATGTTGCACTCTGGGGTAGACGCCATCGTTCATCCCCAGCAAACACACCTGGCGGAAGGGGATGGAGCGCATCGGCATCAGGGTACAGAAGTTGACGCTGCCGGCGAGATAACGCTGACCGACCCTGGACTCACTCAAGGTTGAGTTGAACCATTGCCAAACCACTGTCAGCGGCAATACCCCGCTAAAGCCCGACAGTCGCAGCTCCTCGGCGAATCTGTCTATGGCCTGGCGAATGTCGTTGATCTCTTCTCTGGCATCGTCCTCCTGGGCCAGATAAAAGGCATCGAGCAGGGCGTTAAGCTGCGCCACCCGCTCATCAGGCGGGGTTTGCTGCTTGAGCTCTTCCCTGAAGTCATCGAGTGCTTCGATAAAATTCAACAACTTGCCGAGCGCCTGCGCCGACTGGCCTTCAATACCGGCCAGCGGCAGATCGCCCTGATACAGCTCGGCATCATCGCCCAGGGCATAGCCCAGCAGCATGCGACGGATCCCAAAGGCCCAGGAGTGTTTGTCAAACCCGGGCAAGCCCAGCTCTTCACGGTTGTGACTGTCGCGGCCCCAGCGAATACCGGCGGCCTTGAGCCAGCCCTTGAGCTGCTCCAGTTCCTCTTGGGCTATGCCAAAGCGGGCCAGCACAGCGGGCACTTCGAGAATACTGATGATGTCTGTCAGGCCAAAGCGGCTCTTGTCCAGCGCCAGCAGGTTGAGAAAACCGGCAATTAAGGGGGATTCCTGGGCCGCGCCGCGATCGGCTATGGCATAGGGGATGAAATGATCGCCGCTCTTGGCGGAAAACACCGCATCGATATAGGGGGCGTAGGCGGCCACATCGGGCAGCATCACCATGATGTCCTTGGCGGCAAGCGAAGGGTCGCTGCGCAGGCGATGCAGCAGATGATCGTGCAAGGTTTCCACTTCCCGCAGCGGGCTGTGACAGCTTCGCAGGGTGATGGAGTCGTCGGTGGCGGCCAAGGGCCTGCGCCGGGCGATATTCAGGTATTTGCTGACATCCGGTCCAAGGGGCTCGCCTAAGGTTTCCATCTCCAGAATGTCATTTTGAATGCCGCCGAGCAGGGTATTTGTGTTGCCTGGGTGAAACAGCTCTTCCAGTTCCAGCCGCTCGGGTGGCAGCTCCAGCACCATATCCAGCAACTCGCGGCCGAGGCGGCCATTATTGGCCAAAATGGGATTACCCACTTCCAGCTTGTCTTCCCAGAGTTCGGGCAACTGTTTCTTGCCCTCAAAAGCCAGCGCCATTCGCGCCCGCGCCCTGGGCTCTATGATATCGCCCCAATAGTGACGACAGGGGCTGAGGCTCAGCATCACTACCTCGATGCGACTGGCGAGCGCATAGAGTACATCCAGGGTTTGCGGCGCCATCGAGGAGATCCCGAACACGAACAACCTGGGCGGCAGGCCTTCCAAGGCATGATCGCTGCCGCCTGTCAGCGTTTCGATCAGCGCCTGGTGCAGATTGGCCCTGTGATAATGGCTCTGCTGCAACTCCTGATTGTTGTAACGTACCAACTCGCGCCAAAGCTCGGGTTGCCAGGCGTGCTGAGGCGCTATCTCCAGCGGGGATTCATTTTGTTCCCAGCCGAGGATCCATTCCGGACGGTATACCAGATATTGATCGAAAATATCGGCGATACGGCCGCTGAGTTGAAATAGTTTGAGCTCAACATCGTCGCCCAGATAATGTCTGAGCGGTGCAAAATTGTCTCTATCCAGAAGGGAGGGCAACAGCGCCATCAGTTTCCAGGTCATCGCCGCCTTGGTAAAGGGGTTTTCCTTGGGCACGTCATCGAGCAGCAGATAACAGAGCTGCCAGATGAAGCTGGACGGCAGCGGAAACTCCTGCGCCGCCGCCACACCATTGTGGCGCGCCAGCTCCAGGCGGAGCCAGGTGGACATGCCGGGGCTTTGCACCAGAATTTGCTCGCAGCTCAGCGGCGACATGCCGGGCACGCCTTCGCGAAGCCGGTCTGCCAGGGTGGCCGACAGCAATTCCATCTTGTTGGACTGGATAAGAGTAAACATAGGCAGCAGGGTTACCTGGCTTTGGGCCGTTTATTGCTTTGGTGCTCTATTCTAGGTGCTTGATTTATCGGGTTGCAAATCTTGTTTCAGCAGTTTGAACCACAAAGCGCGGGACTGACGGATAAAGCGGCGTTTAAGTCTCGCCGACTCCTTGGAAGCGCCTTGATACTTGAGCTGAATATAGAGTGAGGTCCAGCTCTCGATCTCCTCTGTCAGCGCCGGCCAGCGTGCGGCCAGCGCCGCGGCGTAATCCACAGGCCCCAGAGAGGCTGGCCTTGGCAGCCCGAGCCTGGCAGCCTGGCGGCATACCTTGAGATAGTGACGGTTGATGCTGTCCGGGCCTCTTTTAAGCCGCAGCAGGCCAGTAGTGAACAAAATGACAATAAAGGTGAGAGCCATCACCGCGAGTACCAAGGTTGCCAGACGGCCGATACTCACTTCTCCCAGCAGTTTGGAGAGCACTTCTTGCTGGCGCTCGTTGTCAAAACCCAGCACCCAGACGCTCCAGTAGTAATCCAGGCTGGCGAGCCTGAGTCTCAGGCTGTTGTACCAGTTGCTGGCCCGCACCCCGGCAAAAGAACGGTCGGAAAGGTAGCTTTCTTCCGGGCTGAACAGGGAGTCGAAACCCTGCTCAATTCGTTCGGGCGCTATCATGGCGGTGGGGTCGTAACGTACCCAGCCTTTGCCTTCGAGATAGACCTCACTCCAGGCGTGGGCCATATATTGATACACGCTGAGGTAACCGGCCTGCGGGTTGTATTCGCCGCCCTGATAACCGGTGACAATGCGGGCGGGCAAGCCGGTGGCTCTGGCCATGAAGGTGAATGCCGAGGCGTAGTGAACGCAGAAACCGGCGCGATTTTCAAACAAAAAGTCGTCCAGTTGCTGCGGTCCCACCGGTGGGGGCGTCAAGGTGTAGAAAAAGGGCTGACTGTTGAAATACTGCATCATGGCCGTCAAGCGCTGCTCGGTTTGCGGGTAACGGCGGGCAAAATCGGCGGCAAGTTTGCGGCTGCGGGGGTTGATTTCATCGGGGAGATTCAGGTTGAGCTGCCGCAGTGGCGCTCTCAAGCGGTTATCCAGGGGGGCATTCGGATAGCTCATCACCCGGTATTGCAACCTTTGTTCTACCGGCCTTATGGCATAGAGGCGAAAGTCCGGCAGATTCACCAGGCGCGGATCCATGCTGTAGGCGAGATCCAAGCCGAACAGCCAATGCTGGCCGCTCGGCTCGGCTATGATGCTGTAATCGATAAAAGGCCCTTTGGGGACGCCGGGTTCGGGGCGGCGATTTATGATAAAGCTGTCTTGCTGCAGCGCCTTTATCCCCCGCGACTGCTGCCAGCGTTTGCCGTCATATTCTTCCAACACCAGTGCGCGCCAATACCTGTCTTCGGGAGCCGGTATCTGGCCCTTGAAACTGGCGCGAAATGCCAGCTCGTTGGACTTGGTCAGGCGCGAGATATCTCCAAAGCTAAGTTCATCGGACAGGCCTGTGGTACTGCTTTTCATCTGCGGTACCATCCAAAGCGGGCTGAAACGCGGCAGCACCACAAAAAGCAGCAGCGCCAGCGGCAGACTCTGTGCCAGCAGCACCAGGGTTAGCTTGATCTGGCGATTGAACGAAGCCTGTTCGTGGTAGAGGCTTGCCAACACGCAGGTGTTGAGCGCCGCCACCAGCGAGAGTTGCAGGGCGTTGAGCATCTGCTGATGGTCGATAAAGGTGAGGGCGATAAGAAAGTAGCCCACCAGTACCACGGCTTTGACATCGCGGCGACTGCGCATTTCGATATATTTAAGGGAATAGCCGAGGATCAATAAGTTGACCAAGGCATTGAGCAGGCCAAGTTCGCGACTCACCAGCGCCAGCGTCAGCGCCGCAGCAATGGCCAGCACAGTCACCAGCACTCTGGGGGGCCTGGCGACCTTGCCAAGATAGATCCCCAAGCGCCAGACAAAACAGATGGCGCAGATCCCCAGGGTTCCCAAGGTAATTTTGCCTGCAAGCGGCGCCAGCACTGCCAGATTGGTGAACAGCAGCCAAAGCAAGGTGCGGCGGGCGATGATCTCCTCCGAGGACTCCTTGAGCGCGGTTTGCAAGCGAGCGGCTTTCATCGGCCGGTACCTTCAGCCTTGGCCGGATAGAGTGCCAGGGCTTTGAGGCACTCCTGACGCTGAGCTTCGCCTTGAGAAGGCGCTATGGTTCTGCCCGCTAACTTAAGCCCCCAGGTTTGGCCGGAATGGGCCAATTGATTGACCTGATAGCTCAGCTCACCCAGGCGCTGTTCCAACTCATCGTCGGTTAATTTGCTATCAAGCTCCAGCCACAAAGGCGCCCCCTGAGGCTCGGCAAACTCCTTGCTGAGCATGCCTCGGCCCTGAGCCCACTGTTTCCAGGCCACCTGTTTGAGCGATTCGCCCGGGACATAGCTTTTAAGCCCGGCGTATTCATCGACGCCGCTGAGCCACTCGCCACTATCTTGGGATCCGGGGGCGTGTTCACTGCGCCCCAGTTTAGGCGTGCTGACCACGGGCGTTGGAAACACCCATTGACGGGTGTCGAGATCCAGATGAGACCAGGCACGGCAGAGCCCCAGAGGGTAGCAGGACTCCACCTTGAGTCTACCTGGATGCCATAGGCCCCTGGGCCTTGGCTGCATGGGCACCAAAGCCGTCTGCTCCTGGTTATCGACACGGGAGACAAAGACTTGCCGCTCTCCCGGGTAGCTGAAACCGAGCCGAAACAGGCTTCTGTCGGCGCTGACGGTCACAGGGAAGGAGAGACTGTCGCCGGCATAGGCTTGGGGAGGCTTACGGGCACTGAGTCTCAGTCCCGCCAGATTGCGGTAACTGTGAATGATGCAGGTGTGAAACACGCTGGCCAATACTATGGCCAGGCCTATCACCAGGTTGTTTTGATAGTTGGTGCCGAACAGAAACAGCAGTAGTACCAGCGCCAGCCAGATAACGCCAAAGCCGCTGGGAAGAATAAAGATGCTTCTGTGGCTCAAACGTTGCTCTTTGGCGGCGGGAATACGCCGTGACAACCAGCGGTTGAGCCGGGCAGAGAACAGGGCGGTTACAGAGGCCATCTCGCCGTCACCGAATGGGATTGATGGTGCCGAGTAACCTGGTCGATAACTGCTCGCCCTGAAGTTGGCTCGAATGTCGCAGGCGGTGCTCGGCAACGGCGCCAAACACAGCTTGCACATCTTCGGGCACCAGATATTGACGCCCCTGGATACAGGCCCAGGCCTTGGCCGCCGCCAGCAGCGCCTTGGTGGCTCTGGGGGAAAGGCCATAGCCTTCGTTTTGGCTACGGGAAGCCTCCACCAGCGCCAGAATATAGTTAAGCAGGGCATCGGAAGCCGCCACCTGTTCGCACTCCTGCTGCAGTTGATCCAGCTCGAGCGCGCTCAAACACTGGGGCAGGGGTTGGTTGCGTTCCTGTCCTTTGAGCATGACCAACTCGGCATCCTGGCTGGGATAACCAATGGAGAGGCGCATCATAAAGCGGTCCAGCTGGGATTCCGGCAGTGGAAAGGTGCCTGATTGGTCGGTGGGGTTCTGGGTGGCGACCACGAAAAAAGGATGCGGCAGTCTGTGGGTTATACCATCGATTGTGATCTGTCGCTCTGCCATCGCCTCGAGTAAGGCACTCTGGGTTTTGGGGCTGGCACGGTTGATTTCGTCGGCCAGCACCATCTGTTTGAAGATAGGGCCAGGGTGGAATACAAACTCAGATTGCTGCTTATCAAAGATGGAAACCCCGAGAATATCTGCCGGCAGCATGTCGCTGGTAAACTGTACCCGCTGATAACTCAGGCCTAAGGTTTGCGCCAGTGCATGGGACAAACTGGTTTTGCCCATACCCGGTAGATCTTCAATCAGCAGGTGGCCGCGAGCCAGAATGCAGGCCAGCGCCAGTCGTATTACCCTGGGCTTGCCTATCAAAACTTGCTCGAGTTGCTGCAGTACCTGGATTATCTGGCTCCTGGACACATTGGCTTCCTTGTTAGATGGTCACTGAAATCAGTTCCGGCTCGGTTTGGATGAACTGAGGTCTGAAGTAGAAACCTTGCACCAAATCTACATCCAACGCCAGTGCCTGAGACAGCTGCTGCTCGGTTTCGATTCCTTCGAGTATAGTTATTTTTTGGCAGGACTTGGCAAAATTAAGCAAGTTTTCCAGAAGCTTAGCCATGAGTGGTACCTGGATGGCACTGAGCCAGTGACGGTCGAGCTTGATGCAGTCTACGGCGGTCAGCAGTTGCAGTGATACCATGGCATGGGGTGCGCCGACATCATCAAGCGCTACGGTAATTCCGCGCCGGTGCAGCTCTTTGAGTAATGTTTGTGCCTTGTCGGCATCGTTGACACAGGTGTTTTCTATCAGCTCCACAGTTAAGCCTCCGGTTTGCTGCTGATACTTATCCAGCGCCTGCATCATGCATTGACAATTGGCGCTGTCCAGCGCGTGAGGATCCAGGTTGACGTTGAGTCTGGGGGTCTTGGGCGCTTGACTGAGTTGCAATAATTTGGCCTGCAACTCTACCGCTGCCAGAGCACGGCTGTCTTTATGCAGCCAGTCGAATACAAGATTAGGTGCCAAGGAGGCGCCTTGGTGATCGTAAAAGCGGGCCAGGGCTTCATAACCCTGAATGGCCAAAGTTCGGGGACAGACAAGCGGCTGATATTCACAGGCAATGTGCCGCGGAGGGGAAAGATCCATGCAGTTATCAACGGAGTTAGCTAAATGAATGCTAATTATTCCCATTATGGTGTCAAGATAACAAGTCAATTTACCCCATTAAAGCATCGAGCGCTGAAAAATACGTCTAGGAACAAGCTCTTTAATATCAAAGCGTTGGGAATTTGACTCAGTGCCAATTCACCGCCGCGTCAATAGCGGCGGCCCAGTTCTGTTTCACTGAACTGTGGCAGAGCTTGCTGTTGACGCAGCTCATAAATCTGCCGATAGGTGAACACCGCCTGCACATAGGCGCGGGTTTCGCTGAAGGGGATGGTTTCGATAAAACTCATCACATCCAGTTTGCCGTCGCTCTGCTTTAGCCAACGCTTTACCCTGTGAGGTCCGGCATTGTAAGCGGCAACGGCCAGTACCCGGTTGTTGTCGAACTGTGCCAGCAGCTTGGTGTAGTAGGCGCTGCCCAGCGGCACATTGATGGCCGGGTTGTACAGACTGCGATTGCCATTGAATGTCAATTTAAACTCTTTTGCGGTTTGCTTGGCGGTGGCCGGCATCAATTGCATCAGACCTCTGGCACCCACTGAAGAAGTTGCATAGGGGTAGAAGGCGCTTTCGCGGCGAGATATAGCGCGAATTTCGTTGACATTGACCTTGAACTCTTTACCGGCTTGGGTAAAGAAATTATCGGCAGCATAGGGAAAACGCATCTCCATATCATTCCAGAGCTTGGCCTGAATACTGGCTTCAACCGCCAACGCGTCCCATCCTTGCTGCTGAGCATAGACCCCATACTGGGCGCGCATCTGTTTGTTGTGGCGGGCGAGCATTTGGCTCCATTCGATTCTGGCATCGACCAGTTTATCCAGTGCCAGCAGCTCAGATACCCGGGCAAGCGCCTTGTCATCAGCGAGTCTTGCCTGCATTTGCGCCTGGGGTTGAGTCGGCACATGTGCCAGGTTGGGGGCTAGGCCTAACTCGGCTGCGGCCCAGAAACCATAAAAATTGCGCTCTTGGCTGAGTGCTTCGAGCATAGCATCGTCCCGGCCATTGACCCTCAGGTGCCAGTAGCGCCAGCGCGCATCGTTGCGGCCTTGATCGCTAAGTAAGGGGAGAAAACGGCGGATATCGGCATCATTTTGCTCGGCAATCGCCCAGCGCAAACGGCGCTCGGTCAGATCGTCAGCCTTGAGCAGCGGCAGCATGGTGTCGATATGATCTCTCAGCCCCTCGTCCTCGACGATAAGCGCTCGCCTGACCAGATAACGGTTTAGTTGCCGCCCCTGGAAGTCGCTGAATCTGCCGGCCTTTTCATACTTGACGTACAAACGCACCGCCTGACGCAGATCTCTACGGGCCAGGCGCTTTAGTCCGGCAGAAACGATATCACTGTAGATGGGGGCATCGCCATCAAACTGATTCATGTGCCTGAGGCGGTTGGGATCTTTATAGACCGCCTGCAGCATTTTGGCCTGATTCTGATGTTGGGTAACTTTGCGTCCCAGATACTGCAGCAGACCGCTTTGTCCGGCGTCAAAGGCCAGCATCATCCGCGACCAGATCAACTCCTGAGTGCGGTGCCCGGCCTTGCTCCAGGCATTGAACAGGGGATCGCACTCCTTGGGACGGGAGCGACCATAGAGCCAGAGTTGACGGGCACCGTCCCAGGCTAGCTGTTTATTCCCTTGGCCAAGCTGGGCCCGGTAAAAGTAACATTGCAGCTCAGTGGCTCTGGGCAGTTCCGGGGAAATGGCCAGAAAATCCTGCCAGCGTTTGTCGCCGCCGGCTCGCAGCAGATACCTGTGACGAGCGCTGCCATGCAGGGGCGAATGCTCAAATTTGTCTATTGCCTTTTGTGCCTCTGGGCCTGCAAGCGCCATTATGTCATCCAGTTCGGCGTGAAAATCCAGATAGATATTGAGCGGGTAATCCTTGAGTTGGGCCCTGAGCTTGCGATACTCGTCAAGTTGGCCTTTATCCAGCGCCTCTCTGGCCTTTAGGTAATTTTGGCGTTGTTGTTCCAAAGAGGTAGGCGCCTTGGCCGCATGGCTTATCCCGGGAAACAGTATCCAAGGGGTGGATATTGTCACTGCACTCAAGGCAACGCTGCCGGCGAGGGCTATTCGGGTCAAGGCTTTGCGCATCTAAAACTCCTTGTTGATGGCCTGTTTCACTTGAGAGGCTGAATTCAGGAGGTTAGTTCGCCGTCCTTCTCTGTATTTTCTATGGCATTAACCTCCTTGCCTATTGGCAAGGGCGTTTCTGTCATCGCCTTTTCAAGTAATTGTTTATCCAGTTGTTTACTGGTTTCAACGCCCAACTGTTGCATCTGGTGAGCCTGGCGGATAAGGTTACCCCTGCCGGTAGCCAGTTTATTCATGGCGCCGTTGAAACACTTCTCTGCATTGTCCAGCGCGCGCCCGAGTTTGTCCATATCTTCCAGATAGCCACAGAGTTTATCGTAAATTTTACCGGCTTGCTTGGCGATCCTTTGGGCGTGTTGGTTTTGGTATTCGTAGCGCCAGATGTTATTGATGGTGCGCAGTGCTACCAAAAGATTGGTTGGGCTGACGAGCATGATGTTGTTTTCGAGCGCGAAATTCACCAGCTGCGGCTCTTGTTCCAGTGCCAGCAGGAAGGCGGGTTCCACCGGAATAAACATCAATACATAATCCAGGCTCTTGATGCCGTGCAGTTGCTGGTAGTCCTTTTGGCTCAGGCCTTTGATATGGCCGCGAATAGAGTTGATATGTTCACGCAGCGCCAGGGAGCGCTCTTCATCGGTTTCGGCATTGTAGTAGCGCTCATAGGCTAGCAGTGACATTTTGGCATCTATTACCACATCCTTATTGGCCGGCAGGTGGACTATGACATCGGGTTTAAAGCGCTTGCCGGCATCATTTTTCAGATCCTGCTGCACGTCATACTCATGTCCTTGTCTGAGACCACTTTCCTGCAGTACCCGCTCCAGGATCACTTCGCCCCAGTTGCCTTGCTGTTTGTTGTCGCCCTTGAGCGCTTTGGTGAGATTGACCGCATCCTGACTCATGCGCAGGTTGAGTTGCTTGAGATCTTCCAGTTGGTGTTTCAATGATGAACGTTCACTCTGCTCCTGTGAGTAGGATTCATGAATTTGCCTTCTGAAACCTTCAAGTTGTTGTTTCAGTGGTCCGAGAACACCATCGAGCTGCGATAGGTTTTGGGATTTTAGTCTTTCACTTCTGTCTTCAAAAATCTTGTTGGCGAGATTTTCAAACTGCTCTTTTAAGCGGGCTTCACTGCGCTCAAGCAGTTCGATTTTATCGTTGAGCGCCTGTTGCTCGGCGTCGAAGCGAGCGCTGATTGTCTGCTGCATGGCATTGGACTTTGACAGGTTTAACTGAGTTTCCAACTGCTTGCGCTGAGCATCCTTGAGTTGCTGTTCAAGGTCGGGCACCCGCTCGGCAATGGCTTCTGCTTTACCGAGCTGGGACACCAGCCATTCGGCTTTTTCCTGGCTGCTGCCAAGTTGTTCGTTGAGTTCGCTGCATCTTTGTTCATGTTGCAGCACTAACTGGTCTTTAATCTGTTGCCAACGGCCGCGGGTCATGCGCTGATTAAAGAGGGCGCCAAGCAAGATACCCAGCAGTAATAGGGCCGCGGCGGCAATGAGTTGAGGCGCGGAAATTGTAGTGGCCAAGTCCATATCATGTCCCTTGAGTGCAAAAAAGAGGAGCGGAAAACCCGAATAGAGTCGCAGAATGAGTCAGGGCCTTCAAGGGCTAGGGCGTGTAGACTCAGGATAAATGGCTAAGAGTTGCCCATTTTGTACCTCTTGTCAGTCAAGGTTCAGCCAATGGAGTTGCAGGAATTATTCCAGCAGGAAATTTTTCTTTGCCTGCCTGGGTCTTATAAACTGAATTGACTGCAGCTATTGAGAGGTCACTGTGAGCAATAAAAAATTTAAACTAGGGATTGGCAGGCAAATGCTCTGGGAGTTGCCGGCAACTGAAGTCACGCCGGAAGCCGTATTTCGCGATCGGCGCAACATAGTCAAGGCACTGGGGCTCGGCGTTATAGGTGCCAGTATTCCCGGCCATGTTCAGGCCGGCTTGTTTGACCTTTTCGGTGACAAGCGTGAGAGCGAGGCATTTGTCACCTCAAATCTCAACTATCGCAGCAACCCGGACTTTCAATTACCTGGGAGCCTGACACCCCTTGACAAGGTGATCCGCCATAACAACTTTTACGAGTTTGGCACCGGCAAACAAGATCCCTTCGAAAATAGTCAGAGCCTCAAGGTCAATCCCTGGGTGCTTAAAATCGAAGGCGAGGTCGAGCGCCCCTTAACGCTGGATTATGACGACCTGCTCAAGTTGCTTCCCCTGGAGGAGCGCCACTATCGTTTGCGCTGTGTCGAGGCCTGGTCCATGGTGATCCCCTGGGTTGGCTTTCCGCTGGCGGCTTTGCTGGCCAGGGCCGGAGTCAAATCCTCTGCGACTCATGTGGCCTTTGAAACCCTGTTTGATCCCGAGCAGATGCCGGGGCAACGCAATCGCTTGATGGGCGGCGGCATTCATTATCCCTATGTGGAGGGATTAAGACTCGATGAGGCGATGAACGAGTTGAGCTTCCTGTCGGTCGGCCTCTATGGCAAGACGCTGCCGCCGCAAAATGGGGCTCCTGTGCGTTTGGTGGTGCCCTGGAAATATGGTTTCAAGAGCATTAAATCTATCGTGAAAATTAGGCTTTTGGACAAACAGCCGCCGACCAGTTGGCATCAACTGGCACCCCATGAATACGGTTTTTATGCCAACGTGAACCCAGGAGTGGATCACCCTCGTTGGTCACAGGCGACAGAGCGGCGGATTGCCGAAGGCGGGATCTTCTCTGCCAAACGGATCCCGACCCAGATGTTCAACGGCTATGGTGAGCAGGTCGCGCATCTGTACCGGGATCTGGATTTAAGGAAATACTATTGATGCGTCTAGCTCCCAAGCAACTGCCTTGGTTAAAGGCGTTGCTGCATCTGGCCGCCGGTTTGCCCCTGCTTTATTTGGTCCTGCAAGTGGTGACAGACAGGGCCGGTGGCGATCCTGTGCAATATATTATCCATTTCACCGGCAAGGGGGCGCTCAATGCTTTGGTGGCCACTTTGTTGGTATCGCCAGTTGCCAGAAAATTCAAATTGGGGTTGTTGATGCAGACTCGGCGTTTGCTCGGACTCTGGATATTTGCCTGGGCCTGCTTGCATATTCTCAGCTATTTCAGCCTGGATCTGCTGTTTGCCTGGGAGCTGCTATTCAGTGAAATTATCAAGCGCCCCTATATTTTAGTGGGGGCCAGCGCCTGGTTGTTGCTAGCTGCGCTGGCGCTGACCTCGTTCAAGGCATTGCAGCGCCGGATGGGGCGGCGTTGGCAGCAATTGCACTACAGTATTTATGCCATTGCCCTGTTGGTACCTGTGCATTATTACTGGTCGGTGAAGTCTGAAGTCATTGAGCCCAGCCTTTACCTTGCTGCCATGTTGCTGTTGTTGGCGATAAGACTGCCGAGGTTCAGCTGGTTTAGGCGCCTCTGGCCGACAGTTTGAAGTTCAGGCGTGTGTGGCCGGGCAAGTTAGGCATCGGCACTGGGTGAGGCAAAGCTGTAGCGCTTCTTTAGTGCCAGTTCCATGGAAGCCTGAGGTTGTGCCTGCTTGGCCTGATACATGGCACTGTCGGCAGCGCCGATGAGTTCGGCCAGGGTGTCGCCATGTTCGGGATAGAGACTGATGCCGGTACTCAGGCCAACCTGAAGTTGTTGCCCTTGCCAGGGGATATCGGCACCCAAGGCATGAATCTTTTCCAACACGGCACAGACTTCTTCGCGGCTATTTATCGGCTCCAGCCAGATGATAAATTCATCGCCGCCGATACGGGCCACCAAATCCGAGCGTCTTAATGTCTCCTTCAGCCTTTTGGCAATTTCCACCAGCACTGCGTCACCGGCGCTGTGGCCAAAATTGTCGTTGATGGGTTTGAATTTATCCAGATCAATGAATAGCAACGCAGCCTTAAGCTGTTGACGTTGGCAACGTACTATGGCGTGTTCCAGTTCAGTGGTGGCGGCGCCGCGATTGAGCGCGCCGGTGAGATCGTCATGATCTGCCAGATATCGCAACCTGTCTTGCTGTAGTTGCAACTGCTGGGTTTGCACTTCTACCTCTAATTGCAATTGCTCTTTTCGTTCGGTTGCTTCCATCAATGCCTGTTTCATATTGTTGAATTCATGGGCCAGTTCAGAGAGTTCATCTTGTTGTTCCAGCCTGATACGGCTATGAAGATCGCCCTTGGCCAGATCGCGTATGCCGCGTTTTAAACTGCCCAAATGGCGCCGAAAACGTCTCAGAGTATGCAGGGTAAAGCCTGTCACCAACAGGGCAATGGCCAGCAGCAGGGCACCGTTGAGATAGAGATGGCTGAGCTGCAGCACACGGGCTCTGTCCATAGTGTGATGTTGAAAGCGAAACAGATCTTCGCTCATGGATTGAATGCTCATATTGTATCTTGACAGCAACATACTACTGACCAACTGATCATCTGCTATCAGAGACAGCTTGGGCAGAGAATGCTCCAATAGGGTGCTGATGTTGTTGCTTTGGCGTTTGAGGTTAGCCAATAGCTGTTGTTGCTGTTCATCATCGACCTGAGTGGTAGTCAAGAGGGCGTTTAGGCGCAGCAGATCCCTTTGGGTGTTTTCCACAGCTTGGGTGTCCCGGTATTGTTGCAGCAGCCATAAGTTGGACCTGAGCAGATCCAGGTGTAGTTGCAGTTCAACCAGTTTGTGCATCTGTTGAAACGTCTGCTGGGAGAAATGACGTTGTTGCAACAGTGACAGCGCCAGTACCAGTGTCAGGGTGATGCAGAGAATGACCAGAATGCTGAGGCGGCTGGATAATTTCATCTCTGTTCCACCAATGACATATGTTGTATCTGATCCAGTGCTTTGGGAGCGATAACATTTCTGAAGTCGGGCAACTGCTGGGCTTCTATGGTGCCGCTGGTCATGGCCCAGCGAGCCTGTGATTGCAGATTACTGAGCAGGCTATTACCCAATGACAGACGAAACAGATAGTCCGGCCATAGAGCGACGACTTCTTCAGTGGGTAGGTGCAGATATTCGGCAACCAACTGACGGGCTTCCTGTGGATGCAGGACGATAAATTCACTGGCGAGTTTCAGCGCCTTAAGGATCCGAACATGGTGTTCGTAGTGCGTCTGATTGTCGCCCTTACGACTGATGAGATTAAAAGACAGGCTATACAAACCGCGACTGGGAAATTCGTTTATCTTGCCTGGTTGATGTTGCAATAGCTGAAATCCGTATGGCTCCCAAACCGAAATTGCATCCACATCGCCTGCAAGCAGCGCCGACGCCAAAGCTGACGGGCGGATATCCACCCGAACCGGCGCCAAGGACGGGTGTCCGGCTATGTTGAGTATGGTATCAAGAAAATACTCGCTGGCGCTGCCGGCGACGATGCCAACGCGCTTACCATCCAGCTGGGTCGGAGTGGTGATACCGCTCTTATGTAGGGTTAACAGTTTGATGTCGTTATCCGATTCGGCAAAGCTTGCCAGCACGGTGAAGTCGGTTCGCTTGAAGCTATTAAACATCACTACGGATTCAGAGCTGGTGGCCAGATCAGCCCTGTTATTGAGCAGAGCTTCGAAGCAAAGATCGCCTCCTTGAAGTGGTTGCAGCACTACATAGACGCCTTCGCGGGCAAAGAGTTCGAGCTTGTCGGCAATAATGACAGGAGCTGAAAGCAGTGAGGTGGATACGGCGATGCGAACCGGAGTCTGGTTGAGCAAAATTGGGGAGTTTGGCTGTCTGGGTATGCTGAGCCAGATAAACAAGAATAGCAATAGAGCCAAAGGCACTAGCATTTTTCCCATGGTTATTGCTGTCCTCCATTCGTCATAGTCTGAAGCCCTGGTTTTGTTCAATCAGGTGATTTCAAGTTTCTTAAGTGTAGTGCAAACAGAAGGGCGTGCTATAAAAAGGCTCATATTTTTCATGGGATTATTTGTGGTATTCGGTTGGAAAGTGAAACCGATCGCGGAAGACAGTTATTTCTTTGGTTAAGTGTAGTAAGCGAACAATAACGCGATGGAATTCAAAAAGTGAAATAAGTTGTGAAATATTATTTGGGTTGATAACGCACATCCTTGTCCCATAAAAAGAGAGGCACAGATATTGTCTGCGCCTCTCTGATATCGAACAACTCTGGTATATCGAACAATATTGTAATCGATATTAAACTCACATCCTTACTTACTACCCTGATTGGCCATATAGACCAATACTTCATCATAGGACATGTTGAGTTCGCGGGATAAATTGATGACCTTGGTCTTAAAGGTTTGTACTTGCTCCTGTTTATGCAAGTTGTTTTGCGTATCTTCAACCAATTCATTGACCGCTTCCTGAAGAAGCTTCAGACGCCTAAGGCTAAAGTCCAAAGACTTCAAATAGCGGGTCATCTGCTGTTTGTTTCTGGCTTGCTCAAGATCCGTTGAGTGTTTTTTTTCATATCCATATGCATCGAGTGCCGCAATAGCACTCTGCAAATCGAGATCTTTTGTCATGTATGTTCACTTAAAACGAAGTTTTGCCCGAAAGGGGGGGACAGGATAAAGGGATCGCAAAGCTGTCACCTATAATAGTCTATAGTATATTTCTGAAATTACTCAAGCATTTCACCGTTTATTGGATGAGATAAATCTGGAGACAGCTGTTCTGCTATCATGGAACTTGTGGTGACAGGATAAGGGCGTTAACCTAGAAAGCAGTATTTGCACGGAGGCCTCTATGCTGGATTTGTTACCGGATCTCTTTGATCATTATGAAAATGATCTCACGTTGCTGCCATCTGTCTTTCGTCAGTTTGGTGGCAAATCGATTTTTTGGGGCGAAATCGTTACCGTCAGGTGTTTCGAGGATAATTCCAAGGTGAAACAGCTGTTGGCAACCGATGGTACGGGTAAAGTACTGTTGGTGGACGGTGGCGCTTCTACCGCCAAGGCCCTTATGGGGGATCTCATTGCCCAGAGTGCTGTTGACCATGGTTGGCAGGGAGTGGTGATCTACGGCGCTGTGCGTGATGTTGCCACCTTGGCAACTATGCCGCTAGGGGTAAAGGCTCTGGCGCCAGTCCCCACTAAAACCGAGCGCAAGGGAGCAGGAGAAATAAACTGTGCACTTTACATCGGAGATGTGCATATAACCCCCGGAATGATGCTTTATGCTGACGATAATGGCATCGCAATTAGTCAAAATCCCCTGAATATGGCCTTTATCAGTTGAACAAGTGCCTTAGTCCTTATTGTTGAACAAGGAAACTATTATGAAAGTGGTTAAGTGGATACTGGGTATTTTCGCGGTATTGTTTCTCGGTCTGGTTCTGTATTTGACCTTGTTGTTTGATCCCAACGACTTTAAACCTCAGATTGTCGATGCGGTAAAAAAACAGACAGGGCGTGAATTGGTCATCAGTCAAGATCTAAACTGGACTTTTTTCCCGACTCTGGGAATTGAATTGGGCGGTATCAGCCTGAGTAACCCTGATGGATTTGATGAAAAACAGATGTTGGCGGTCAACCAGGTTGTCGCTGAAGTGGCCTTGATGCCACTGTTTCGTAAAGAAGTGGAAATTGCCCAATTAAACCTCGATGGTTTGAAACTGGATCTCATTACCCAGAAGGACGGCCGTACCAGTCTAGATGGGCTCAGTGGTGACACAGGTACGGCCAAAGAGCAACCCAAGGATACCGAAGGCAGTGCTCAGGGGCTGGCCAGTCTCAATATAGGCGGCATCAATATCACCAATACCCAAATTCATCTGCTCGACAAGCGCAGTGGCAGTGACCAAACCTTTGTACTTGAGTCCCTGACCCTGGGCGAGTTTTCGCTGGGTAAATTTGCCCCTCTGGCCTATAAGTTCAGCGGCAGCATGCCGGAGATGAAAATTGTCAGCGAGGGTAAAGGGCAATTGAAAATCTCAGCGGACATGAAGCAGTTGGAGATCACCGGCTTTGCCATTGACAATCGTGTCGAAGGCAAGAGTATGCCCGGCGGTAAGTTGAGCGCCGCTCTGAATGCTGATGTGAAATTGGATCTCAATCGTCAAAATGCCGAGTTGGTATTGAGTAGCCTCAAGGTGGCTGATATTGAAGGCAAAGGGGATCTCAAAGTGGCTTTCGGCGGCAAGATACCGGATGTGAAAGCCAACTTGGCTTTGGGAGAAATTGATCTCGACAAGTTGCTGCCGGCCAGTGAGGAAGGCAAAGCCGCAGCCAAAACCACTGAATCGGCAACGGCCGCCAAGGCCAGCAGTGAACCTGACTTGAGTGCAATGAAGCAGGTCAACTTCGCCATGGATTTAACGGTTAAGGCCATTAAAGTTGCCGGTTTGACCACTGAAAACTGGCAGATGGATCTGGTACTGAACAATGGCGTGCTGAATATGAAGCAGCTCAGTGCTGACTTGTATCAGGGCAAACTGATGACCAAGGCACAGCTTGACGGTCGCAATAAGGTTGCCAGCTACAATTTTGATACTCAGCTCAATGGCGTCAAAATTCAACCTTTACTCAAGGATGCGGCCGACTTGAAAATTCTGGCGGGGGCCACCGCTTTTAATGTCAAAGGTAAAGGCAAGAGCCTAATTCCGGATAACATCAAGCAGAACCTGGACGCCAACGGCAAGTTTGAAATCAGCGATGGTGCGCTCTATGGGGTGAATATCCCTTATATGATCCGCAGTGCCCAAGCCAAGCTTAAAGGTGATTTGTCGGCTCAGGAAGAGGGCGAACGCAAGACAGATTTCTCCAGCCTGACCGGCAGTTTCAGTCTGAAAAATGGTCTGGCCAATAACCCGGATCTCGCTATGGCATCACCACTCATTCGTTTGGCGGGTGCAGGTAGTGCCAACCTTATCAGTGAGCAGCTGGACTATAAGCTGAAAACCTCAGTAGTCGGCAGCCTCAAGGGCCAGGGCGGTGAAGGCAAGAATGATCTGGCCGGTGTCGAAATTCCGCTGATGATTTCCGGTTCATTCCAGGAACCCAAATTTGCACTCGATACTCAGGCGCTGTTTGATTCCAAGCTCAAGGAAGAGACCGAGAAGGTGAAAGACAAGCTTAAAGACAGCATCTTCAAAAAACTTGGAGGAGGTAATTGATGCGCGCCGTTTTGCCTTTGCTAGCGGTCTTGGCACTCGCTGGTTGCAGCGGCTCCAATGCCGCAACTACTCAGCCTGTGCCTCAAAAGAGCCCGACAGGGATGGAGGAACTCAGAATGCCGACACTGCACTTTGGTACCATCAAGAAAGCGCCTACACCGGCACTGTTTGAAGGTAAGCTGACGTTTAGCGATGTGGTTGATAAGCAACCTTTGCAGGTGATGTTGGAGATCCACAATCCCAAAGCATACGCGATTGGGATCCGCTTCAATTCTGGGATGACAGCTGATCTTTGGTTGGTGGATGATAAGGAACAGCGAGTCTGGGCTTGGTCAGACGAAATGATGTTCACTCAAGCAATCAGAGATACCAGCGTCAAGCCGGGGCAGACACTGAAGGTGATGTTCAAGGTGCCAGCCAAGGCGCTTGAGCGTATTGGTCCTGAGGGGTACAGTTTCCAGGCACGTTTTGAAGGTAAACCTCTGGAATCCAGTATGGCCGCTATGGCTATGTTGGAAGTGCCAGTGGCCAGGCGCTGATCCCCTAGGATAAATCAAATGCAGCTCTGGCAAAGCTGAAACTGAAATCCAAAATCCGATGATACAGACTCATCGGATTTTTTATGGGTGTTGTCGGCCGTTCTCCAAAGTTGCTTTTTACTGAAACCATCATTAAATAGCTTTTTGAGTGGCCTGCAAACAGCGCTTGGCAGAGGGAATTGTATTGGCAATGACCAGATAATAAAATGCCGTCTCTTTACAGAAACGGCATTATTTACATTGGTTTGCCCTTTAATCAGGCGCGTTCCGGCAGTGTCACATTGAGTTCGAGTACCGACAGGTTGTCATCGTTCTGATCCAACTGCACAGATACTTGCTCTTCAGAGATGTGCACATACTTGCGGATCACTTCAATTATCTCCTGCTTCATCTGCGGAAAGTAATCCGGTGCCCCGCGCTCACCGCGTTGATGGGCAACGATGATCTGCAAACGTTCCTTGGCAGTTGCCGCGGTGCTGCTTTTCTTGCTGCTTCTGAAATAATCGAGTAATGACATAATTTAGCTACCAAATATTCGTTTAAGGAATCCTTTCTTTTCTTCCGCGACAAAGCGTAGCGGAAGCTCTTCACCCAGCAGACGAGCCACAGTATCCTCATAGGCCTGCCCTGCATCGCTGTCATGATCTATGATCACCGGCACACCAGAGTTGGAAGCCTTGAGCACTGCCTGGGACTCAGGAATAACTCCAAGCAGATCTATTGCCAAGATCTCCTGCACATCTTCCACACTGAGCATTTCGCCGGTTTTCACCCTGGCAGGGGAGTAGCGGGTCAGCAGCAGATACTCCTTGATAGGCTCAAGCCCTTGTTCGGCACGGCGGCTACGGCTTTGCAGCATGCCTAGAATTCTGTCTGAATCCCTGACCGAACTGACCTCAGGGTTGGTTGTTACTATGGCTATATCGGCAAAATAGAGTGCCATCATAGCGCCGGTTTCGATACCTGCAGGGGAGTCACAGATGATGTAATCAAAGTCTTTGCTCAAATCATCGAGTACCTTGCCGACACCTTCCCGGGTCAGGGCATCCTTGTCCCGGGTTTGGGATGCAGGTAAAACGAACAGTTTATTGCAGCGCTTATCTTTGATAAGTGTTTGATTTAGATTGGATTCACCATTGATGACATTGACAAAGTCGTAAACAACCCTGCGTTCACAGCCCATGACCAAATCCAGATTTCGAAGGCCAATATCAAAATCGATAACGACTGTCTTATGTCCTTTGAGCGCCAAGCCGGTGGCGATAGCCGCGCTCGATGTGGTCTTGCCCACACCGCCTTTACCTGAGGTGACAACAATAATTTGTGCCATGTTCTATTTTATCCTTTCCATCTGCCTTATCCGGGCAGCGATTCAACGATTAATGACTCACCGCTGAGCCTAATACAACCACTCTTGGCGGTACAGTGTTGCTGCAGGTTTTCAGTCAACCAGTACTGTCCCGCAATCGAAACCAGTTCAGCTTCCATGGACTGGGCCAGGATCACGGCATGCTTATCGCCGTTGGCTCCCGCCATAGCTTTACCACGCAGTGCCCCGTATACATGAATGCTACCATCAGCAATGACTTCAGCGCCATTCCCTACTGCACCAAAAACGATTAAATCACCGTCTTTGGCGTAGATTTGTTGCCCTGAACGCACGTTTTGTTTGACGATCTTGGTGACCCTCGGGGGAGGCGGTGGCAGTTCGGATTGCTTTCCTGCCTTGATACTGGCTAACCCCTGGGCTTTGGCGGTTTCATTGAGATCCTTATCGGCTGCAGTTACCCCAACTATCACCAACTGTCTGTCGGTCAGTCCCTGGCGCAGTCCTTGGAGATCTATATCTGTGCCATTAACTTGACTCAGGTTTAGCACCAATGGAGCATTAATAAAAAACTGCGGAGCCTGGGCGAGCTTGCCATCGAGCTCTTTGAAAAGGGCGTCCAGATCAGGGGTGTTGATGTGAAGTACAGAGAGCGTAAAAGAAGAGCCTTTTAGCTCTAGACTAGGTTTTGGCATCCCGGCATCATTCTCCAGAAAATGAGCAGTCAGATTGCGTGACAGCGTTATATTCCAAGGCGTCCATGTTATAGTGTGCCCCGATAAGTGGCAAGTTTGAACCCATGGAAATTGATACAATTATGATCTGTGCTGTCTATAAAAGCCTGAAAAAAGCCGACACCTATTTATTCGTCAACAAGAAAGATCAGTTTGATGATGTACCTGCACCCTTGATGCAGGTATTTGGACCACCACAATTGGTCATGTTGTTACCGTTGCAAAAGAGGCGGCAACTGGGCATCGCTGATATTAACAAGGTAAAAGCAGAACTGGCGGAAAAGGGCTATTATTTGCAATTACCGCCGCCTCCGGTGGATATGCTGAAGGAGCTGAGACTTAGCAAGGGCCTGGATGATCACTCTGCTTAAGGAATAACGCATTTTATGGATAGACTTTCCCTGGTGTTTATTTCGCTGCTGGGCGCGTCGCTGACCAAGGTCTGCGTGGCCACCGAGGGCAGTTTCGAGCAGTATCTTGATATATTAAAACAGGACGCGGCAGCGAAAGGGATAGATCAATTCACCTTGAATAAGGCCTTCAGTCAAATAAAGCTGTTTAAAAAGGCCTCAAATGATGACAAGGCCATTCCAAAGCCTCCACAGGATTTGGAACATTATATCCCCCGGATTATCAATGAAGAGATGGTGGTCAAGGGACGGGTATTGGCTGAAGAGTATCGGCCGCTGTTGCTTGGGCTGGGAAAACAATACCGGGTGCAACCCAGGTTTATTCTGGCCCTTTGGGGACTCGAGTCGGATTTTGGCAATCAGCAGGGTAGTTATCCTGTGCTGTCTGTGACAGCGTCACTGGCCTATGAGGGGCAAGTGGCTTATCGCAAAGAGTTCATCTCGGCATTGAAAATTCTCGCGTCACAATCGGTCGACTTTAACGAGCTTAAGGGCTCGAGTACCGGCGCAATGGGGCCTTTGGGGCTGATGCCAAGTACCTACCTTCAATATGGCAGCGACGGCGATGGCGACGGCAAGGTCGATATCTGGAATAGTTTTGCTGATGGTTTGGCATCTGTGGCTAACTATTTGCGGCAAGCAGGCTGGGATGACACGCAAACCTGGGGACGTCAGGTTAAAGCACCCGAGTCGATAAAGAATGACCAATTGGGTGTAGGTTATCAGGCGAGTTTCAGTCACTGGCAGAAGTTGGGCGTTCGTCGTTACGATGGTGGTGATCTACCAGGCCGAACTGATATGCAGGTGTCACTGATCATGCCTGATGGCAAACGTGGTCGTCACTATCTCGTGTATCAGAATTATCGCGCCTTGCGAAGCTGGCAGGATTCAGATTATTTCGCTTTGGCAGCGGCCTATCTTTCCGAACGGATCAAGTATCCATCCTCAAAATAGTGTAAAATAGCGGTTACGCAAGTTTTCAAGAACGAATCAACAAGTTTATGTCCTTCTGGTTAACCAAGACCCTGGCCGAAATGACTCCCGATGAATGGGAGTCTCTCTGTGATGGCTGTGGCAAATGCTGTCTCAACAAGCTCATTGATGATGAAACCGATGAACTCTACTATACCAATGCGGCTTGTAAGTTATTGTCTGATAAAGATTGCAGCTGTATTCATTATGAAAAGCGCTTTGAATTTGTTCCCCAATGTACTGCGGTGACGGCGAATAATATCGGGGAGCTGGACTGGCTACCGGATAGTTGTGCTTACCGGCGTTTGTATCAGGGACGACCATTACCCGCCTGGCATCCGCTTTTGACCGGTTCCAAGAATGCTATGCATGAAGTGGGGATGTCGGTGAAAGATAAGACATTGAGTGAAACTAAAGTCAGGGATCTGGAAGATCATATTGTGCTTTGGCCGCTGAAAGATTTGGATTAATACTATTTATATAAAAAAGCCAAACAAATCATGTTTGGCTTTTTTATATTTAGAAAGCCTGAAAGCTTGATTGTGGAAGCAATCAGTTGCGTCTTTTGCTCAGAATTGGCATAGCGTAGAGCAGTAGTGCCAACAGGTAGGTGGCAAAAGCAACAATCATCCACTGCGACATAGTGATGCCGATAAAGCTCCAGGGAATATCGGTGCACATGCCTGTTGGCATAAATACCGAAGGGAGCCATTCATGCAGTGGCATCCAGGAAGGGAAGTCCGGCAGAAATGAGCAAGTGGAAAAGGGTGAAGGGTTTTGCTGCATATCATTGAGTTCAATGGCTAACCTCAGTCCCCAACTGGCGCTAAACCCCCATAGCAAGGCGGCAAGCAGTCGTACTGTACGTATTCCCGGCGCCAGAAAACCTATGATGCCGGCCAGCAGTAAACCCAACACCGCCAGGCGCTGGTAGATACACATAACGCAAGGCTCGAGTTGCATTACGTGCTGAAAGTACAGTGCAGCAAGCTCCAGAGACAGGGCGCTGAGCGCCAGAACTCCCCAAGCTATGCGGGAGTGGGCGAAACGTATCATTGCAGTCAAATCTATTCTCCATTGATGACCATCAGTCCGGGGTGAGGTGGGATAATACCTAAGATGGGTGCCAACCCCATAAAAAAACGCCCACCAAGGGGCGTTTTTTGGACTCTACTGAAACCCAAAGGTTCAGTCAATAATCGACTAATGACCTACAGCAGCACCTTTACCCAGCACTTCTTGAGCGCTGTGGTGCAGGATCATACCTGAGTCGTAGAAGTATTGGGTCATCTGCTCCAGGAAGCCTAACTCAATGGTCAGTACACCAACAATGGACAGTACGATAGTGTATGGCAGGGCCATCCAAACCATACGGCCATATGAGAGACGGATGAGCGGAGCCAGAGCTGAGGTCAGCAGGAACAGGAAGGCCGCCTGACCGTTAGGAGTCGCTACAGAGGGCAGGTTGGTCCCAGTGTTGATGGCAACGGCAAGCAGGTCAAACTGATCGCGGGTGATCTGGCCATCAATCAGCGCGGCTTTCACCTCGTTGATATAGACAGTACCCACAAACACGTTATCGCTGACCATGGACAACAAGCCGTTGGCCACATAGAAGATAACCAACTGCATATTGCCTTCAAAGCCGAGAGCCCATTGGATGACAGGGGCAAACAGGCCTTGATCGATAATCACACCTACAATGGCAAAGAATACCGCCAACAGTGCGGTAAATGGCAGGGCTTCTTCAAAGGCTTTACCCAGGGCGTGTTCATCGGTAATACCGTTGAACGCCGTGGTCAGAATTATCACTGACAGACCGATGAGACCAACTGATGCCAGGTGGAACGCCAGACCGACAATCAGCCAAATACCAACCAGAGCTTGGATAACCAGCTTCATCTTATCTTTACTGGTTCTGTGGGCATCTTCGTGGGCCGCAAATTCCACCAGAATTTTGTGCACAGCCTCAGGCAGTTGGGCGCCATAACCACAGATGCGGAATTTTTCTACCAGCATACAGGTAATGATACCGGCAAAGAATACTGGCACAGTCACAGGCGACATCCGCAGGGCGAATTCGGAGAATTGCCAATTGGCCTGAGCGGCTATGATCAGGTTTTGTGGCTCACCCACCATGGTGCACACGCCACCGAGGGCAGTACCAACCCCGGCATGCATCAAGAGGTTACGCAGGAAACCACGAAAGGCCTCCAATTCTTGGGCATTGAGTTGTTCACTACCATCCGAGGTGTGGTCATGATCGGCGCTGAAGTCTTTACCGGACGCCACTTTATGGTAAATGGAGTAGAAGCCTATTGCAACGGCAATGATCACTGCGATAACCGTCAAGGCATCGAGGAACGCCGACAGGAAGGCAGAGGCGACACAGAACATCAAGGATACAACTATTTTGGAACGTACCTTGGTGATCATCTTGGTAAATACATAAAGCAGTAACTGCTTCATGAAGTAGATACCGGCCACCATAAATACCAACAATAGTAATACTTCGAGGTTGGCCTCAATCTCGTGTAACACTTGGCTGGGGCTGGTCATTCCGATGAATACGGCCTCAATCGCCAATAAACCGCCTGGTTGCAGAGGATAGCACTTAAGTGCCATGGCCAGAGTGAAGATAAACTGCACGACCAAAAACCAGCCCGCAACAAAGGGATTGATACTGAAGAGTATCGGGTTGATGACAAGAAAAATCAGTATTGCAAGCTTGTACCACTTGGGTGAGTTACCCAAGAAGTTACTCATAAAAGCCTGAATCGGTGTAGCAGGCATGTCTTCCTCTCTAATCTGTTATAAGTGGTTGTAACGTCATTGTTTGACGAACGGTAAAATTTGCGTAGTTCAGTCTAGCCTAAAGATAAACTCAATGTAATGATTAGGGTATACAGGGATTTCAAAAAGCGGATCTCGAGCGCAAAATTCAGTGACTGCTGATTTGAACTTGGTCACTTTTATAGCAATTATTGAGAACTCTACAGGGCTGGATTTCCCATTTGTGATCTGATGGTTTTCATTTTTCGTCGCTCTGGTATGATCTGTGGCCAGAATAATGCTAACAATCGGAAAACCGGGCTGATGATAATCAATGCCAAAGGACCTGCAAGTTTTGCAGAGAAATATATAGTGCGTTCAATCTGGGAAAATAAGTTTCCCCCCGGCTCCATACTTCCTGCGGAACGGGAATTATCAGAGCTTATTGGCGTTACCCGCACGACTTTAAGAGAAGTGTTACAGCGTTTGGCCCGCGACGGTTGGTTGACTATTCAGCATGGCAAACCCACCCGAGTGAATAATTTCTGGGAAACCTCAGGACTTAACATTTTGGAGACGATTGCCGATCTCAACCCGGAAGGTTTTCCTGTACTGGTTGATCAGCTCTTGTCCGCCAGAACCAATGTCAGTGCCATCTATTTTCGTGGAGCGCTACGGCATAACCCGGATACTGCGGTCGAGGCACTGTCTAAAATCCATGATCTGGAAGATGAAGCAGAGGCTTATGCCGAGTTTGACTACCAGTTGCATCACACCCTAGCGTTTTCATCGGGGAACCCTCTGTATGTGCTTATCCTAAACGGATTCAAAGGGTTGTATGCCAGAGTCGGACGCTACTATTTCAGCAGCTCCGAGGCTCGGGCCTTGGCATTGGCTTTCTATCAAAAACTTGAAACCCTGGCCAAGGACAAAAATTATACTCAAGTACCGGCCTTGATGCGATCTTATGGTATTGATAGCGGCATCATGTGGCAAAAATTACGTGATGCTATGCCGTTGGAAATGGCTCAGGATAACCAATAAATATTTAAAGAAAGTGCGAATAAGCCCCATGTATGCACTGCTTGCAGGGCTGGATGCAAGCAGTGCAAGCAGCAAATGGCCTATCCTTTTCCCTAAGTTTGGGTTCCTGTAAACACTTGCTATGTTACTTGTCTGATATGATAAGTGACCTTTGTTAACTCAGGGTGCTTGGTTAAATACTTTGAGTTAATATCAACTTCTCAATATACAGCTTATGTTTTAGCTCATTGATTCTAAAGGAATAACCAGCCTTATATGGCTGTATTTGTCATCATCGACGCTTATGGTCATCTCCCCAAGCAACTTTAATCTAACGTAATCTTGCAAGTTGACAAGGGAATCTGTTGCGCTGTGTTCTTTCGCTACATGCTCAGGATTTGTTTCCCTTCTGTTGGTTAGCCTAGTCTCGAAATGATGTTCATCTATTTTGGTGGCGTTGAGCGTGATGCATGAACCTTGGGGAGTATCATGTAATATTTGTCTCAACAAAGGGTAGAAGAGCAATAATAATTGCCATGGTTTGGCGCCAGGTAGGAGCTTTTCTTCAATAATTATTCTCATTTCAACATTGGCTTCAGTAAATGCAGATGCCAACAGAGCCTGCATATGGAAGACAAACTCGTCGAAGTAGAGCGCTTTGATTTCTGTTTGAGGATGGTTAACCAAGGCCAAAAGATGGCGTAATCTGGCGGACTCAGCCAAGATAAGCTCTTTGGACTCTTGTTGTATTTCGCCTATGTCAGGCTCGAACAGTCGGGATCCCAAGTGATCAAAAGCGCTAGATAGCTCACAGATGAGCTGACCAAATAAATTGGGGAGTTGTAACTCCTGTTCCTGCATCAATGTTGTGCTGAGGCTGAGTAACTGGGACTTGCTTTGTGCTTGTTGCAACATGGTTTCCAACTGCTCAAGCTGTTGCTGCTGTTGTTGGATGGTACGTTTGTTACGCTTATTGAGATCAACCTGCAATTCCAGGGCCTGTTCCAGTTGTCGCTCTTGTCGTTTGTGACTGGAAAGGTCAAATGCTATGGCGCCTATGCCGCAGATCTCGGCAAATTCATCCCGAATTGGGAAGCGGGTTACTTGAAATGTCACATCTCCCAGAGGGGTTGCTATGGGTTCTTCAGAGCAGAACGGACTGTGATTGTTTATCACTCTTTTATCATTGGCCTGGTATATTTGCGCCAAGCCAAGCGGAAATACCTGAGTATCATTGGCGCCGATAAATTGATTGCGTTCATGGGCGGTTATTTCGCAGTATTTATCATTAACTAGTGTGTATTTACCAGTCAAGTCTTTGATATATATTATATTTTGCGAGTGATTCATTAAGGCGTTCAGCTGCTCGGTACGTATTTTTAGGACTTGTTGGGCCTTATACTGTACTTCCAGCTGTTGCTCCAGCGCCAGGTTACTGGCGTCCAGGCTAGCCATAGTTGTTTCCAACTGCCGGGTACGGGAGATAAAGCTGCCGGCTAATATCCCCAGTTCATCTTCTCTATCTCTGGCATCCAACTCCAAACGGGCAGGGTTGTTTTCTCTGAGCGCCTCGGCCATACGGCTAATAGGTTTAATAAATAACCTGTGTTGAACCAGAAACAGCAGTAACAGCGCCAGCAGTTGAATTGCAACAAGATAGATACCCACTTTACCGGCTATTAAGGTTGCATCTTTCTTGAGCGAGGACAGTGGCGTAACTATTACTATTTTCCAATAGGTCTTTGGCATCAAAAATACTGAAACCAGTGCAGGTTCCTTGAGCAAGGGGTCTTGATTAAGCTCTTGAGTTAACAAAAGTTTGGCATTTGCTGGCCATTCTCTGGCAGAGTTATTGATTATAGTATTGAGTAACGCAGCGTCTGTTTCATCACGGTCCCCCAACAAGGATGCCAATTGTTGATTGCTAAAGGCTTTGTGTTGGTTTGCCTGTTGGATAAGTACTTGATCCGCACTGCGAAGCGCTTCACCAACGAATTGGAATTCTGGGAAAAGGCGTTCCAAACGTTGAAAATCATCTAAACTCAGCGGCTTTTCTCGAGTATTGTCTTGAAACTCATCTTCCCAGGGGGATGCGAGTAAGTGGTTGCGATAATCAAGGGCAAACACATAACCACTAAGATCTTTCAGGGCGCCTCTAAAGAAACGGTTCAGGCCTCCCAGGCTAATGTCTACAGTGGCGGCACCAATAAATTCATGATCTTGCCAAATAGGAACAGACGCTGTGACCATGGCTTCTGCAGTGTAAGGATCACGATAGGCACTTGACCAGAAGGTTCTGTCTGCCGGGAAAAAGCGTGTCGGTTTATACCAATCTTCGTTATGGTAACCTTGTTGGGGTTGTTCATTATAACTGTTGAGTTGCTGCAATTCGCCATAACCGTCTCGATACCAGAAGAGGCTGTCAAGAATTTTTCCCGGTTCAAAAGCTCTTGGTTCGGGCCAAATACCGCCGCCGGTAATCATTTCCTTTTGGGTATCTAATTCCAACACAGATTTGATACTGGCCTGAAGTTCAAATTCGTTGCCACGATACAGAGCTCCGAGGTTCGCCATGGTACTGACCAGGCTTTCTATTTGGGAGGTGACTTCCTGCAGTCTTGCGGTAACGACTTGACCATAACTTTGATTCAATGCTCTTTGTTGGCTAAGCAACTGGTTACGTTGGATGCTGAGCAGTACAAGTACAGTACTGATAACGATAAGAGCGCTGATAATTAACTGGCTGAGGGCAAATTTAACCGGCAGGCGTTTCAACCAGCCGGGAAGCCAAGGTAATGGGTTGGATTGTTGCTTCGCCTGGTTCCCTTGCATATATCCTCAGTAATAAGCCTTTAAATCAGTTGCTTAATATAATTCCTGATGGGAGCTTAGCCTTCCCGGAAACTTGCCCCCAGTTAAATTATATCGTTTAGTGTCTGAGGGTTATAACAAGACTATGGGCGTGTAATCAGACGACTGACGTGTAGCCGACGCGATCTGTAAAAGGTGTATATATGTTCATCATTTTCGTGACTGAATAAACCCTGATATGGAAAGGTATAGTATAACCTATTGAGAAAACCCGCCATTTTTCTATGTCTCATCAGAGCTCTGTTACTTTGATGCGAAAAAGGGTCACCGGCTTTGGTTGTCTCCAAATGGCTGTCAAGGTATCTGAATGAAAGCGAGTTGAGTTCTGCAGCAATGGAACTACCAACTCTTTGGCGGAAGAGGCTGTCCGGCAATTTATTTTACTCGCCGAAGTCTCCCATTTTGTTGAGTTTCTTTAATCAACAGCATAGCTCAGCCTCTAATTTGTTGCGGTTAACTTTGCCCCCCCAAAGCACTTGTTAATCTTAGGTGTAATTTATAACCCAACTCACTGATATGTAGTGGTTAAACCTTGTTTCCTACTTGTTGGGATTTGTTGGGTGGATCACGAAGTTATCATTCGGGGTTAAATTTTACTTGCCTACACTTCATATAGTGTTTATTGTGCAAACAAAAGTTTGTCACGTAAACAAATGTTTGTGCAGGAGCGCGCCAATGACAGAACGTGAACTCGAAATTCTGGCCCTGATTAAAGCTGACCCATTGATCCCACAACAAAAACTAGCTGATCAATTGGGCATAACCCGCTCGGCAGTCGCAGGTCATATCATGAACCTGACTCATAAAGGTGTGATCCGTGGTAAGGGTTATATCCTGGTGGAGAACCCCTATGCTGTCGTGATAGGCGGTGCCAATATGGATATTCTTGGTCGGCCGACTTCCAAGCTAAGGGTAGGGGATTCCAATCCTGGCAGCGTCAGTTGCTCACCCGGCGGTGTTGGGCGCAACATTGCCGAAAACCTGGCGCGCCTGGGTTCAGATACTCGATTGGTGACGGCGATAGGCAAAGACGCTTATGGTGAGATGATTACCGCCCAGTGTCGTCAGGCCGGCGTCGATATGGGCAACAGCTTGCAGTTTGAAGACGCGGTGACCTCCACCTATCTTTCGGTATTGGATGGCGACGCCGATATGCATGTAGCCATCAATGACATGGCCATTCTTGAAAGATTGGGCCCTGAAGTGCTCAAGGGGCTTGAAGATATGCTGCGCCGCGCCGAACTTCTGGTGTTGGATACCAACCTTTCTGAAGCCGCCTTATCCTATCTTTTGAGCAACTTTCCTCAAGTTCCGGTATTTATTGACACGGTTTCCTGTGTCAAGGCGATGAAAATCAAGCCTTATCTCAACGCCATCCACACCCTCAAACCCAACCTCAAGGAAGCCGAACACCTCTCCGGCATCGAAATGCGCAGCAAAGAAGACTTAAGCGCCATCGCTAACTGGTTCCATGAACAGGGCGTCAAGCGGATCTTCCTCAGTATGGGCAGTGAAGGGGTATTTGTCAGTGATGGCGGCGAGTCGCAGATGGTGCCCACCAAGCAGGTGGAAATGGTCAACGCCAATGGCGCCGGAGATGCCTTCCTGGCCGGATTGGCTCACGGTTGGCTCAAGCAGTGGCCATTGCTGGAAACCACAGAATTTGCGATGGCAGCGGCCCGTTTGGCGCTGTCTCATATCGCGACTATCAACCCCAATATGTCTGAAATCTCTGTAAACCGTATTATCAAGGAGTCGTTATGCTGAAGCAGTATCTGGATATTCATCCTGAAGTTCAAGCAGCCCTGGAACAAGGCAAGCCGGTGGTCGCACTGGAGTCGACCATTATTTCTCATGGTATGCCGTATCCGCAGAACGTTGAGACAGCGCTCAAGGTGGAGCAGATCATCCGTGATAATGGCGCTGTGCCTGCAACTATCGCCATTCTCAAGGGCCGCCTTAAAGTGGGCATGAGCCAGGAAGAGATCAATTACCTGGGCAAGGCCGGTGAAGCCGTGATTAAAACCAGTCGCCGCGACATTCCCTTTATTGTCGCCAAAGGTGCAGACGGTGCCACCACGGTTGCTTCTACCATGATCCTGGCCGCAATGGCCGGTATTAAGGTGTTTG
Organism: Shewanella sp. MSW; assembly: GCF_007636515.1. NCBI lineage: Bacteria > Pseudomonadati > Pseudomonadota > Gammaproteobacteria > Alteromonadales > Shewanellaceae > Shewanella > Shewanella sp. MSW. Next base: position 260,814 of record NZ_LVDR01000005.1, read on the forward strand.
CTACCGGTGGTATCGGTGGTGTACACCGCGGTGCTCAGCAAACTTTCGATATCTCTGCCGATTTGCAGGAGCTGGCCAACACAGATGTGGCCGTGGTTTGTGCCGGTGCCAAGTCTATTCTGGATCTGGGCCTGACCCGTGAATATCTGGAAACGCAAGGCGTGCCTGTCGTTGGTTTCCAAACCGATAAACTGCCGGCTTTCTACACTCGCGAGAGTGACTTCGGCGTCGACTATCGCTTGGAGCAGCCGGTAGAGGTCGCTGCTGCCATGAAAGCCAAGTGGGACATGGGGCTTAAGGGCGGTATGGTGATTGCCAACCCAATTCCCCATGAGCATGCGTTGGATAAAGCACTGATCGATGGTGCCATCGCCCGCGCAGTGACTGAAATGGATGAGAAAGGCATAGGCGGCAAGGCTTCAACGCCGTTCCTGTTGGCCAAAGTTGCCGAAATTACCGAAGGTCACAGCCTGACTGCCAACATAGAGCTGGTATACAACAATGCCAAGCTGGCGGCTGAGATTGCCCGCGAGTACGTGGCTCGTTAACAAGACGGCATTCAAGGTTACTTGAGCTAACTCAACCAACCCGGCGATTGCCGGGTTTCTTTTGGGATGACATATCGCCCCTGAGCCAAAGCATGCCAAAGCTCAAATCGGGTAAATAGTGTCTTAAAACGGGATTAATCCGGCCAAAGCCACTCAAGCCCCTTGCAGAGCCGGGGGCGAACTCCTATGATCCAGCGGTTTTCCATCCCGAGGCCCAAATATGCTTAACTCCCCGCTTAGTGAACATGCCAGTGAGCTGGTCATTGCGATTCTCAATCAGGTACTGACTCAAGGTGCGCCACTGGACCGCGCCTACTCAAAGCAGTTTGCACCTGAGCGGCTCAAGCCTTGGGAGCAAGCCAGAATTGCTCTGGTCACCGGGGATATTTTGCGCCGTTTAAGTTATTACAGTTTTTTGGCTGATGTTGCAGCGGAGCAAATTGAGCGTGAAGGCACCAGGCTCATCAACGCCTGGCATATGGCCAATGGCCTTGAGCTGCCGAAAATGCGCTACGCGCTGCAGATGGACAGTGAACTGCTTGAGCAGCGGATGGCGGCGGCCCAAGCACAGCCTGCGCTGCTCGATGGTTGCCCGCAATGGCTCGAAGCGCTAGGGAGTGAACAACTGGGGGACAACTGGCCGGCGGAGCGCCACGCCTTGACTCAGGCCCCCAAACGTTATCTGCGCACCAATTTACTTAAGTGCAGCCGGGAAGAACTCAAGGCTCGTCTTGCCAAGGAAGGGGTGGAGACTTGTGAAGTCCCCGAGGTTGCCAGTGCTCTTGAAGTGATTTCCGATTCAGCGCTGTTTCGCACCGAATGCTTTAAGTCGGGCTGGTTTGAGCAGCAGGATGCCGGCTCGCAACATGTTGCCGAAGCCCTTGGGGTTGAACCCGGGATGCGGGTCATTGATGCCTGCGCCGGTGCCGGCGGCAAGACGCTGCACCTGGCCGCCAAAATGCAGGGCAAGGGACGATTACTGGCGATGGATGTCGAGCAGTGGAAGCTGGATAACCTTAAGCAGCGGGCTCGCCGCGCCGGCGCCCACAATGTGGAAACCCGGCTTATTGCATCCAGCAAGACTATCAAACGTTTGAAACTCAGCGCCGACAGGGTACTTTTGGATGTGCCTTGCTCAGGACTTGGGGTGCTGAAACGCAACCCGGACACCAAATGGCGTGATACCCCTGAGCGCTTGCCGGTGCTGATGGAGCTGCAGGAGCATATTCTCGGCAGTTACAGCCGCATGGTGAAGGTGGGCGGGATCCTGGTTTATGCCACTTGCTCGATTATGCCGCAGGAAAACGAGCAGCAGGTAGCGCGTTTTCTGAAGCAGCAAAGCCATTTCCGCTTACTCGATGAGGAAACCATCAGCCCGGCCAAAACCGGTTTCGATGGCTTCTATCTGGCAAGAATTGAGCGGATAGCCGAGTAACAATCAAGCCTGTTTGAGTCATATTGACTTAAACAGGCGGTTTTACATCCGCCTCAAAAAGCATCTCAACAAAAGCATCTCAACAAAAACCGCGCCGCTCACACTTACCGGTTTGCCTAGTCTTGCCGCTTTATTCCCCCTGCAGGGTCAACAGCAGGCGGCGCCGACCGCCATTGTCTCTGTGCTCGCCAAGATAGATCCCTTGCCAAGTACCCAGTGCCAGTTCTCCGGCGCTGACAGGCAGTAGCAAACTGGTGCCCAGCAGGCTGGATTTAATATGGGCCGGCATATCATCGGCGCCCTCATAGGTGTGGCGAAAGTAAGGAGTATCTTCGGCCACGGCGTGATTGAACCAAGCCTCAAAATCCTGCCGCACCGTGGGATCGGCGTTTTCGTTGAGCGTCAGCGAGGCAGAGGTATGCAGCAGTTGCAGGTGCAACAGGCCGCAACTGACGTAAGGCATATCATCAAGAGCCTTGGCAATATCATCGCTTATTAAATGAAAACCACGTTGCTTGGGGCTTAAGGTCAATTGTTGCTGACGCCACATTGGCACTCCTTAAAACGGTTAACATCAAAAGAAACAGCCTTTAGACAATGCATTGTATCTCTTTCAATGTTGTCACTCCAAGAAGAAGAGGTGCCTGCCCTAACCGCAGAGCAGGATATTAAATGCCCGGGTGATAAGGTGTTTACCTGGTTTGTTGTAACCTTAGTGGCAGTAAATAAAAGTTATGAGCTGTTATTCAGCTGGAAAGTGGGCAAAAAAAGGGTTCATCGCAGATTAGCGTGGACTGGAAATGAAAACGGTTGGAGAGTTATTGTTTAGTCGCCAAACCAAAACAATAACCAACCCCAACCGTTCTCAATGTCGAATATTACTTTTCCCATTGTGCTCTGGGAAGGCTTTGAAGCCGTCCATACCGAGCAAAATCAACAAACCCTCATCATCCACCTAAAGCCGATTGATAACGGCTACTGTGCTTGCGGCAAACCGGCTAAGGCCGTTCACGACGCTTCACTTCGCAGCGTATCGGAACGAACCATACTGGCGTTTCAGGTTCAGTTACGGCTACCTGTCCGCCGTATTCTTTGCCCCGATTGCGGTATCGTTCGGGAACATATCAGCTGGTTAAAGCCCTATGCTCGCCAGACCACACGGCTCATTGAGCATGTCGAGGCGCTACTCAAGCTCTTGCCGATTAAACATATTTCGCAACTCATTGGCCTGCACTGGCATACCATCAAGACTATCGACAAACGTCGGCTGGCAAGGGAGGTCACAGAGCCTGATTGGAGTCGTGTCAAACGCCTGGTCATGGACGAATTTGCCCTGTTCAAAGGCCATCGTTACGCCACCGTGGTGGCCGATGCAGATACTCATCAAGTCCTTTGGATAGGTGAAGGCCGCAGTAGAGAAGCTATCCGGCCGTTTTTCGTTAAGTTGGGTCAGTACTGCCAACAGATTGAAGCCGTTGCTATGGATATGAATACTGCCTTTGACTTGGAGGTACAGATGCACTGTCCCCAAGCCAAAGTGATCTACGACTTGTTCCATGTTGTTGCCAAGTATGGCCGTGAAGTCATCGACCGAGTCAGGGTTGACCAGGCTAATCAACTCAAGCACGACAAACCAGCCCGCAAACGGGTGAAACGGGGGCGCTGGGTCTTACTCAAAAACAGAGATAATTTGACAGACAAACAGGCGGGTTATCTCAACGAGCTGTTGGAGTCGAACAAAAGCTTAATGACAGTTTACCTACTCAGGGAGCAACTCAAGGAGATGTGGTACTGCACAGATGAAGCCGAAGCCATGGCTCAATGGAACCTCTGGTGGCAACAAGTCAGAGAGAGCGGTATCAGGCCGTTACTCCAATTTGGCCAGCGTCTTAAGAACTATCTTCATGGCATAGTTGCTTCAGCGGTTCATCCGTTGCACACCTGCCGACTGGAAGGGATGAACAACAAAATCAAACTGCTGAAGCGAATGGGCTATGGCTACCGGGATACCGAATACTTCTTTCTGAAAGTCAGAGAGGCGTTCCCCGGAGATCCGCGATGAACCAAAAAAAGGCCCAAAACTATTCCAATTGTTTTGGGCCTAGGGGAATGGCTCATGGTTGAGCCGTGCGCTAATGTTGAGATCCGACAGGATTGGCTATCTCTGAATAAATATTAGCCGATAACCGCTGAAAGATGCATTCAGACAGCGGATTTGTTAGCACTAATTATTATAAGGTATAACCAAAATGCGAGCGCTCAAACAGATTGACTGGGTAATCCACTCTTTTTAATGGAATACTAACTATAGCAGCTTAGTGTTTGGGTTCAGGACAGACAAATTTTGTCTTTGACCAGTTCCCGCGGTAGATTGTTTTTCAGCCGGTTGCCCAGATGTTTACCCAGCCCAAGCACTTGCCCGCCCCAGGTCAATACCAGCTCACCTCGGGCCTTTTCACTGCCATCCAGCGCGATATCCCGTCCCATCAGATAAGCCTGAGCCTCAGGCTCTGTAACTTCATAACCCTTGTCGGCGGTTACTCCCAAGGCCATTAAGGCTTCATGGCGCAGTTTCAACCCATGCTTACTGTCATCGGCAAGTTTAAGGCCGATACGTTGATAACGCATCTTGCCGATAAAGGGCTCAAAGTCGCTGGGAAACAGCCAGTACTCCTGATCCCTTATCCAGAGGCTGCCTTCGGGAAGCGTTTTGCCAAGCAACCGCTGCAGCTCGGCGGCGATGGCCTGTTGCTGTTTGGTACTGGCGGGAGTGAAAGGAAACTGCTTTTGCTGTTTGGGTTCATCACTTTCGCGCGCCACTGAACTCAGTTTACGCACCTTGGCAACAAAGAAACCTTCGCTGTCATAGATTTGCGGCCAAATATGCAAGAATCCCTCGGCAGTGCAGGCTTTTTCTGCCCCGGTAAACAGTGAATCAAGTGACTCAAAGACCACGGCAGCGCCATATTTTTGCTTGAGGTGTTGCAGTACGGCCTGGTTTTCCTGGCTGTTGAGGGTACAGGTGGAGTACACCATTACCCCGCCTGGCTTAAGTGCCAGAAAGGCGGAATCTATCAGGTCCCTCTGGGTGGTGGCAATGTCGGCTATCTCCTGTGGATCCCAGTGTTTGAGGGCATCCGGATCCTTACGTACCGTACCTTCACCGCTACAGGGGGCATCGAGCAACACGGCATCCATGGATTCATACTGGTATTGGCCGAACACCCTGGCATCGAAGTGGGTCAGTGCCGTATTGCTGACCCCCATTCTCTGCAGATTGGCATGAAGCACTTTGACGCGGCTGGAGGAGTATTCGTTGGCGATCAGCACGCCTCCATTGGCCATCATGGCCGCCATTTGTGTGGTCTTGGATCCCGGCGCCGAGGCCATATCCAGCACCCGCTCCATTCCCGGTTCAAGCAGCGCCGCGGGTGGCAGCATGGAGCTCGCCTCCTGAATGTAAAACAGCCCTTGCTGATGTTCGATACAGTTTCCGGGTTGGCTATCACCCGCCTGGTACCAAAAGCCTTCTGGGCACCAGGGAATGGTTTCAAACTGCCAGCCTTTGGCTTGCATTCTCGAGAGGAATTCATCGACGCTGATTTTGAGGGTGTTGACCCGCAAGGCGGCTCTCAATGGTAAGCTGCAAAAGTGAATAAAATCCTCGAGCTTGAGATGTTCAGGCAGATCCTTGGCGATACTGTTGATAAAATTCTGATTTAATTGAACCATAAACAAAAAGGGTGACCCCGGGATGGCGGCAGTATAGCACACTCGGGCGCGGCGACTGTGGGGTGTTTTAGGTGTTGAACCGGGTTTGGAGTCTGTTCTTTATTATCGCGCTCGGAGCGATTTTGCTGCGTTTGATGAGCGGCGATGCGACCGTTCTCAATGAGTCTGTCACGGCGATGTTTGACAGCGCCAAACTGGCCGCCGAAATAGCGCTGGGATTGATTGGGGTGTTGACCCTGTGGATGGGGCTGATGCGTCTCGGGGAAAAAGCCGGAGTGGTTGCAGCCATCGCCTGGGTGTTTGAGCCGCTGCTCAGCAAGCTGATGCCGGAGGTACCAAGAGGCCATCCCGCCTATGGCAGCGTCACCATGAACCTGACCGCCAATATGCTGGGGTTGGACAATGCCGCCACGCCATTGGGACTTAAGGCGATGGCGGACCTGCAAAGCCTGAACCCCGACAAGAAGACCGCCACCAACGCCCAGATCCTGTTTTTGGTGCTCAATACCTCTTCCGTGACTTTGGTGCCCGTGACGGTTTTTCTGTACCGGGCGCAGCAAGGGGCGGCTGATCCTGCCGATATTTTCCTGCCTATTTTGCTTTCGACCCTGGGCTCGACCCTGGCAGGTTTGAGTCTGGTGGCGCTGGTGCAAAGGATACGTTTACTGGATTGGGTGGTGCTGGGTTATGGCGCGATACTGCTCGGCGGTCTCAGTGCCGGTGTGATGTACCTGTTGACCCTGGGAGCCGAGCGGATCGGCGAAGTCTCCGCCATGCTGGGGAACGGTTTGCTGCTGGGGATCATCTTTGCCTTTGTGTTGGTGGCGCTGCTTAGGCGGGTGGCGGTTTACGATGAGTTTATCGAAGGTGCCAAGTCGGGGTTTGAACAGTCGGTGCGGCTCATTCCTTATCTGCTGGCCATGTTGTTGGCGATAGCCTTACTGCGCGCCTCCGGCGCGCTGGATTATCTACTCGGGGTTATAGCCGCTTTGGTGAGCCATATGGGGATGGATGGCCGCTTTATCGATGCTTTGCCAACCGCCCTGATGAAGCCTTTGAGCGGCTCAGGCGCCAGAGCCATGATGCTGGAAACCATGGCCCATTACGGCGTCGATTCTTTTGCCGGCAGGCTGGCGGCCATTTTCCAGGGCAGTACAGAAACCACTTTTTACGTGCTGGCGGTGTATTTTGGTGCCGTCGGTATCCGCAATGGCCGCCACGCACTAGCTTGCGGCTTGTTTGCCGATCTGGCGGGTATCTGCACTGCTATTGCGGTGTGTTATTGGTTTTATGGCTGAGGTGAAACATAGGTAGGATTGCAGAGTTAAAAAACGGGGCTCAGATGAGCCCCGTTTGGGTTTTATGGCTGACTGAGTCTTGGACGCCAATCGAGCCAGTCGCGCTCGGGTTTATCATTAAGTGGCATCAGGCTCTGGTTTTCAAGCGGTTTACTGCTTTGGTTGTCGAGTTCAGTGACCACTCCTATGCCGCCGGCGAGTATGGTTTCCAATGAGCCGGTTTCGATTTGGGCTCCGGAAAACAGCCCCAAATCGACCCGAATACCGGACAAGTCGTAGAACCTGCTGCTCTGGTTGATAAGATGCCGATAGGGCGCGGCAATCTGAGTCTGGATCCAGACTTCATCGCCCTTGGGCGCCAACCGGTAACTGGTTACATCGCCAATTTGAATGCCGCGAAAGAAGATCCCTGTGCCTACGTTGACCGAGCCCAGGCTGGGCTTGCTCAGCACCAGTTGCAGCGCATCGGCCTCTGGGGCAACCGCCGTGTGTACTTGGCCATTGAACTGTTGGCTTACTTCGGCGGCTTGGCCCGGCAGGGCACTGATATAGGCGCCGGTCAGCAGGGTTTCCGGTGCCTTTATGCCCTTAAGGGATATTTCGGCGTTGACCAAGCTGTAGCGACTGTCGCTTTTGAGAAACGGCTCGGCATAGCGGCCATAGAGAAAGGCACTGAGTTGCTGGCTGTGGAGATCGTCACTCAAGGTTACCCGGGTGACTTCACCTATCTGATGCCCCTGATAGCGGATAGCGGCACCTGGTTTGATAGTGGCACTGGCCGGGAAACTCAGCCCAATGGCAACGGCCTGATTGCGCGCCAGTGACTCGGAAGCATAAAGCTGCTTATTGTTGGGCTCGCCTTGCTCCAAAAAGCCCAAACTGATACTGCCCTTGATGGCACCGGCCAGCGGCGCGACATCCAGCTTGACTCCCGAAAGTCCGGCATCGATTGACACCGCCTGGTTGCGCCAAAACACGGCATTGGGTTTGAGCAGGGGCGCAAAGGTATGGTCTATGGCGAGCGCAACGGCAAATCTGTCATCCTGGCTCTGCCAACTGACCTGTTTCACCTGACCTATCTGCATCTTCTTGTAGTAGACAGGTGCGCCCGGGCTCAAGTCGGCGCCATCATCGCTGTAGAGTTGCCATTTTAGCTGCTCCATGCCTTGGTAATAGTGACCGGCCTCGGCACTCGAGGCAAACAGCGGCAGCGGTTTGGAAAGATCGGCGCCCTTGCGGCTTTTGCCGCGTCTTAAGCTGACACTGCCCTTGGTGAGGGTTGCAAAATCGCCGCTCTTGAGGCTGACGCCGTCCAGTGAGGCGTTGAAGTCCAGCGCGGCTTCGGCGATGAAGTCACTGCCTTGAGTCAGCAGCGGGGCAAACTCGGGCAACACCTCGGCCTGGTATTCTACCGAGTTAAAGTCCTGACTCAGGGCAACCGAAGTGACCTTGCCTATGGCGATCTTCTTGTACCTCAGCTCGGCATCTGGGCTGATGCCGGGGTTTTCATCGGCTCTAAGCGTTATCTTTAGCGCCTTGGCCTTGCTGAGATCCGGCGCCTGCTCGGCCAAGGCGTAACGGGTTTGGGCCTCGCCCGTACCCGGGAGAAAGGCGATGGCATCGCCGCTCAGCAATCGGCCCGGGTGTTTTATGCCGGACAGTGACAGCTCAGCGCCTTCACGCCAAAACTGCGCCGTGCCGGTCAAAAGACTCGAGTAGGGGGCGTCCAGGCGGGCATGCAGCGCCACGCCGTCATCGGCCAGCACTATCTCTTCGATTTCCCCTATGGGCAAACCGCGGTAGAGAATGGAGCTGCCCTTGTTGAGGCCATCGGCGTTTTTTGCCGACAGAATAAAGCTGGCGCCGCCACTGGCTTCTGTTTCATTGTCATATAGGGTGAAACTATCGCCGTTTACTGCGTTCTTTGAGCTTTCGGGGGAATCAAAGTTGATGCCGCCGGCGAGTATCGCCGCCAGGCTCTCTGCGCTGACCTTAACGCCGGAAAGTGAGGCGTTGATCTCTATGCCGGAGACATTCCAAAAGCGGGAATCCTTTTTGACCAGATAGGCATATTGCTCCTGAATAAAGGCGCTTAGCAGCAATTTGTCGCTGTTGTCGAGTCGATAGCTGACCACACTGCCAACCGGTACCTGGCGATAGAATACCGGAGAGCCCACATCCAGTGAGCCGAGGCGATCGGCGCTCAGTTCAATCACTAAACCATCATTACTGGGCAGCACCGGCGGGGCAGAGCGCTCGGCCTCGTAGCTGTAACGTGAATCTCCGTCTCCGGGTTGAATGCCTATATAGTTCCCTGAGAACAAAGCATCCAAACCTTCGACACCTGTGATGGATGCCTTGGGGGTCACCAGCCAGAACTTGGTTTCATCCCTGAGGAAAGGCTCGGCGCGGTAGTCCATCAATACATCGACGTTAACGCCCTGCAGCTCTTCATCGATGGAGATATCCATCACCTTGCCGACGGTCAGGCCCTGATAGCGCACCAGTGTCTTGCCCACATCCATACCACTGGCACTGGGGAAGTGGATCCGCACCTCAATGCCGGATTCCTTGATGCTCTTCAGCCCCAGCCAAGCGCCTAAAGCCAACGCCACTATAGGTAACAGCCAGATGGGGGAAAAAAGCTTCTTTTTGACTATTTTAGGCTTTTCGATTTGCGTCATCTTCAGTGTCCAGTTGATCCCAAAGTAAACGTGTGTCCAACACCTTGGCCGCAAGTTGGGTAAAGAGGATGACCAAGGCAAACGCAGTTGCTGCCGGCGCCGGCTTGGCGTCCAGCAATTGCCCCATATTAACCAGGGCAACGGTAATGGATATGACAAACAGATCCAGCATAGACCAGCGTCCAATCCATTCTATGATATGAAACCCAGCCATCAGTGGCCGTTTGGGGATAGGCAGGTTGAAACTGATCGCCGTCAGATAGAAAGCCAGGCCGATAATCTTCAGCCAGGGCACCAGAATACTGGCGGTAAAGACTATGATGGCGATGGGTAACATATCCGACTGTACCAGATGGGTGATGCCGGAAAAAATGGTGTCGTAGGTAACCTTGCCCTGTTTGGTGAGCATGGTAATGGGATAGATGTTGGCCGGGATTAACAAGATGGCTGCAGTGATCAGCAAGGCCCAGCTTTTTTGCAGACTGGTTTCGTCCCTTAGCCTGAGTGGGTTTTGGCAGCGGCTGCAGTACTCATCCTCTATCAGGTTGAGTTTCTTGCAGGCAGGGCAGGTGCACATGCCCATGTCTTTGCCCTGGATCTGCTTTCTAGCTTTCATCGAGAAAACTCCACATATGCTCCAGGTTATATTCGCGCTGCAGGAAGAGAGTCACCAAAAACAGCATGGTAAAACAAAAGGTTCCCATGCCAAAGTAAACATCGGAGAAGTCGGACAACTGAAAGGCGGAAACCAGGAAACTGATCACATAAATTTCCAGCATGGTCATTTGCGACAGCAGGCCTTGCTTCTTGAGCAGCCAGGTGAGAACCCCTCGCCAGAAGTGATGCTGCACCAGACCTGCCTTGATGATCAGCACTTGGATAAAAATCGATAGGTTGAGTACTCCGGGGGCGATGACGGCCGCCACCAACACAGCAATCCCCACTATCCAATAACCTTGGTCCATCACCGCCAAGGCGCCCTGGTATGCGGTCGTGGTTCTGACACTGCCGAGAAAGTGCATTTCCAGCACGGGTAGCAGCATGGCGGGCAGATAAAACAGCAGGGCGCTGATACATAGCGCCAGCATGCCATTGATGGAGCAGTAGGGGGCATCATAAAGCGCCGTATGGCATCTTGGACAAAGCGCTCTGACGCCGGAGGGCAGGGCACGTTTGCTCACCGCCAGATCACAGGCGCGGCAGAGCACTATGCTGCAGTCCGGTTTGTTGTCGCTTGGATTATACGCTTTCAAATGCTGGATATGTCCTGTTCTGGCCATGGTGACCCAAGCTTAATCGTCAACACGCTAACAGCGCTGCTTGTGGTCCATTGGAGTGAGTCGACAAAACAAACTCGCAAATACTATCAGAAAGAGCGCGTCTCTTGCATCTATAGCGCATTTTATGTCAATCTATTTACTGTATATTTAAACAGTGTGAGGAAGGTCATGGCCGTTATAACTCAGTACGTTGTGGTCAGAGAAGGGGTTGAGAAGATGACATTTACATCTAAGAAGGAGGCTGACGCCTACGATAAGATGCTCGACATCGCGGATAACTTAATCCCCTTTATCCAAGGTAGTGAATTGGAATTGGATGATAATACAACGGAAAAACTTGCTTTTTATTTAGCTTCTCATAAAGATACATTGGCGAATCTGCTCAAGGGCGCCCCGGTAAAAGCGCCGGCTCCCGCCAAGAGCAGCAAGAAAAAGACGGAATCAGAAAAAGCATAACCCGGAACCCCAGATGAAAGCTCAGTTTTACGATACGCTCAACCGTCAGGTACAGGCACTGTTTGCCGGTGAAGACGATATGATTTGTGCCATGGCCAACTTCTCTGCTTTGTTGAATGAACACCTTGAGGACATCAATTGGGTGGGCTTTTATCTGCTCAAAGGCGAGCAATTGGTGCTTGGGCCGTTTCAAGGCAAACTGGCATGCACCCGAATTCCAATGGGTAAAGGTGTCTGTGGCACCGCGGCTGCCAAGGCCGAGACTCAGTTGGTTGAGGATGTACATCAGTTTGCCGGACATATCGCTTGTGATGCCGCCAGTAACTCGGAAATTGTGATCCCTGTTTACCAAAAGGGTGAGCTGATTGCCGTACTGGATATCGACAGCCCCAGCCTGTCGCGTTTCGATAAAGAGGATCAAACCGGACTGGAGAGCCTGGTGCAGAGTCTGGAAAAGTGCTTATTTGGTTAATTCCCGTACAATCTGCCACAATTGATGGTCGCAATAAGGCGCACGCAGCTTATAATAGGCGGCTGCTCTGAGGGCCAAATGACCGTTTGTGGTGCTTGGTCGTATCAGGCTGAAATGTTAAGTTTTGTGTCATGCCTTTGGCTATGGCTGAATGCATGCTAATTTGTACGTTATCCCCCAAGGGGTTAACGAAGATGAACGACGCCGTGAGTACAGCAGACCTAACTGACCACTGACGTCCCCTGTTAACTGTGGAAGTAATGATGGAATCAACAGAAAAGTTGACCGACACCAACGCTATTCTGGCGTATTTGTATGAAACATTTCCTTTGTGCTTTATCGCTGAAGGAGAAACCAAACCACTGAAGATAGGACTGTTTCAGGATTTGGCTGAAAGGTTGGCTGATGATTCCAAAGTCAGTAAGACCCAACTTAGGGTCGCCCTGAGACGCTACACCAACAGTTGGCGTTATCTTAAGTGCATCAAGGAAGGCGCACAGCGAGTGGATCTCGATGGTAACCCTTGCGGCGAGCTGGACCCGGAGCATATTGAACATGCCAAGGCGACGCTGAAAGAGAGCCAGGAAAAGGCCAAGGCCCGCCGTGCGGCTGAGCCTGCCAAAGAAGGCGAAGCCAAGAAAAACAGGCCTGCGCGCAAGCCACGTCCTCAGGGGGATAAGCCCCGCAACGAGCGTCCTCGTAGTGACAAGAAAGTGGCCCGCAAGCCGAAGCCCGCTGCTCCAGCCGTGGAACTGGTTCCAGCCGTGTTGGAAGAGCTGAAACCTTCACAGCGAGTGAATGTCAAATTGGGTATGACGCCGGTAGCCGGTGTGATCCTCGACATCAATAAAGAAGATGTTCACGTTCAACTGGATTCCGGGCTGTCAGTCAAGGTCCGTGTGGAACATATTCTGCTGTAAAATCATCAAATAGAAAGGAGTAACTTGCTGATGCGAAAATTTATTCTTGCTGCATCGATCGCCAGTGTCTTTATGGGTTCCCAGGCGCTGGCTATCTCACCGGCAGTCCCGGTCAGCGAGTTACCCCATCTGCAACAGGAGCCGCAACACAAGGTTGCCAGTAAAAGGATAACCGGCCTGTTCAGTCGCTCCCATTATCACAGATTCGATCTGGATGATGCTTTTTCTCAGCAGATCTTCAAGCGCTACCTCGAACAGCTTGACTATCGCCGCAATGTATTATTGCAGAGCGATATCGACAGCTTTAAAGTCTATGCCAACCAGTTTGACGATATGGTGCGTAGCGGCGATCTGGAACCTGCGTACAAGATGTACGATCTGGTGCAGCAGCGCCGTTATGAGCGTTTTGTCTATGCCTTGAGTTTGCTCGATAAAGAGATGGACTTTGATCAGGCTGGCGATGCTTATGTCTTTGATCGTAAAGATGCCGCCTGGCCCAAGGACGAGGCAGAGCTCAATGAGCTGTGGCGTCAGCGGGTCAAATACGATGCCCTTAACCTTAAGCTTACCGGTAAAGAGTGGCCGGAGATTGTTGAAATGCTGGGTAAGCGCTACAACAACGCCATCAAACGCCTGAAGCAAACCAACAGCGAAGACGTGTTCCAGGGGCTGATGAATGCCTTTGCCCGCAGTGTCGAGCCGCACACCAGTTATCTGTCTCCCCGTAATGCCGAACGTTTCCAGATGGAGATGAACCTGAGCCTGGAAGGGATAGGTGCCGTGTTGCAGATGGAAGATGACTACACGGTTATCAAGAGTCTGGTGGCTGGTGGCCCGGCAGCGCTGAGTGAGAAGTTGGCGCCGGAAGATAAAATTGTCGGTGTGGGTCAGGAAGGCAAGGAGATGGTCGATGTGATCGGCTGGCGTCTGGATGATGTGGTTGAGCTCATCAAGGGCCCCAAAGGTAGCAAAGTAACCCTGCAGGTGCTGCCCAAAAAAGGCGGCTCCAATGCTAAACCCATCAATGTGACTGTGGTGCGGGACAAAATCCGTCTCGAAGACAGGGCGGCGACTTCCAAGATAGTTGAGCCGGATACCGGTCCTTACGCCCAGCGTAAAATCGGTGTTATTCAGATCCCTGGCTTCTATATGGACTTATCCCGTGATGTGGCCAAAGAGTTACAAACCCTTAATGAAGCTAAGGTTGAAGGTGTGATTGTTGACCTGCGCGGTAACGGTGGTGGCGCCTTGACTGAAGCAACCTTGCTCACTGGGCTGTTTATCGACCAGGGACCTGTGGTGCAAATTCGTGACGCCAATGGTCGCATCAGTGAAAACCGTGACAACGACGGCAAGAGCTATTACGACGGCCCACTCACAGTGATGGTTGACCGTTACTCGGCCTCGGCCTCGGAAATTTTTGCCGCTGCATTGCAGGATTATGGCCGCGCCTTGATTATTGGTGAATCGACATTCGGTAAGGGCACAGTGCAGCAGCACAAGAGCCTTGGCCGTATCTACGACCTGTATGAAAAGCCGGTTGGTCATGTGCAGTACACCATAGCCAAATTCTACCGTATCAATGGTGGCAGCACCCAGTTGAAAGGGGTGACTCCGGATATCCCGTTCCCCAGTGCGTTGGAGCCGGGTGAATACGGTGAAGCGGAAGAAGACAATGCTCTGCCATGGGATAAGGTCCCTGTCGCCAAGTACCAGCCTTTGGGTGAAATTGGCGCAGAGATGGTCAGCAATCTTGCGAAACGCCACCAGAGTAGGATACAGCAGGACGTTGAGTTCGGTTATATACTGCAGGATATAGGCGAGTTCAAGAAACACCATAAAGAGAAGAGTGTTTCTCTGGTGGAAAGCGAGCGTCTGGCCGAACGGGATAAGGACGATCAAAAACAGTTGGCCCGCCTCAACGAACGTCGGGTTGACCATGGTCTCGAGCCCTTGAAGTCTCTGGATGACGATGAAAATGTCTCCGAAGATGAGAAAAAAATCGAGACTCCGGATGCCTTCCTCGATGAAGCCGTCTATATCACTTTGGATATGGTGGACTATCAGAAATTGGCAAAAAACAGCGCAAATTGATGCTGGATCCAGGAAACATAAAAACGCGCTGATTGCGCGTTTTTTGTTTGCTTCCAGCGCTCACAGAGGCAAGATCAGTCAACGAACTCAGCGACTGCCAGTGCCCAACGAATTAAGGATGACCTATGTCTGAAGCACAAAACCTTTCCCCGGACCAACTGCAAGCCAAGCGCCTGGCTGATTATCGTCCACCGGCGTTTTTGATCCCAGAACTGTCCCTCTCATTTCAGCTCGAACCCAAGCAAACCCGGGTGACTGCGGTCAGCCAGGTTAAGCGCAACGGCAATCACAATGAACCTCTGCAGCTTGACGGTGACGAGCTGGAATTGGAACAGCTGTTGGTTAACGGTGAACCGGCCGACTATCGCCTCGAGCCGGGTAAACTGCTGCTTGAAACTGAGCTCAACGAATTTGAATTGACTCTGGTGACTCGTATCAGCCCGGCCGATAACTCGGCACTGGAAGGTCTGTACATGTCTGATGGGGCCTATTGCACCCAGTGTGAGGCGGAAGGTTTCAGACGCATCACCTATTTTCTCGACCGTCCCGATGTGCTGGCCAAATACCAGGTACGTATCGAAGCCGACAAGGCGTTTCCTTTCCTGCTTTCCAACGGCAATCTGCTGGAAAAAGGGGAGATGGACGATGGTCGTCATTTCGCCGTCTGGCAAGACCCTTTCCCTAAACCCGCGTACTTGTTTGCGCTGGTTGCCGGTGATTTTGATCTGTTGGAAGACAGTTTTACCACCCGTTCCGGCAGAGAGGTTAAACTGCAGGTGTTTGTCGACAAGGGCAACCTGCATAAGGCCGGACACGCCATGGCTTCATTGAAAAAGGCGATGGCCTGGGACGAGTCACGCTTTGACCTCGAGTATGATCTCGATATCTACATGGTGGTGGCAGTAGACTTCTTTAACATGGGCGCCATGGAAAACAAGGGCCTGAATGTTTTCAACACCAAGTATGTGTTGGCAGATAATGACACTGCGACCGATGATGACTTCCACGGCATAGAGTCCGTTATTGGTCACGAATATTTTCACAACTGGACCGGCAACCGGGTAACTTGCCGTGACTGGTTCCAGCTGAGCCTGAAAGAGGGGCTGACCGTATTTCGCGATCAGGAATTCAGCTCAGATCTCGGCTCCCGGGCCGTCAACCGTATTCATGCCATTAAGGTTATCAAGAATCAGCAGTTCGCCGAGGACTCGGGGCCGATGTCGCATCCTATTCGCCCCGAAAGCGTGATAGAGATGAATAACTTCTACACAGTCACTGTTTACAACAAGGGCGCCGAAGTGATCCGCATGATGCACACCCTGCTGGGTGAGCAGGCCTTCCAGGCGGGGATGAAGCTTTATTTCGAGCGTCACGACGGCCAGGCGGTTACCTGTGATGACTTTGTCGCTGCTATGGAAGATGCCTCAGGTAAAGATCTGACTCAGTTCCGCCTCTGGTATAGCCAGGCGGGCACCCCTCAGGTGGCAGTGACTGATGAGTATGATGCAAGCACAGAGACTTACCGCCTGCACCTCAAACAGTTCACTCCAGTGCGCGCCGGAGAAGCGGCCAAGGCACCATTGCATATTCCGTTCAGTCTGGAACTGCTGGGCAATGATGGCAGCTCCTTGGTCAACCAAGTGTTTGATTTTACTCAGGCCGAGCAGACATTGGAGTTCAAGGGTATCAGTGCCGGTCCAATTCCTTCGCTGTTGCAGGACTTTTCGGCGCCGGTGAAGCTCAAGTATGACTACAGCACAATGCAGCTGCTCTGCTTACTGCGCCATGCCGGCAGTGAAGTGGCCCGTTGGGAAGCGGCTATGAGCCTCTTCAGCCGCGCCGTGTGGGCCAATGTGACCTTACTTGAACAGGGGCAGGGGATGCATCTGGATCCTCGGGTTGTCGACGGCTTCAGAGGCGTGATGCTGGACGAATCCTTGGATAAGGGCCTTGCGGCCGAAATCCTCAAGCTGCTTTCAGTGTCTTCCTTGATTGAACAGGCCGATAAGGTGGAATTGGATGCCCTGTTGCTGGCACGCGACTTTGTGATTGAAGCCATCGCCAGTGGCTGTGAAGATGAGCTGTTGGCCCGTTATCGTCAATTACTGTCGCTGGATGACGCTGCCGCCCGCAGTTTGAAAAACACTCTGCTTTGGCTGCTGGCCAAAGTCTCTGATGAATATGAGTCCTTGATTGAACAGCAGTTTGCCTCGGCCTCTGGCATGACAGATGCGCTGGGCGCGCTGCTTGCCGCTAACGATGCCGATTGTCAGTGCCGTGATGCCCTGATGCAGACATTCGAGCAGCGCTGGAATAAGACTCCTCTGGTGATGGACAAATGGTTCAGTCTGCAGGCGATGGCGACAGATGATGAGGTGATCGCCAGACTCGAGACCCTGTTGCAACACCCGGCCTTCAGTCTGAATAATCCTAACCGGGTTCGCTCTCTGGTGGGGAGTTTTGCCGCGGCTAATGTGCGCCAATTCCACCGCTTGGACGGCAAGGGATATGCTTTCCTTACCGCCATGCTCAAACAGCTCAATAGCCTCAACCCGCAAGTGGCAGCACGGATCATCACTCCGCTGATCCAGTTTGCCAAGTTTGATGACGAGCGCCAGGCCAAAATGAAGGCTTGTCTGCAGGAGTTGTTGGCCATGCCTGAGTTGTCACGGGATCTTTATGAGAAGGTCAGCCGCGCACTGGAAGACTGAGTACAAAGATGGAATTTTACTTTCGCCTCAATCTGAGTTATCAGGACTTTTTGCCTTACTATCAAGGTATTGCTGAAAATGTTGAGGTCAGGGAAAAGGGTGGCAAGATCCTCTGGATCAACGGCCGCCGCTTACGTCCTTTTCTGACTGCCGATGGTATTTATGGTGAATTCCATCTCAGATTAGACCGGGATGGAAAGTTCATTTCCTTGAAACAAATTTAGAGTAATTACTTAAAACGGCCGACTTAATTAGTCGGCTGTTTTGTATCCAGGTAACAAAGGTTAATCCATTGAAATCAATTGGGTTATATTTGTTAACCTCCGATATCCTTTCCACACTCGATAAAAATTTAAATTTCCACGCCTTTCCTGAATGACGGATCCGTCTTAAGTCCCCAAATCTGCACAATAAATTTCTCCGTCTCTGCCTTGCTCATCAGCATTAATTGCTGTAACAATGGTGTTGCCTGTGAGCTAACAAGATGTTGGTTGAGACTCCTATAACAATTAATCCAGCAGGTTACGGAGAAGCGATAAATGAAAACAGTGATAAACCGTTTTAACAAGTCGGCGCTCGCTTTGGGGGTGGCGTCGGCACTGAGTTTAGGGATGATCCCCAGTGTCGAAGCGGTATCGTTCAAATGGGGCGAAGTGGATGGCTCCTTTGATTCGACCTGGACCTTGGGCGCCAGTTGGCGCGTGGAAGGACGCGACTGGGATGGTCAGATAGGGAAAGTCAACCATCCAAGATTCGATTGGAGCGGCTATTCGGCTTTCACCGATACCAAGTACACGGCCGCCGAGATCTGGGCGCAACCCGGTTCCTATTCCAGTAACAATGACTTGAGTAACCTGCTGTATTCTAAGGGTGATACTACCTCGGAAATTTTCAAGGGATTGCACGAGCTGTCGCTCAAGTATGAGAATTTCGGTATTTTCGCCCGTGGAATGTATTTTTACGATCGTAAATTGAACGACAGAATTTACGATTTTAATGACCCTCTGACCGGCAACCGCTACGACCCTTGCGCCGACAAGCGCGCCAAAGAAGTGCAGTGTAAGGATATCCGTCTGCTGGATGCTTTTGCCTATGCCAACTTTGATTTTAACGATGGCGCCAATCCCTTGACTATCCGTGTGGGTAATCAGGTGGTCTCATGGGGGGAAAGTACGCTTATTTCCCATGGTATTGCGGTAATTAACCCGGTTGATTTGAACATACTCAACGCACCGGGCGCCGAATTGAAAGAGGCCTTCAGGCCGCAAGGTATGGTGTGGGCTTCTTTTGGGGTGACAGAAAACCTGTCGCTGGAAGCTTTCTATCAATATGACTGGGAGCCTATCTGGGTTCCGACTCCCGGGTCGATTTTCGGCACCAACGACTTTGTCGGTTACGGTGGCTACAACCAAAACGCCCAGCTCGGCTTCAACGCCAACCCGGATATCAATCTCGATTTCCTGACCCAGGAATATAACCGCCTGTCCAACATGATAGCCTCAGGGCAGAGCATTCCGACCGAGCAGCTGGTGCAGATGGCGCTGGCTTATCCCACCAAGGTGACATTGGTGGAAGATGAAGCTGCTCCCAGCGATTCCGGTCAGTACGGCATCAAGCTGGGTTACTACGCCCCGGAGCTGGGTGAAACCGAGTTTGGTTTTTATTACATGAATTACCATAGCCGCCGTCCACTCATCAGTGGTACCACGGCGGACTTCAGCACAGGCGCACTGCTGTCTGATATGGCGGTGCTTGGGCAAAACGCCGGCAATATCAACCGCGAATTACTGCTTAGCCTGGATAGCTTCTCCAAGGCCCAGGTGGTTTATCCGGAAGATATCAAACTTTACGGCTTTAGTTTTAATACCTTGATAGGCGATACCTCTGTGGCCGGTGAAATTGCGCACCGCCAGGATGAGCCACTGCAGATTGATGATGTGGAACTCTTGTTTGCCGCTATGCCACAACAGCTGGCCAACGCAGGACTGAGGCCGGATCTTGATGGATTGTCTCAGTACACTTCCCATGTCAAGGATGTCGGTCCGGGTGAATACGCCGAAGGTTATATCCGTCTCGATACTACTCAGGCGCAGATGACCTTTACCCACTTGTTTGGCCCGACGCTGGGTACCGATAACCTGGTGATGCTCGCCGAAGTCGGCGGGGTATGGATCCATGATATGCCGGGTTTCGATGAACTCAGACTCAATGGTCCAGGTACAGGGCGCAGCGGCGGCAATCCGAATATGCCAGGCATCATTGAAGCGTTGCATAATGGTCCTGAAACCAATCCGTTCCCGACAGATTTCGCCTGGGGTTACCGGATTGTCGCCAAGGCCGATTTCAACAACGTGTTCTCCGGCATCAATATGTCACCTCGAGTGATTTTCTCCCATGACGTTGATGGTATCACCCCGGATCCTATGTTTCTGTTTACCGAAGGTCGCAAGTCTGTGGCACTGGGACTCAGCTTTGACTACCAGAGCCGCTGGGGCGCCGATCTTTCCTATAACAGTTTCTTTGGTGGGGTAGGCACAACCAATGCGATGGCCGATCGCGATTATGTGTCTTTCAACGTTAAGTTTTCGATCTGATAAGGACAATAAAATGAGAACGATAGCTATATTGTCTGCTGCTGTAATCCTGGCTTTGGGGGCCACCACAGCTGTAGAAGCCAAGGTTTCCGAGGCCGATGTGGCCAAACTGGGTACCAGCCTGACACCACTCGGGGCTGAAAAGGGCCCCAATGCCGATGGTAGTATTCCGGCTTGGGACGGCGGCATTACCACACCTCCTGCCAGTTATAAAAAAGGCATGCATCACCCCGATCCCTTTCCGGATGACAAGCCGCTGGTGACGGTTACCGCAGCCAATAAGGATCAATACAAGGAGTTCCTGACGCCGGGACAACAGAAGATGTTTGAAACCTATCCTGATAGTTTCAAAATGAACATCTATCAGACCCGGCGTACCGCTTCTGTGCCGCAGTTTATTTATGATGCCACCAAGGCCAATGCGCCGAGAGCGACTCTGGTCTCAGAGGGCAATGGTGTCGATGGCGCGTCTATAGGTATTCCTTTCCCCATTCCTGCCAATGGACTGGAAGCCATCTGGAACCATATTCTCAGATTCCGCGGTGTCGATATCGAAACCGAACGTAATCAGGCGGCGCCTACCGCCAGTGGTGATTACACTCTGGTGGAAATGGCCGAAGAGATACGTTTCGAATACTCTCGCCCTGAAGCAAACTTGGAAGAGCTGAAAAAGAACAACATTCTGTTTGAATTCAAACAGGTGGTGACGCAGCCCGCGCGTTTGGCCGGTACTGCGCTGTTGGTGAAAGAAACCATGGATCAGGAGAAGGAACCCCGCCAGGCCTGGACCTACAACACCGGGCAGCGCCGGGTGAGAAAGGCGCCCAACGTGGCCTTTGACACGCCCGGCACGGTTTCTGATGGTCTGCGTACCACGGATGATTTCGATATGTTCAATGGCTCGCCTTCCCGTTATAACTGGGAGTTGCTGGGCAAGAAAGAGATCTTCATTCCTTACAACGACTACCGTCTGCATTCGGATAAGGTCAAGTACAGTGAGCTACTCAAACCCGGTCACCTAAACCCCGATTATATTCGCTATGAAAAGCACAGAGTCTGGGTGGTCAAGGCCAGCTTGAAAGAGGGCATGCGTCATATCTACAAGACTCGGGTCTTCTATCTGGATGAGGACTCCTGGCAGGTCTCAATCGCCGATCTGTACGACAACCGTGACGAACTGTATCGGGTTGCCATGGCCCATGGTCTGAACTATTACGAGGTGCCGACTCATTGGAGTACTCTCGAGGTGTATTACGATCTGCAGTCTCGTCGTTATATCGCCATAGGTTTGGATAACGAAGGCCGTATGTATGACTTCGATGCCAAGTTATCCGAGGCCAACTTCACCCCGGCCGCGCTGCGCCGCGAGGGAATACGTTAAACCTTCGTTATCTAATGGGAGGCTTAGGTCACCCAGTAGAAAATTCCAGGGGCGCGTGCGCCCCTTTTAACCCTAAGGAAGTCTGTAATGTCGTATCGCATGCTTCAAGCAGCGGCTCTGGGCCTTGGCATACTCACATTTCAGGGCGCGATTTCGCCCCTTCACGCCGAAACGCAATCTGCAACCCGGGCTCTTACCGGTCAGCTGCAGCCTTTGGCGGTTCACTCTTTGATGTTGGATATTGCTCAGGCCGGCAGCACTATGGTGGCGGTCGGTGAGCGCGGTCATATCTTAAGGCTCAGCGCCGATGCCAATCAGTGGCAACAAGTGGCGACACCGAGTCAGGCGCAGTTGACCAAGGTATTTTTTCTCGATGCCAACCATGGCTGGGCAGTGGGCCATGATGCCACCATTCTTGTCACCCAAGATGGCGGGCTCTCCTGGCAGCAACAGTTCAGTTCGCCTGAGCTTGCCCGGCCCTTGCTGGATGTTTGGTTTGCCGACTCGCAAAACGGCATAGCCGTTGGCGCCTATGGTTTATTTCTGCGCACCACAGATGGCGGCCAAAGCTGGCTGAAAGAGTTTCATCCCGAGCTCTTGAGCCAAGATGACGCCGATTATCTGGCGGATCTTAAACAGCAGGATGAAGAGGCCTATCGGGCCGAATCCGACTCAATTTTGCCCCATTTCAATCGGGTCATCGCCCTTGATGATCAGCGTTTACTCATGGTCGGCGAGTTGGGGATGGTAGCCATTTCCGAAGATGGCGGCCGTTTGTGGCAGCGACAGGATTTTATTTATGACGGCTCTTTGTTCAATGCCATAGAAGGGGATAACCAGCTCTATGTGTTTGGTCTGCGAGGGCATGCCTTCAGCGCCCCGAAAGATATGGGTCAGTGGCAGGAGATAAAGATGCCGCTTGAATCGACCCTCAATGCGGCGGTGGCGGTCAAAGGGGGTCTGTTGCTGGTCGGCAATGGCGGCGCCGTTATTCGTCTGGATAACAACTTACACGCTGAGCTGGTAACCCAGCGCAGAGGGGAAAACTTAACGGCAGTTGCTGTTGACCCCAAGGGCCGGTTATGGATAGCCGGGACCAAAGGGCTTTTCGAACTAAAACAACAATAAAGGGCCATTATTATGTTAGACAGATTGGTCAATGGGATTGAGAGTTTTCTCTTTCGCAATCGTATCGGAGTGATACTGCTGTTTGCGCTGACCACGGTATTTTTGGGCTTTCAGGCCAGTCAGCTGAAAATGGATGCGGCATTTGTCAAAAACATTCCGCTGCATCATCCCTATATGCAGACCTACCTCAAACACCAGAAGCAGTTTGGCGGCGCCAACTCAATCATGGTGGCGGTAGAAGACAGCAGCGGTAATATTTTCAATCCGGCGTTTTTCGACACCTTCAAGAATGTGCATGATCAACTGTTCTTTATTCCCGGGGTAGAGCGCTCTCAGGTGAAATCCCTGTTTTCGCCGTCGACACGTTTTACCGAAGTGGTGGAAGACGGCTTTGCCGGAGGGCCGGTGATCCCGGCGGATTTCAGCACCACAGAAGCTGGGCTTGAACGGGTTAGAGGCAATATCGAAAAAGCCGGCATAGTCGGCCGTCTGGTGGCAGAGGATTACAGCGCCGCCATGGTGACAGCGCAACTGATGGATTTTGATCCGCAAACCGGCGAGCCATTGGATACTTTGGCGTTTGCCGCGCAACTGGAAGAGCAACTCAGAGGCCAGTTTGAAAAAGATGGCATAAAGATTCACATCATAGGCTTTGCCAAGATGGCCGGTGATGTGGCAGACGGGGCCAAAGGAGTGCTGCTGTTTTTCCTGATAGCCATTTTGGTCACGGCCCTGATGGTATATCTCTTCTCCCGCTCCATGGTGTTGACCCTGCTGCCTTTGGTGTGCAGCTTGATAGCCGTGGTTTGGCAGCTTGGGCTCTTGACCGTGGTGGGCTTTGGCTTGGATCCCATGTCGATTCTGGTGCCGTTTTTGGTATTTGCCATAGGTGTCAGCCACGGGGTACAGATGATCAACGCCATCCGCAAGCGGGTCGCCGATGGTCTGAGTACCAAGGTGGCCGCGGCTTCGGCGTTTCGTAGCCTCTTGGTACCGGGCGGGGTCGCCTTGCTGTCGGATACCATAGGTTTTATGACCTTGTTGGCAATCGATATCGGCATTATACGTGAGTTGGCGATTTCCGCATCGCTTGGGGTAGCAGTGATCATCCTGACCAACCTGATACTCTTGCCTTTGGTGATCTCCTTCTTCCAGATAAAGGCCGCGAAAGCGAATGCGGTCACCGAGGCCAAGACAGCGGCCTTTTGGCAAAAGCTCACCTGTTTTGCTACGCCCAAATATGCTGTGGTGGTAGTGGCGGCCACCGCGCTGCTTTATCTGGGCGGATTGCAGCAAGCGGGCAAGATGCAAATCGGCGATCTTCAGGGCGGAGCACCGGCGCTGCATCAGGACTCCCGTTATAACCAGGACACCTTCTTTATTACCGATCATTTTTCTATCACCACAGACGTGATGAGCGTGATAGTGGAAGCCTATCCAGAGGCCTGTACCTATCACTCGGCGTTGGAGAAGATTGACAGGTTTGAATGGTTGGCGCGCAACACACCGGGGGTTGAGTTTACCGCCAGTATCGCCTCGGTGGCACGCCAGGTGAATGCCGGTTTCAATGAGGGCAGCCCCAAGTGGCAGGTATTACCAAGAAGCCCGGCGAGCCTGGCGCAACTGGTGTCACAAATTCCTACCAGCACAGGTTTGCTGAATGGCGATTGCTCTGTGATGCCCGTGTATCTGTTCCTTAAAGATCACAAGGCGGAAACCATAGAGCAAGTGGTGAGCAAGGTGAAGCTGCTGGCCGCTGAAATGGACGACGACAAGTTGAGCTTTAAACTCGCCTCCGGCCCGGTGGGGGTGATGGCAGCGACCAACGAGGCGGTCGCCGAAGCGCAATTGCCTATGATGCTGTATGTCTATGGCGCGGTGTTTATCCTCTGTCTGATAAGCTTCCGTTCGCTGAAAGCCACGGTTGCGGTGATCCTGCCTCTGTATGTGGTATCGACATTGGCGCAGGCACTGATGACCTGGCTGGATATCGGCCTGACGGTAAGCACTTTGCCGGTTATTGCCCTCGGGGTGGGTATCGGGGTGGACTATGGCATCTATATCCTGTCGACCATGGCGGTGAAACTGCGCGATGGCATGGCAGTGCAGCAGGCCTATTTCGAAGCCTTGATGGAGCGAGGCAGTGCGGTCATCTTCACCGGTCTGACCTTGGCCATTGGGGTGAGTACTTGGTTCTTCTCTGCTCTTAAGTTCCAGATGGATATGGGAATTTTGCTTACCTTCATGTTTGTGGTCAACATGCTGGGGGCCATAATTATCCTGCCAGCACTGGTGGCACTTTTCTGGCGCAAACACAGCTAGTGATAGGGGCAGGGGAAGAAGTTTCTCCTGCCCCTGCTGAATAGTTAGTCTGTTTATCCGATTACTTCTTCACCACTCCCTTCAATATCCCGTCATTGCTGGATTTGTACAGGATGTACCACTAAAATTTTGCTCGAATTATGGTTTGTTTAGTAATAAACTGCGCGGCATGACCTCGGTCACAAAAATTCAGGCCCGGGTCATTCGACGAAGCATCCATATAATGAAAAAAGCGCTGCCATAGACGCTTAAGGAAACAGCAAAATGGCCTTGAAAGATGCAATGCCTTCAGTACTGCTTGAAAAGGTAGTTAGTTTAATCCACTCCAAAGTCCCTAAAACACAAGCAAATCAGGTGGAACAGTTCGCCACCTGCCTCTACGCTCACATGTCCAAGGACGATCTCCAGGCCCGTAACGATAGCGATCTCTACGGTGCCGTCCTGAGTCTTTGGAATGCTCTGAACAGCACGCCGTGTGGGGAAACTCACTTAAGGGTATTCAACCCAAGCCAAGCCAAGCACGGCTGGCAATCAACCCACTCCATCATCGAAGTTGTGCAGCCCGATATGCCCTTCCTGGTGGATTCTGTGGGGATGGCCCTCAACCGTTTGGGGATCACAGCTCATATGATGTTGCATACGCCTCTGGCCATTGAGCGCCAGGGCAAAGACATCAAGCGGGTCAGCTTTGTTAACGACAGCAAGGAAGACAGCGACAAGGTGGCAGTATTCCTGATTGAAATTGACCGCCAAAGCAGCGACCAGGACATAAAACAACTCGAAAAAGAGATAGAGTCCGTGCTCGGTGATGTCGCCGCCGCCGTCAATGACTGGCGCGCCATGTCCGATAAGCTGGCTGAAGTGGTTGAAGAGTTGCCAAAGCGCCCGTTCCCCGGTGAGAAAGCCGAACTCGAAGAAGCGACTCGCTTCCTTAGTTATTTGAACAACCATCATTTTACTCTGATGGGCTATCGTCGCTACGACCTGCGTAAAGTAGAAGGTGACGTTGAGCTGGTGCCGGATATGGCCAGTAGCCTGGGCCTGATGAACAAACCCGGCAAAGCGCAGCCAGAGCATGGTTTGATGCTGTCTTCTTTTTCTGAATCGGCTCGCCGTGAAGCGCTGGACAACAGCCTGCTGATCCTGACCAAGAGCAGTGCCAAGAGCCGGGTTCACAGACCCGCTTATGTCGACTATATCGGCGTCAAACGTTTCGATGAGGCCGGTAATGTCGTCGGTGAAGACAGATTCATCGGCCTGTATGCTTCCAATCTGTACAACCGTAGTCCGAAAGAGATCCCGCTGTTGGCCGAGAAAGTCCAGCGGGTGATGGACAAGTCAGGTCTGGCACCGCGCTCCCACGACTATAAAGCGTTGATGAATATTCTGGAAAACCTGCCAAGGGACGAGATTATTCAGGCAAGCGTCGACGAGTTGTCGCACATGGCTCACGGCGTGTTGGAGATGCAGGACAGAGATAAACTCAAGCTGTTTGTCCGTAAAGACGGTTTCGGCCGCTTCCTGTCCTGTTTGGTGTATGTCTCTAAAGACAGATACAACACCCGTTTGCGTGAAGATACCCAAAGGATCTTTGCCCAAACCTTTAACAGCAATGAAGAGGTGGAGTTTACCACTTACTTCTCCGAGTCGAGCTTGGCCCGTACCCACTACATAGTTAAAGTCGACAACAACAATAATTTGGAACTTGATGTGGCTGCCATAGAAAACAATCTGATTGAAGCCGCTCGCTCATGGGAAGATAAACTTCAGAGCGCGCTCAACAATTCACTGGGTGAAGAGCAGGGTACTCGCCTGTTCAAGCGTTATCTGACTGCATTCCCACAGAGTTACAAAGACGATGTGTTGCCGACGTCGGCCGTGGTGGATCTGCAACAACTGGAAGCGTTAGATGATGACCATAAGCTGGGCATGTTGTTCTATCAGCCACAGGAAGCGGCGCCTGGCAGCAACAAGGTACGTTTGAAGCTGTTCCACAAGGATGAGCCTATCCATCTGTCGGATGTGCTGCCTATGCTGGAAAACTTCGGTCTCAGGGTGATCAATGAGCGCCCTTATGAAGTGAAGAGCACAGATGGCGCGACCTTCTGGATCCTCGACTTCCTGATGACAGTACAGGGCGGCGCCACTGAAAACCTGGCAGACAGCCAGGATAGATTTCAGACCGCGCTGGCTCAGGTTTGGCAGAAAAAGCTGGAAGACGACGGCTTCAACCGCATGGTACTGGCTACCGGGCTTTCCGGCCGTGAAGTGTCAGTGCTGCGCGCCTATGCCAAGTATATGCGTCAAATAGATGCGACCTTCAGCCAGGCTTACATCGAAGAAACCTTCAGCCGCTATCCGCAGATAGCCGATTCGCTGGTGAAGATGTTTATTCGTAAGTTCAATCCCAAGCTGAAGACCCGCACGCTGGATAAGTTTATCGAGCAGATCAATCTGCGTCTCGATGACGTATCCAGCCTGGATGATGACCGTATCATTCGCCGCTATCTGGATCTTATCAACGCCACGCTGAGAACCAACTTCTATCAGCAAGATGCCGCCGGCCAGCCGAAGGATTATATCTCCTTCAAGTTTGCCCCCAACCAGATCCCTGAAATGCCCAAGCCACTGCCGAAGTTTGAAATCTTCGTCTACAGCCCAAGGGTTGAAGGTGTGCATCTGCGCGGTGGTAAAGTGGCCCGTGGTGGATTGCGCTGGTCTGATCGCCGCGAAGATTTCCGTACCGAAGTACTGGGTCTGGTGAAGGCACAGCAGGTTAAGAACACTGTGATTGTGCCCGTAGGTGCCAAGGGTGGCTTTGTTTGTAAACAGCTGCCGACCGAAGGCGGACGTGAAGCTTTCTTCACCGAAGGTCAGGAATGCTACCGGATCTTTATCCGTGGTTTGCTGGATATCACAGACAATATCGTCAACGGCGACCTGGTTCCCCCTGCGGATGTTGTGCGTCACGATGAAGACGACCCTTACCTGGTGGTCGCCGCTGATAAGGGCACTGCGACCTTCTCTGATACCGCCAACGCCATTGCCACCGAATATGGCTTCTGGCTGGGTGATGCTTTCGCTTCCGGTGGTTCCAACGGTTATGACCACAAGAAGATGGGCATCACCGCCCGCGGCGCTTGGGAGTCAGTAAAACGTCACTTCCGCGAAGTGGGTATCGATTGCCAAACCACAGATTTCACCTGTGTGGGGATAGGCGACATGGCCGGTGACGTATTCGGTAACGGCATGCTCTTGTCTGAGCATACCCAGCTGGTGGCTGCTTTCAACCACATGCATATCTTTATCGACCCAACGCCTGACTCAGCGACCAGCTTTGTCGAGCGTAAGCGTCTGTTTAATCTTCCTCGCTCCAGCTGGGAAGACTATAACAAGGAGCTTATCTCCAAAGGCGGTGGTGTGTTTGCCCGTAGCGCAAAATCCATCAGTTTGACGCCTGAAATCAAGAAGATGCTGGCGACCGACAAGGATGCTATGACGCCGACTGAGCTGATCAAATGCCTGCTGAAAATGCCGGTTGACCTGATCTGGAACGGCGGTATCGGTACTTATGTCAAAGCGAGCAGTGAAACCCATGCCGAAGTCGGCGACCGCGCCAACGACGGTTTGCGGGTCAACGGTGGCGAGCTTAAGGCCAAGATCATAGGTGAAGGCGGTAACCTGGGTTGTACTCAGCTTGGCCGTATCGAATACGCTGCCAATGGTGGCCGTATCAACACCGACTTTGTCGATAACGTGGGTGGTGTGGACTGTTCGGATAACGAAGTTAACATCAAAATTCTGCTCAACGCTCTGGTGGCCGAAGGTGAGATGACCCTCAAGCAGCGTAACCGCCTGCTGGAAGAGATGACTGACGAAGTCGCGCAGATAGTACTGCAGGACTGTAAAGATCAGACTCGCACCATCTCTGTGACTCAGGTGCGCGGCGCCGAACAGCTCAAAGAGCAGATCCGCTTTATCAACTACCTGGAAAAAGAGGGTAAGT
The DNA here is from genome assembly GCF_007636515.1 of Shewanella sp. MSW. Taxonomy (NCBI): domain Bacteria; kingdom Pseudomonadati; phylum Pseudomonadota; class Gammaproteobacteria; order Alteromonadales; family Shewanellaceae; genus Shewanella; species Shewanella sp. MSW. Next base: position 289,875 of record NZ_LVDR01000005.1, read on the forward strand.
TGGATCGCGCTCTGGAATTCCTGCCTACAGAAGAGGAGCTGTCCGAGCGTTTGGCCAACGGCCGAGGTTTGACCCGTCCTGAGCTGTCGGTATTGGTGGCCTACGCCAAAATGGTGCTCAAGGAACAACTGCTGACACCTGTTATCACAGATGACGCCTGGTTGAGCCAACTGCTGGTTGCTTATTTCCCTGGTAAGTTGCAGCAGAAGTATGCCGACAAGATGACTCAACATCCGCTGCGCGGTGAGATCATTGCTACTTCGTTGGCGAACGAACTGGTTAACGATATGGGGCTCAATTTCGTCCAGCGTATGCAGGATGAGACAGGCGCCTCAGTTGCTGATGCCGCCATTTGTTACACTATGGCCCGCGAAGTGTTTGGTTTGGCAGATTTAACCAAAGCCATTACTGATTTGAACGGCATAGTACCCGCGGTTGTTCAGGGCGAGATGCTGCACCAGTTGCGCCGTAACATGCGCCGTGCCTGTCGCTGGTTCCTGCGTAACCGTAGCCGCGCCATGAGCATAGAGCAGGTTGTTGCCTTCTATAAGCCGGTGTTCGACGAGCTGAAAGCCAATATCCGCTCTTACCTGGTAGCTGACGAGTTGGCGGGTATTGAAGAGGATATCGCCGCACTGGAAAAAGAAGCCGTGCCTCATGAGGTCGCCAATCTGGTTGCCAACATGAGTACGCTGTTCTCGGCGCTGGATATTGCTCAGATAGCTCAGCTGGAGTCCAAGCCGGTTTCACTGGTGGCAGAAACTTACTTCAAGTTGGGCGCAAGAATCGATCTGCATTGGTTCCTGGAGCAGATCGGTGGTCAGCCGGTGGCCAACCACTGGCAGGCACTGGCCAGAGCAGCCTTCCGTGAGGAGCTGGATTGGCAGCAAAGAGCGCTGACATCAGCGGTACTGCGCAGCTGTACCGACAGCTGTGAGTCCGATGCTATTATCGAACAATGGGTCGAACTCAATCAGGGCTTGCTGGAGCGCTGGTTCCACATGCTGGCTGACTTCAAGACCTCGCAAACCCATGAATTTGCGAAGTTCTCAGTAGCGCTACGTGAACTGAATCTGCTGATCCTGCACTGCGAAGGGCAGAAGTAAGCTATTATAACAATAAGAGCCCTGGCAAACGCCGGGGCTTTTTTTAGGTCTAGGAGAAACCATGTTTTACAAACTCGCACAAAAAGTCATGTTTCAGATGGATCCTGAGCGCGCCCACAACTTTGCCATCAGTAGTCTCAGAACCACGGGTAACTCACCGCTGAACTGCTTTTATGCGCAGCATCTTGCCCCGGCCCCGGTCGAATTCATGGGGCTGACATTCCCTAATCCCGTCGGTTTGGCCGCCGGTATGGATAAAGACGGTGAATGTATCGATGCCTTTCATGCCATGGGATTCGGTCATGTTGAAGTGGGAACCGTGACTCCAAGGCCGCAACCCGGTAACGATAAACCTCGGCTTTTCCGGATTAAACCGGCCAAGGCGATTATTAATCGTATGGGCTTTAATAATCTCGGCGTGGATAATCTGGTGGCCAATCTCAAGGCTAAAAAATCCAATGCCATGGTCGGTGTCAATATAGGTAAAAATAAAGATACACCGGTAGAGCAAGGGAAAGATGATTATCTGATCTGTATGGATAAGGTTTATGCCTATGCTGATTACATCGCGGTTAATATTTCCTCACCCAATACTCCCGGCCTGCGTACCATGCAATATGGCGAATTACTGGACGACTTGTTATCTAGCTTAAAAAACAAACAAACAGAACTGGCAGAAAAGCATGGCAAGTATGTCCCTATTGCATTAAAAATAGCGCCGGATCTGACTGAAGAAGAGATCGAAAAGATAGCCGAGTCATTATTGAAACATAAGTTTGATGGCGCCATAGCCACTAATACCACTTTGACCCGTGATGGGGTCAGTGGCTTGGCTAACTCCAATGAAACAGGTGGCCTTAGCGGTAAGCCGCTGAACCAGTTGTCGACCAAGGTGATCAAGTATCTCGCGCAATGCTTGAAAGGCGAGATCCCGATCCTGGGGGTAGGTGGTATTAATAGCGCCGAGGATGCTCTGGATAAATTGGATGCAGGAGCAAGCATGGTGCAGATCTATTCCGGTTTTATCTATCAAGGGCCAAAATTAATTAAAGATATTGTCGACGCTTATAGATCTAAATAAGTTAAAAAACACTCAAAGGGATCGCCTTGGCGATCCTTTTTTATTTGAATCGATCGTTTTTTGATCTGAAAGATCTGCCTAAGATATTGTTATCTCAGTCTAATATTTAAAACTTTTTTTGATATTGGGTAAAATATCATCTATTATTCGGTTGGTAATAAATCACAGGTCTTATTGGATTGCGTTATGTTATTAATGCCAAACAGAGATTGGCAATGGAGATATAACGATTCGTACGGTGTCCTTAGCGTATCGTTAGGTTCGGAAATGGAATTTCTGACTCCTTATAAAGCCAAAACTTTGATACCGGATGCAATGAAAGAAGCAGAATTTAGCGTCGAGCACGCCAAGTTCTATATTGACCTGCTTGATCGTCTAACCAAGTCACTATCATTGACGGATGCACAAGTGGTTCAGTTGGCGTTGAACGCCACCGCCGCTCACTTTATGCAAAAACCGCAGATGCCCAAGTCATGGTTTTTTGACACCAGTGCTGTCTGTGTTTACAGTGAGCCGGGAAAGGTATTTGACCTCAAATGTCGTGGAGAACGCGTGCTGGTGATGGTGGTTGAGACCGGGTTGCAGGCTTCTTTGGTGATGATGTTGGCCAACGAATGTCGACTCAGCGATGTCAAAACCCTGACCCGCTTTGAAACCATCAAGGTGATGCACGATCGTCTGCATCCGCTAAGGGCACAGCAACAGATAGTTGCTGCATGACAACTTTGTCAGCGAGTATCAACGGGGCTTATGGCCCCGTTTTTGGTTTTCAGCCCCTAAACCACCTACTTCAGTAGGTGGTTATCATTTGTCTTCAACCTGAGAATGCCTGACTCAAGTGGTTAATCAAGGCCCTCAGCGCCACCGGCATATGCTCTCTGGAGCTATAGAGAGCGTAGGCCGTCATGACTCTCGGTGTCCAATCCGGCAGCAAGCGTTGTAAGCTGCCATTTTTGAGTGCCTCATCCAGCAGATAATCGGGCAGTTGGGCGATACCGCTGCCTGCCTGAGCCGCCCTGAGTAATACTGTCGCTTCATTGGCCACCAGTTGGCAGTTGACCGCCACAGATTCGTTCTGTTCTCCCTTGGAAAGATGCCAAAGATTACGATTGAAATGGCGGTATCCAAGGCACTGGTGGCGGCGAAGATCTCTGGGATGCTGCGGTGCTGGATACTGTTTGAGGTATTCAGGAGAAGCCACCAGCTGCGAATTCACCTTGATAAGCGGCTTGCCAATCAACAGGGGATCCGGGCTTGACGCTATACGGATCACCAGATCGACCCTTTCCGCCACCAGCTCCACAGTGCGATCGCTCACATCCAACTCGATTTCCACTCCGGGATTAAGCCTGATGAATTGCGCGAGGCTCGCTGCCAGCCGTGCGTGTGCGAACGACATGCTACTGCTTATTCTCAGTTTGCCGGTCAATTGTCTGCGTCTCTCGCTTAGGCTGATTTCCAATGCCTCACGGGTCGAGAGTAACTGGCGACAATATGTCAGGCACTGATTCCCGGCATCTGTAAGGGTTACACTGCGGGTGGTGCGATTGAGTAATCTGGCGCCCAACCAATCCTCAAGCGCCTTGATATGGCGGGTTACCATGGCGCGCGACATCTCAAGCCGCTCGGCGGTAGCGGTAAAGCTGCCACTGGCGGCCAGATCCACAAAAACTTCGGCGGCGGTTAATCTGTCCATCTGCGATTACTTGTCCGGATTATGCAACAATATTGCGCAACTTTAGCCGTATATCTGCATTAATTGAAATCATAAACTGGCCAACGTTGAAATTCACCGGAGTAAAACCATGCTTAAATCACTCGTATTGGCTGCCAGTTTAGTGTTGCCATTTTCTTTACACGCCGAATCGGACGCCCTCGACTTCAAAGTCTATAACGCCGACGGTAACAGCTTTCATGTCAACGCCACCCTGATAAGCGGTGACAAGGAAGCTATTTTGGTCGACACAGGCTTCACCCGCGCCGATGCCCTGCGACTGGCCGCCGAGGTTCTGGACAGTGGCAAGCAGTTGACCACTGTATTCGTCAGCCAGGCGGATCCTGACTATTACTTCGGGGTTGCCACACTCAAGCAGTTTTTCCCTAAAGCAAAATATCTGACGACCCCGGCAGTGCATGCACAAATTTCGGCCAAGCTGGAAGACAAGCTGAGCTTTTGGATCCCCAGAATGGGTAGCAATGCCCCCCTCAAGGCGCAGCTGCCAGAGATATTTAAAGGCAGTCAATTAATGCTTGAAGGCAAGGCGATTGAGATAAAAGGTGACCAGGGAATGCTGGCTGACAGGCCATACCTCTGGGTACCTTCCAGCAAAACCATTCTCGGCAATGTGGCCGTCTCCGGAGGCTTGCACCTGTGGATGGCTGATAGTCAGAGCCAGAGTGAGCGAGCGGCCTGGAAGGCACAGCTGGCGGAAATGGCGGCGCTTAACCCTGCCAAGGTGATCCCCGGGCACATGTTGTCTGAATCTTTTCTCGAGCAGGACAATATTGCCGCGACACTCAAGTACCTGCAGGATTTCGAACAAGCCGAAGCCGTCACCCAAACCAGCGCTGAGCTTATTGACACCATGCAGCGTCTGTACCCGAATGCCGGGCTTGCTATGGCATTGGAGATAGCTGCCAAGGTCAGTAAGGGTGAGATGAAATGGTGAGGCTGCACTACTTTTTTGACCCCTTGTGCGGCTGGTGCCATGGTGCGGCGCCCCTCATTCATGCCCTGAGTGCCAGACTCCCGATAGTTTTGCACGCCGGCGGCCTGATGGCGGCAACAAGAATAACGCCCGGGCTCAGGCAACATATCCTCAGCCACGACAGCAAAATTGCCAAGCTGACCGGGCAGCCCTTTGGTGACGGTTACACTCAGGGTTTGCTGCAATGCCCTGACGCTGTGTTGGACTCGGGACCGGCCATTGCCGCTATCCTGCTCGCCGAAAAGGTGGCAGGGCAGGGATTGGCGCTGCTGGAGATATTGCAGGGTGGCCATTATGTTCAAGGTTTAAGGCTTGCCGAGCCTGAAGTGTTACTGCAACTGCTGATGGCGCTGAGAAGTCTCCAGGCACTGGGGCACGAGAAATTGGCTAGCGATCTGACGGCGGTTATGAAAGCAAACTCAGCCGGGCAGATTTCGCCGCTGGCGAGCCATATCACTCAGAGCCGGGCCATGATGGCAAAGCTCGGATTGGCAGGCTTTCCGTCACTGGTTCTGGAAAGCGAAATCGGTGAGTGGCACCCTGTACCTTTGAACCGCTTCTACGGCCAGACAGAGGCAATGCTGGGTTGGTTTGACTCAAGTTTTGCCAAACAGCTCTCTGGGATTGACGCCAAGAGAGATAATCCGAAAGCCGTGCCAAGTGCCCCGGCGGCTTGTATCCGGGGAGGCGACTGCGATTAAGCTTTCCGCATGGATTAGAGAGGGCTTAAGGGCGTTCAAAGGGGCTGCAATCTTAGTCTTGGCTTGAGTAAAATGAGCACTGTAAGATTGCGATAAAAGCTGACAGCAGAAGGGGATGAACACCTGTTAGTTGCATTCATTCCCTTCGCTTTTGCCTTTATTGGTTGCTGCTTTACCACTTCCTTATGTTGGCTTTGTTCTACTCCTGTGCCGCTTTGGCCTGGGCGTGGCGTTTGGCCAGGTTGGCATGGATATCATCGAGGGACAGCTGCTGATCCTCCAGCAGTACCAAGAGGTGATAGAGGAGATCCGAGGCTTCATTCACCAACTCTTCGCGATCATGAGTGGCCGCCGCCAGCGCGGTTTCCAAACCCTCTTCGCCCACCTTCTGGGCAATGCGCTTGGTACCGCGCTGAAACAGCGAAGCGGTATAGCTCTCGTTGGGGTCTTCTTCCTTACGGGAGGCGATAAGGCTTTGCAGGCGATTGATAAAGGGGTGCACTTCGCCGCAGGCCGGATTATCCCAGCAGCTGTCAGTCCCCTTGTGGCAGGTGGGGCCTAAGGGGTTGGCCTGCAGCAGCAGGCTGTCGTTGTCACAGTCCACTCCTATGCTGACCAATTGCAGCAGATTGCCCGAGCTTTCGCCTTTGGTCCACAGCCGCTGTTTGCTGCGGCTGTAAAAGGTCACCAGGCCTTTGCTCAGGGTGACATCCAGGGCTTCGCGGTTCATATAACCCAGCATCAACACCTTGCCGCTGTGAAAGTCCTGCACTACGGCCGGCAGTAATCCCTGTTGTTTATCCCAGTCCAACTGTTTGAGCCAGTCGGCATTGTTTGTCTCGGTTGTCATATCAAATACCTGTATTGGGTTGTGGGGCATTAAGGAAGGTGCGAACAAGTCCCATGTGTGCTCTGCGCCGGCTTACGGGCCTGGATGCAAGGTGTGGTTCGCAGCCAATGGCCCTAGTCCTTTGCAAGAAGCCTTCCTTAGCTGCGAATGGCGACGCCGCTTTGCTTGAGAAAGGCTTTCAGCGCCTGGATCTCTATGATCCCCTTGTGAAATACGCTGGCGGCCAGTGCGGCATCGACCTTGGCCTTGGCGAAGACCTCGAGAAAGTGCGCCATGGTGCCGGCACCGCCGGAGGCGATAAGCGGCACATCGCAGACGGCTCTCACTTTGGCGAGCTGCTCGATATCATAACCCTGGCGCACCCCATCCTGGTTCATCACATTGAGGACGATTTCGCCGCAGCCCTGGCGCTGCACCTCTTCGACCCAATCCAAGGTGTGCCATTGGGTGTCGCGGGTCGCCGCTTCATCGCCGGTAAACTGTTTCACCTTATAGCTGTTGCCATTGGCATCGAAGAAAGAGTCGATACCCACCACTATGCACTGGCGGCCGAATTCATCCTGCAGCCTGCGAATAAGGCTGGGATCCGACAGTGCCGGTGAATTGATGGAGATCTTGTCGGCACCGAATGCCAGCAGCTCGCGTGCCTGGGCCAGGGTCTTGATGCCGCCGGCCACGCAGAAGGGGATGTCTATCTGCTGCGCCACCCGGCTGACCCAGGACTTATCCACCACCCGCGAGTGGGCGCTGGCGGTGATATCATAGAACACCAGTTCATCGGCGCCTTCGGCAGCATATCTGGCCGCCAGCGGCACGATATCGCCTATGGTTTCATGGTTACGAAACTGCACGCCTTTGACCACCTTACCGTCCCGTACATCGAGACAAGGGACTATACGTTTTGCCAGCATGCGATCGCCTCCTCTACGCTGAATTCGCCGGTTAGCAAGGCCTTGCCGATAATCAGGCCGCTGGCGCCGGAATCCCTGACTGCGGCGACATCATCCAGGCTGGCGATACCGCCGGAAGCCTGCCAGGCGATATCGGGAAAGGTCTGCGCCAACTCGCGGTACAGGGCCGTATTGGCCCCCGTCATGGTGCCATCACGGCTGATGTCGGTGACCAGGGCATGTTTAAGGCCCAAAGGGGCAAACTGGGCCACCAGAGATTCCAGGGTTTTACCACCGCCACTCTGCCAGCCGTGAACCGCCACTATTTTCTCGCCCGTGGCATTGATATTGACATCCAGCGCTAGACAGATGGCCTCCGGGCCGTATTGCTCGAGCCAGGCGCCAACCAGTTTGGGCTCACGCACCGCCAATGAACCTATCACTACCCGGGAAACCCCGGCCTTGAATAGTTCATCGAGCTGACGCTGACTGCGTACGCCGCCGCCCACTTGCAGTGGTGTATCCAGGGCGGCTGCGAGCGAAGCTATCAGGCTGCTCTGGCAGCGCTCAGGGTCTTTGGCGCCGGTCAAGTCCACCAGATGCAAGAGTGAAGCGCCCTGGGCCTGATAAGCGAGCAGTTGAGCCTCAGGTTGCAGATTGAAGCGGGTTTCCTGTTGGTAATCGCCCTGAAACAGGCGCACTACCTGACCTTCTATGAGATCGATTGCCGGTATAATCATGCTGCGGCTCCGTTAAAATCATCCTGGGTCAAAGTGAGAAAGTTAGCCAGGATAAGGCTGCCGATAGCGGCGCTCTTTTCCGGGTGAAACTGCACTCCCATAAAGTTGTCTTTGGCAATGGCGGCGCTGAAACGCTCGCCGTAACAGCATTCGGCTATGGTGGCCGCCGAAGGCGCGGCGCAAAAGGAATGAACAAAATAGCAGTAGCTGCCTTCATCGATACCGGTAAACAGCGGGTGCGCTTGGCCGTTTGCATCAAGTACGGGGCTCAGTTGATCCCAGCCCATATGCGGACTGGGCAACCCCTTACAGTCGAGTGAACGTATAGTGCCCGGGATCAGCCCAAGACACTGACATTCATCGGCATCCTCGCCACTTTCCTGCGAGCTGTCACACATGAGCTGCATACCGAGACACACTCCCAGCACCGGCTGTTTCAGCGCCTTGATAACAGGAATTAGCTGTTTTTCAGTGAGCGCCGCCATGGCGGCTCTGGCTGTGCCCACTCCGGGAAGCACCACTCTTTCGGCGCTGCGGATAACCTCGGCATCATCACTGATACAAACGTCGGCGCCGAGACGCTCGAAGGCATATTTCACCGAGCTCAAGTTGGCGCAGCCGGTATCTATTATCACTGTCTTGGCAACGGCTTGGGTCATTACAACACTCCCTTACTGGAAGGCAAGGCATCACCTTCAACCTTGATGGCCTGGCGCAGAGTGCGCCCCAGCACCTTGAACAGCGCTTCTACCTTGTGGTGGTCATTGTCGCCCTCGCAGCCAAGGTGCAGGGTGCAGCGCAGGCCGTCGGCAAAGGAGCGAAAGAAGTGCGCTACCATCTCTGTGGCCAGCTCCCCGACCTTTTCCCGCTCAAATTCGGCGTTGAACTTGAGGAAGGGGCGGCCGGAGAGATCCAGCAGGCAGTCGCCACGGGCTTCATCCATGGGTAGGGAAAAGCCGAAACGGGCAATACCGCGTTTATCGCCCAGCGCCTGACGCAAAGCATCGCCCAGCGCCAGCGCGGTATCTTCCACGCTGTGGTGATCATCTATCTCCAGATCGCCGTCAACCTTGACTGCCAGTTTGAAATTGCCGTGGGTGGCAATCTGATCCAGCATGTGATCGAAAAAGCCTATGCCGGTATTGATGTCGCTGTTGCCGGCGCGGTCGAGATCTACCTCAACCCGAATATCGGTCTCTTTGGTGGTGCGCACCACAGTTGCCTGGCGACCCCGGCTCAAGAGGGCATCACAGATATCGTCCCAGTTGAGCTTTTCCCTGTCATAGCGATAGCCGGTCAAGCCCATGGCCTCGGCCAGGGCAATATCGGTTTGCCGATCACCAATAACTGCCGAGCGGGTGAAATCCACCAGGCCCTGGGTCAGAAACGCTTTTACCAACCCGAGTTTGGGTTTGCGGCAACTGCAGTTTTCATCGTTGAAGTGAGGGCAAATCAACACCTCGCTGAAGTTGACCCCCTGGCTTGAAAAAATCTGCATCATCAGATTGTGGGGCGCATCGAAGTCTTCTTTCGGGAAGGAGGGGGTGCCCAGGCCATCCTGATTGGAGACCATCACCAAGCGGTAACCGGCGCTTTGCAGTTTGAGCAGCGCCGGAATAACGCCGGGTTCAAACACCAGCTTATCCAATCTGTCCACCTGTTTGTCGGTTTGCGGCTCTTCAATAAGGGTGCCGTCGCGATCGATAAAGAGTATTTTCTGGCTCATTGATGTTTCCTTGTGCCGGCCGCTGCCGGGCTGATTATTATCGTTATTGCACCTGGCTCAGGGCGGCGAGCAGCCGCTCGGTATCTGAGTCATCGCTGAAACTGAAACGTATGGCGTCAACAAGACGCGGATCCCGGTAGCTGCGGGCGACTATGCCAAAGCGCTGCAACTGCTCACGCACCTTGGGGGCATCGGCGAAATACGCCAGCAGATAGTTGCCGCCACTTGGCAGTACCCGGGCTCCGAGTCTTTCCAGCGCCGCAGCCACTCTTTGTCCCTGGTTCTTGAGCTGCGCCACATCGGCCTGCATTCTGGCTATGCCCTCAGGGCTTAACGCCAAAGCCGCCAAGCGTGCTACAGGGACAGGTACCGGGTAGGGGGCCAGCACCTGTTTTACCATCTCGATAATGCCTTCATTGGCCAGCATAAAGCCGCAGCGGGCTCCGGCCAGGGCAAACGCCTTGGAGAGGGTGCGCAGTACGACCAGGTTGGGATACTCCTCGAGCAAAGAGGCGGCGCTCAGCTCGGGGCTGAATTCAATATAGGCTTCATCCACTACCACCAGCGTGTCTGGCATGGCCTCGAGCACCCGCAGGATTTCATCCCGGCTTACCCAGGTGCCAGTGGGGTTGTTGGGGTTGCAGATAAACAGCAGTTTGGCGCCTTGGGCCTGGGTTAACGCTTTGGGCAACTGAAAGTTATCATCCAACGACAGCGCCTTGACCTCGACATTGAAGGTCGCGGCGCTGATGGCGTACATGCCGTAGGTGGGGCCAAACAGAGCGATACTGTCTGCCCCCGGGGTGCAAAAGGTGCGGATCAGCAACTCTATCGCTTCATCGGCGCCGCGGCTGCAGATGAGCTGCAAATCCGAGACTCCGGCATAGGCGGCATAGGCGGCTATCACCTCTGGCGGCTGGCACTCTGGATAGCGGTTGACCCGGTCGATATCGGTGTGGTTGAAGGGGGATTCGTTGGCGTTGATCCAGACTTCCCCTTGGCCGCCAAGGCGCCTGGCGCTTTGATAGGGTTCGAGTGCCAAAAGCTCGGGGCGAGCCAGAGCGGCGGCCAGCTCGCGGCTTTGCCGGGTAACGGCAGCTGTAACCTTCTTGAGAGCCGCTGTGGGGCTATTGATGGCTGCAGGCATGGTTGTTATTCCTCTACACTCGCGGACGGCGCGCGCAATGGTGAAGTACTCTCGGACAAAGCACTTGGGGATGAAACACTCTCTGTTGAACCTTCTGCCCCGGATACCCCAAGAGAGGCCAGACGCAGGGCAACGGCATTGCTGTGAGCATCAAGCTGCTCTGCCTGGGCCAGGGTCATTACCGAGGGGCCCAAGGCGCACAGACCTTCGGCGCTCAGCTCCTGCACGGTAAAGCGGCGGCAGAAATCCGCCAGTGACAGGCTGGATACCGAGCGGCTGTAGCCGTAAGTGGGCAGCACATGGTTGGTGCCACTGGCGTAATCACCCACAGATTCCGGGGTGTAGGGGCCGAGAAACACAGAGCCGGCGGCGCGGATTTGTGCCAGCAGCGCTCTTGGGCTACGGGTCTGGATGATAAGGTGCTCGGGGCCATAGCGATTGGAAACGGCTGCAGCCTTATCCAGTGAATCCAGCAGTAAAATACGGCTTTCGGCCAATGCTTGGCGGGCAATGTCGGCGCGGGGCAGGGCCGTAAGCTGTTTGTCCAGCTCTTGGATGACGGCTTTTGCCAGCGATTCACAGCTAGAGAGCAGTATCACCTGAGAGTCGGGACCGTGCTCGGCCTGTGACAGGAGATCGGCCGCCACAAAGGCTGGACTCGCAGTCTCATCGGCGATGACCAGCACTTCGGATGGCCCCGCCGGCATGTCGATACTGACTCGCGCCCTGGGATCCTGGGACAACTGGCGCTTGGCTTCGGTGACATAACGGTTGCCGGGGCCAAATATCTTGTCCACCGGCGCTATGGTTTCCGTGCCCAATGCCAGCGCGGCAATGGCCTGGGCGCCACCGGATTGGTAAATCTCTTCGATGCCGCATTCGCTGGCGGCGTAGATGATGGCGCTGTCTATCGGAGCCGGGCTTATCAAGACTCGGCGGCGACAACCTGCGATTCGGGCCGGCAGCGCCAGCATCAACACAGTGGAGATCAGCGGCGCGCTGCCACCCGGTATATAGAGGCCGACGCTGTCTATGGCCTCACTTCTGAGTTCACAGCGCACTCCGGCCTGGGTATTGATATCCAAAGCCTGAGGTTGCTGCGCGCTGTGGAACACATCTATGTTGGCCATGGCGGTCTTGATGGCGTCTTTGAGCTCAGGGCTAACGTCCTGGGCAGCGGCCTTTATCTGCGCCTGACTGAGGGCGATATTCTCAAGGGGGATATCATCAAAACGCTCGCTGTACTCCCTGAGGGCTTGGTCACCCTTGGCGGCGACGGCCTCAATGATCTCGCTGACGCTCTGCTCAAGCGCTTTGCTGCTCACCAGGGAGGAGCGCTGGAGCGCGGCGGCCTGCTCGCTTTCGCTCAGTTTGTCCCATACCAGATACTGCATGCTTCACCCCATCATCTTTTCAATTGGCATTACCAGAATCGAGCTGGCACCGAGCTTGGTCAGCTCTTCCATTGTGTCCCAGAACAGATCTTCGGTGCTGACCGCGTGGATGGCGACCCGGTTGCTGTCATCGTTGAGCGGCAACACTGTGGGGTTCTCCGCGCCGGGCAGCAGAGCAACAATCTGCTCCAGGGTTTCAGTGGGAGCGTGCAGCAGGATATATTTGCTTTCACGGGCGCGGATGACGCCGTTGACCCGGCTCATCAGCTTGTCGATCAAGGCCTGTTTGGCCGGGGTTTGGGTTTGCTGTGATTGGATGACACAGGCCATAGAGCGAAAGATCACTTCGGTCTCGTACAAGCCATTGGCTTCCAGAGTAGCGCCGGTGGAAACCAGATCGCAGATCCCGTCGGCGAGTCCGGCGCGGGGAGCGACTTCTACTGAGCCCTTGAGCATACAGTCGCGATAACTTATGCCTTTATTTTGCATAAAACGGCGAAGCAGGTTGGGGTAGGAGGTGGCAATTCGCAAGCCTTCCAGTGAGGCGGCGTCCTGATAAGGGAACTCACTGGGTACCGCCAGCGATAAACGGCAGGCGCCGAAGTCCAGTTGTCTGAGTTTGTTACAGGCCGAAGGTTTGCCCAGTGTCTGCCGTTCTATCTGCTCCTCTTCCAGCACATTCTCGCCAATGATCCCCAAATCGACCACGCCATCCATGACCAGGCCGGGAATGTCGTCATCACGCACCCGCAGCAGATCCAGTGGCATATTGTCGGCGTGGGCTATCAGACGCTGTTCGTTGACGGTGAATTTTACGCCGCAGTTTTTCAGCAGTTGTTGTGATTCTTTCGAAAGCCGGCCCGATTTCTGGATGGCGATGCGCAGTCGATTTGAAGTCATAGTGGTCATTCCTGTTGGTCAATTCAATCTTGGTTAAAAAACTCAAATCCGGAAACGAAAAACCCCCGGAATTCCTTCCAGGGGTTTTCAGATCTTATGAATCAACCGCCAGAAGGAATGAACCTTCGGCAGTCAGCTCCGAAGGCTACCGCTCGTGGTGGTGATGATGGATAGCGTTGCGAAGCTGTGTCATGTAATAAATCCTGTGATTTCACGCTGTAATTTGGCAGCGCATAAACATTCAATTCTGAGCCGATTCGGCTGGTGTGTTTTTAAGCTAATCCCTTTGGCAGGAATTTGCAACACCCAAAATCAAAAAATATCTGCTGCTTGAAAAGGATTCATCAAGGGAAGGGGCGAACAAGTCCCATGTGTGCTCTGCGTCGGCTTACGGTCCCGCTTGAGCATAAGTTTGCGAATCCTTAGCCTGAAGAGTTTGGTTTAAGTGGTTATGTTAACTATATCAATGCCAATTCTGTTGGCTAGAGCGGCTTGGCGATAAGGTTTGTCCCTTGTATCCGTCACTCAAATAGTGATAATGCACGCCATACCCCAGGGCAAAATGGAGCACAATGCGTAATCGACTCGTCAGCGAAACGGCACTGGCCTTCGCCCCGGGCGGCCCTTTGGCCTCCAATATCAGGGGCTTCAAGCCCAGAGAACCGCAACTGGAGATGGCCCGCGAAGTGGCCCAGTTACTCCATGGCCCAAGCGGTGCTGCAGTGCCTTTGGTGCTCGAAGCCGGCACCGGGGTTGGCAAAACCTTCGGTTATCTGATCCCGGCGCTGCTCTCCGGTAAGCAGGTGATTGTCTCCACCGGCTCAAAGAACCTGCAAGAACAGCTGTTTTATAAAGATCTGCCGGCCTTGCTGCAGATGCTGGATCTGCAAGTTCGGGTGGCGCTGCTCAAAGGGCGCAACAATTATCTGTGTCAGTTATTGCTGGAGCAGCAGTTGGATGGTGCCCAGAGCCGCAGCCCGGAAGTGCTTGATGATCTGCTCAGGATAAATCAATGGGCCGCGGCCAGCACAGATGGCGATCTTGGCACGCTGGCCACGGTTTCCGAGCAGTCGCCGGCACTGGCGCTGGTGGCTTCTTCGAAAGAGCGCTGCACCGGCAAGCGCTGCGCCTTCTATGACAGCTGCTTTACCCGCAAGGCCAGACAGAAAAGCCTGGAAGCCAGGATTATCGTGGTTAACCATCATCTGTTTTTTGCCGACAGGATCCTCAAGGATACCGGCTTTGCCGAGTTATTGCCCGATGCCGATGCGGTGATTTTCGATGAGGCTCATCTGCTTGCCGATATCGCCGTAACCTACTTTGGGCGCCAGCTGTCGCTCGCGGCCATGCAGCGAGTGCTGGAGCGGGTGGAAGCGGTATATCAACAGGAACTCAGGGATACTTCACAACTGAGCGATCTCGCCAGGCGCTGCGGCTCCCGCCTGGCGGATTGGGCGCAGATGACCCAGGCTTCCGGGCAAAGCGACTGGCGTCCCTTGTTGGCCGATAAAGAACTTGCAAGGCAATGCTGGCAGCTGCTCGAAGAGTTTCGGGCGCTGGAGCGGGTGATGCTGGCCAATATCGGCCGCAGTGATGAACTGGATGATTGCCTGGAAAAATGGCTCGATTACTGCGGGCTGCTGCAGCAGTTTTTCAACTGTGAAGATCAAAGTGCGGCTTACAGCATAGAGCAGGGCAGTCGTCTGCCGACGCTGAGAATGGCGCCTATTGATGTTGCCAAGGCGTGTCAGGCGCTGTTTGAGGTGCAAACCCGTTGGCTATTTACCTCGGCAACGCTACAGGTGAATCGCAGCCTGAGCCATTTTTGCCGGACATTGGGACTTAAGGGGGCCAGGGAGCTTATTCTGGACAGCCCCTTTGACTATCGGCGCCAGGCAATTTTGTGTGTCCCCAGGGAGCTTGGGGATGTGCGCTCTGAAGGGGATTATCAGTTTCGGCGCCTGCTTGAGGTGTGTGAGCAGGCGATTAATGCGGCCAAGGGCCGAACCTTTATTTTGTTTACCAGTCACAGGATGCTCCAACGGGTGGCGCAGGCGCTTCATGGTCGCAGTCGTTATCCACTCCTGGTGCAAGGCAGCGCCGGTAAGCAGACCTTGCTGAAAAAGTTTCGTCAGCTGGGTAATGCCGTGCTGCTGGGCACCGGCAGTTTTTGGGAAGGTGTGGATGTGCGCGGCAAGTTACTCTCTTGCGTGATAATCGACAAACTGCCCTTTGTATCTCCGGACGATAATCTCTATCGCGCCAGAGCCGCAGAGATCAACAAGCGACAGGGTGACCCCTTTGTGGAGTTGGCCTTGCCCCAGGCGGTGATAGCACTCAAGCAGGGTGTTGGACGGCTCATTCGTGACGAGAGCGACCGCGGTGTGCTAATTCTCTGTGATAATCGCATCGTCAATCGCAGCTATGGTCAGGCATTTCTCAACTCCTTGCCGCCCATGTACAGAACCCGAAATTTGCAATCTGCCTTGTCTTTTCTTGAAGGTATAAATTGATTAAAAACAGTTAGATACTGTTGTTGATAGTATTTATCCAATTTTGGGGGCAAATAAATTGATAGCAAAAGGCGCCTACTTTCTGGCGCCTTTTGCTCTCTGTACTAGCGATTAGTCGCGATCTGCGGCCAGCCAGGAAGCAAATTGCTTGGTGTAGTAGCTGACAATCAAGCTGGCACCGGCGCGTTTGAAGCCGACAAAGCTTTCGGTAACCACGGCCCTTTCGTCCAAAGCGCCGGCCAGAGCAGCGAACTTGATCCCGGCATATTCACCGCCCACATGATAAGCCGCCAAAGGTAACTCGGTACGCTCTCTCAATTGTGACAACACATCCAGATAAGGCGTACCTGGCTTAACCATCAGAATATCGGCGCCTTCCTCTTCATCGAGCAGGGCCTCCAACAGCGCTTGCCGGCCATTGGCGCTATCCAGTTGATAACCTTTACGATTGCCGCTGAGTTCACAATCTACCGCCGCCCGGAATGGGCCATAGAAAGAGGAGGCAAACTTGGCCGAGTGGGCCAAAATGGCGACATTTTCAAAACCGGCCGCATCCAGGCCCTCACGTATGGCCCGAATTTGGCCGTCCATCATGGCCGAAGGAGCCAGCATGTCGGCACCGGCGCGGGCAGCGCAGACAGACTGCTTGACCAGGTTTTCCACAGTCGCGTCATTACAAACTTCATTGTGCTCGACCACACCGCAGTGGCCGTGATCTGTGTACTCGCAGAAACAGATATCCGGGATCACCAGCATCTCGGGTGCTTCCTGCTTGATGGTGCGGATCATCCGAGCCAACAGGCCGTCATCGTTCCAGGTATCGCTGCCGATGGCATCTTTATGGTGTGAAATACCAAAGGGCATCACATAGCGAACCCCGAGGGCCTTCAGTTCACGGATCTCTGCTGCGAGCATGCTTTCGGGCAATCTGCTGATCCCGGGAAGGGTGCTGATGGCCACAGGCTCTGTAATGCCTTCTTCGATGAACAGTGGGTGCACCAGATCTGTCAGGGAAACTTGCTGCTCGCGAACCAGATCCCGCATGGCTTCTGAGCTGCGAAGACGGCGAAGACGACGAAGAGGTTTGGTGAAGCTGCCGTGACGGCAATGACTGTCTGACATGAGAGTTCCTTTACTGCTATGGCGGATGCGTGGTTGCCAAATACTGTCTCAAGACTCGGTAACCAGCACTAAGCTATTGAGGTTAAAGGGGCGCAAGCGCCCAAGTGCGCCTAGGATACCCTTTGCAGGAAACGCGATACTATGACGGGGGTCACAGTTCACCCAGGCAGATGTTGGCAGGTGCAATACTGGTCTCACAGGGACTTGTGCCTTGTTGCCATTGCTGCTTGTCGAGCTTGGCGGTGCAGCCACTGTCTTCCATCAATGCCTGTTCACCATCTGCGCTGCACAGCAACAAGAGGGCATGATCTTCGATACGAAACAGGTGCAGTTGGTATTGACTGAATGGCTCGAGCAGGGAGGCGTCATGGGCTGTGGCCAACGCCAATAAAGTTTGGCCGTCGAGATTGGCCGGATGATTTTCATAACGTATGGTGGCTTCGGCGGCGCTGGTTACCTTGGTCAGTGCCGGTGCCAGTTGTTGGTATTCCTGATCATGCCTGTCACCGAGTCCGCAGCCACCAAGTGTCGGTAGCAGCGCCAGCAGCAGGCAGACGATTGGGCCTTGATGGAAAATTGATTTCATCCTTGAATCCTTATCTATAAATAGTAGGTCGGTGCTAGTTCCTGTTAGGTCTGTTCCTGCCAAAACGCCAGCTCACCGGCGGCATTCCGCCCCGTGTCCAAATTCCAGTTTTTGATACTTTCCAGATAGGCGCTGTCTTGCTCAAGCACACCAGTGGCGATAAGTTGCCAAAAGTGTTTGACCTTTTCTCTGGCGCGCAGAAAAATCTCGTCATAATGCATCTCGCCCTCTGGGGTAGCTAGGATTAAATACGCTTTTTCGATCTGCTCCTGCTCCGGGTAGAGGACGGCGAACTTGACGCCCAGGTGGCGGGCAAACGGCAGCAGTCTGTTGCCTTCCTCGGCAATTTTGTCCACCACAGTGATAAAGCCTTTATGCCAGTCATTGATGGCCGGCGGGTTACTGGCCCATTCCTCGATATAAACATCTCTGAAGCAGTTGTCCCACAATTTCTCTATGACAGGATCCAGCTTCTGGCCTGTGGCATCGCAGCAGGCGGCAATGCCGGAGTCCAGGTGTTCGGACAGACCTATTGCCCCGAGATTGAGCTTGGGATAAATATATGCATCCTGATGCATTTCACAATGCCTGTGGGCATCGGCGTTGTCTTCGTAGGGGCCTACCTTCATCTCAATAACCGGATGGACAGTGACATCTGTGATCACATGGGCACAATAGCCCAGCAACCAGGCCAGGCCCTTGTCGCGTTCTTCCCCTTCACTGCAGGCCAGGTGACGCACGCTGGCTTTGAGCATTTCGCCGCTATGATGGTAATGCATCTTGTCGGCCCAGCTTTTGGCCTGTTGGCGATCATTGAGAGCAAGATAGGGATAATCCGGGCTGACCGCCCCAAGCTCGCAGTACTTGAAGTGTTTCAGTAAAGCGCGAATAGCGGCCTTGGGCATATGGGGAACAGCCTCGAGTTCAAGTGGCTGTCTGAGGCTGTTGACCATTGTGAGGTGTGCATAGGCGCCTGGCATTCCCTGGCCTCCAATCCTTTGCTATTGCGTGCTGTTCCTTGGGGTTAACCTTAGCCGCTTAAGGTGACAACGGCCATAGCCCGAAGCTACTATCAAGCACAATTTACTCACGAGTAAATCAGACTGGCCGCTTTCCTTGGTTGATACACGGAAACCTTCCTTAGGAAACGGCCGCTGAAGCCTGTGCTTTACTGCGGCGGATATGGCGCTCCACCAGAGCACCTATCAGGTACATCATCAAGTAACCGCAGCCGAGAGCGAGGATCACCGCCACCACATTGGCCGTCAATTGCCTGAGCAGGAAGAAAGCGCCTATTAGAGTAATGATGCCGGCCAGGCGGATCAGCAAACTGGCATTGAAGTAGCCTTCGGCCTTGATATAGGCCAGTTGATAACCGTTGAGCATCAGAAAGATGAAGAAAATGGCATAGTGCAACAGTACCGGGACGGCGCCGTGATACTGGGGCGGAAACAGCATTCTGAACAGGCTCTCGCCGCCCAGCAGCATGACAACAAAGAAACTGATGCTGACAATCAGCGCCAGCTTGTAGAGCCAGTGTTTGATGGCGCGGATCTGTTCATTGTCCCGGGCGCGAACACATACCGCCAATTCCGGCAATACGAAGCGGTAGATGGGGAATACAAACAGCAAGGTCATATAGGTAAATACCGGCCTGACCACCACTTGGAAATCCCCCAGCTCTTCGACGCTGAAATAACGTATGGTCAGCAGTACGGTAATATAGATCATCAGAATGCTGGAGCCTGCCTCGAGCGAGGCGGTGACACTGCGCTTCATAAAACTTTTCAGCGCCGGCTCCAGATTGACCTTGGCGAGCGGCGCGGTGGCGATTTGACGCCGCCTTCTCAGATACATAAAGGCCGCGATAATCAGAGACGATAGCGTCGTGGCGTAAAAGAGTGCCCCCAGCGGCGCCATACTCAGCCCGTAGTAACAGATGGCAAAGGCCAGCACCAAAGACAGCGGCTCCATCCAGGTTACCTTGTTGCTGATTTCATAGAGACGATACATGGCAACCAGGTTGGTAAAGTACACCTTGAGCCCCATGCTGACTATAATGCCCACCAGTTGCAGGTACTCCACATCTATGGCGAGTTTGTGCTTGATATAGGGCAGTATGATGCCCCAGGTCAGCAGCACTACAAGGATCAGCACATAGCGGAAAATATTGATGATATCCCTGTCGTTGCGGGTCTGGCTGTAAGACACCACCATAGACGAGCGAAAGCCTGTCATCAGGATCAGTGACAACGAGATGATATCGATAACCGTGTGGTAGATAGCCAGATCCGCCTTGGGAACCCAGCTTGCGAGCCAGACTTTAAAGGAAAACCCGATTGCTATGCTGATGAGCGTGGCCCAAATACCGGCGACAAAGGCACGTTTCAACCGCGAAACTGCGGTTTCATTGGAAGACTGAGAGAGGCTGGACATAACAGACGCTAACCGAAAAGGGGACTCTATATTAGTTGAGAACTGTTCTCATTGTCCATGATAAGGATCACAAGGGCAGATCCGGGCTTGGTTTCGGCGTATTTGATGGTATGATCCCGCCGCTATTAACTCGCCGAAGGCTATACCTTCGCTTATCAAGGTTTAAACCATGACATCGACTACACTTGCCAATTCTCCTGTTATTCTGGCTCTGGATACCTGTACCGAACTCTGCTCAGCGGCGCTGGCATGGCAAGGTGGCAGTATTGCCGAATCTGTCGATGCTCCCCGTGAACATAGCCAAAGATTGCTGCCTATGATAGAGAACTTGCTGAGCCAATCCGGGCTCAAGATGCGGGATATCGGCCTTATCGCCTATGGCCGAGGGCCAGGCAGTTTCACCGGTATCCGCATCTGCACCTCTATGACTCAAGGGCTGGCGCTGGGGCTGGATGTACCTGTAATCGGTATCTCTACCTTGGCCGCCATGGCGCAGCAAGCGATAACCGAACATGGTGCGCAGCAGGTGATTTGTGCCATAGATGCCCGCATGGGCGAAATCTATTGGGCGGCGTTTGAACAGGAATCCGGCCTGGCCAAACTGGTGGGCATAGAGCAAGTGAGCGCCCCTGAGACAATGACCTCGCCCTTTGCCAATGCGGATAAGGTGTATTGCTGTGGCACAGGGTTTGACGCCTACCCGGCACTGTTACAACATGCCGAGAACTTGACCTTGCTTGATGCGGTGAAATATCCTCAAGCCAGTGCTATGCTTGCTTTGGCAAGCCTTGGCTGGCAACAAGGACAGGCCACCTCGGTCGATGAGCTGGCGCCTGTGTACTTGCGAGATACAGTTGCCTGGAAAAAACTGCCGGGAAGGGAATAGGGCTTCAGGCGGGTTAACTGCCTCATGGGCTTGGGGCAAACGGAGAGCAAAGCAGTATCATGATGATCAAGCAGACGGGACATCCGGGTGCAGTTCAAAGTCTGTCGCAGGCGGTAGCCGGCAATAGACCTCCGGAGCGTGCCCAGCAAACCGTTGAGACTCAAAATGAAATCCTTGTCAGCCCATCCAGACAGTTGCTCGAGTTTGACAGCCAAGCCCTTAATGACAAATACCAGCAAAGAGGGCAACTGAAGCGGGAAACTGCCGGTCATTCAGACGCAATCGCCCTCTATCTCCATACTCAACACGCCGCGCAGCGTGACGCTATCTCAGCCATGGTGGGCATAGATGTCTACGCCTGATAGCCCCGCCGATAACGCGTTTGTAAAACCTTGCCATTCTGCGCAATTACCGGGAAGAGGCCAGTTTCTGCTGGAACTCTTGCTGGCCTTGATGTTGACTCATTTGCCCTATGTCTCAGTGCCTTTTAAATGGCTGGAAAGCTATTTTCATGAGTTGTCCCATGCGCTGGCAACGCTGTTGAGCGGCGGGATTGTCAGCCATATCCAACTCTTTCCGAATGGCGCCGGTTTCTGTTTCAGTCAGGGCGGTTGGCCGCTCCTTATCGGCTTCAGTGGTTATTTGGGCGCGGCCTTTTGGGGCTGCCTGCTTTACCACCTGGCCACTTGGCCGCGGGGGATCCGTGTAAGTTTTGCCTTTATCGGCGCCTTGGTGCTGCTCACCATACTGCTGTGGGGGCGGGACTTACTTACCCTGAGTATTCTCATTAGTCTGAGTGTATTGTTTCTGCTGCCGTTGAAATTTAGCGGCAACCGACTGCTCAGCGGTAGCCTGCGCCTGGTGGCCTTGATGGTGATGCTCAATGCGCTCGCCAGCCCTGCCGTGTTGCTGGGGCTGGACGACAGGGGGGATGCGGTATTGTTGGCCGAGCACAGTTGGGTGCCTGCGTTCGTCTGGGTATTGCTGTGGTTCGCTTCCGGCTTATTGGCGCTGCTGCTTTGCTGGCGCCGCATAGATGGAAAATCAAACTGATCCTTGGCAAGTCTGCCGCTCACTGTTAGCTTGAACTCCAATCTTATTTGGCACCAGTGCGTGCCAAAAAGTCGTGTCGGCGGGTCTGTTGCCGCAGCATAAGTCCAGATTCAAAGGAGAAGGGAAATGGAATACAAGCAATTCAATCGTAAGCTGGCAACGCCGCTTGGCAAGGCGTGGCTATTGGCTGGCATGCTGCTTGGCAGCGGTGCGGCGCAGGCCGGCGAACAGGCGTTGCTGGAGGCGGTTAACAGTGACTTTCGCCGGGAAGCCAATGTCGAGCGCGACCAATATCGTCATCCAGAACAGACGCTGGCTTTTTTCGGGATCACGGCGGAGCAAACCGTGATTGAACTCTGGCCCGGCGGCGGTTGGTACACAGAAATCCTGGCGCCCATGTTGGCGGATAAGGGGCAGTATATTGCCGCCGGTTTTAACACAGAGCCGCAAGAGGACACCCAGGGCAGCCGTTATCGGGCCAAAGCGGGCAAGCGTTATCTTGAATGGCTGCAAGCTCACCCCAAAGAGCTCGGCAAAATCAAACAGGTGGTTTTGGATCCTCCAGCACAGGTAAAACTGGGAGAAGATGCCAGCGCCGATACGGTACTGACGTTCAGAAACCTGCATAACTGGGCCAGTCAGGGGCAACTGCAAACCGTGTTTCAGGCTGCCTTTAATGTGCTTAAAGATGGCGGCGTCTTTGGAGTGGTTGAGCACAGGGGCAAAGCCGGTAATGGCCCTGACAGCGGTTACATGATGCAGGATGAGATGATAGCACTGGCAGAAAAGGTCGGCTTCACCTTGGAAGCCAGCAGTGAGATCAATGCCAATGCCAAGGACAGTAAGGATTACCCTAAAGGCGTTTGGACCTTACCGCCGACATTGCGATTGGGTGAGCAGGACAGGGACACTTATCTCAAGATAGGAGAAAGTGACCGTATGACACTCAAATTTATCAAAAAAGCGAACTGATACACTGACAACAGAGGCATTATGTGGCAACCTTCCGCCCCCGTAAAAGCACTGAAGCTCCCGCTGCCGCACCTCACGCTGGCGGCACAATGCTGGGGAGCGGAGGATAAGCCGCTGTTACTGGCATTGCATGGATGGCTGGATAACAGTAACAGCTTTGCCCCTTTGGCCGAGAAGCTGATGAATGATTATCGTATTCTTGCCATCGACTGGCCGGGACATGGTTTATCGGATCACAGGCCAGGGCGTTATCCGCTGCACTGGATTGATTATCTGTATGATCTTGAGCTGCTGCTGGGCAGCTTGGCCGGTGATGCGCCAGTCACTTTGTTGGGGCACTCGCTGGGAGGGATTGTCGCCAGTGCTTATGCCGCAGCGTTTCCTGAGCGTGTCGATAAGTTACTGTTGATTGAAGCCTTTGCACCTCTTTATGAGGCGGTGGAGCAGGCTAAACCCAGGCTGAGAAAGAGCTTTGCTGCCCATAAGCGTATGCTCGGCAGCAAACGTAGCCAAGTGGTTTATGACAGTATTGAACCGGCCATCAAAGCCAGAGTGCAGTTGACCGGACTGGCCGAGCCTTGGTCCAGATTATTGGTGACGCGCAATATGCAAATTGATGCATACGGCGCCAGATGGCGCAGCGACCCAAGGCTAAGGCTCGACTCGCCGATGCGACTTTGTTTTGAGCAGGTAGCATCCCTGATGCAGGGAATAGCCATCCCCAGCTTGCTTATCACGGGTGAGCAAGGATTTCCCGGATTGGTGCAGAGTTTACCCCAGGCCCGCGCCTGGTACAGCGAGTTGCAAGTAGTGCAACTCCAAGGGGATCACCATCTGCATATGGAGAATGCCGATGAGGTAGCGCAAACTCTGGCCGGATTTCTCCAAGGTAGAAAATCCAATCCGGGGGACTAGGCAAATAAAAGCTTTTATGTGATGATGATCAAAATTTTAAACGCCCGTATGATTTTTGCGGCGCGAAAGTTAACTACCAAGAGTCGAGGCCCAAGGCCTTAATAAGAACTTTATAAAAATACTCAGTGCTTTGCCCGCAGACGCTGCGGGCTTTAACGACAGAGAGAGTCGTTTCCGCTGAAGACGGAATTTTAGGAGAGATTTGTGGACCAGCCCTGGATTAACAGTTTGCCTGCCGACGTGCCTGCCGAAATTGATACCAGCCGCTATGCTTCCTTGCTGGAGATGTTGGAATCAGCGGTCAATACCTACGCCGATCAACCCGCCTTCGTTAATATGGGCGCAACCCTGACGTACCGAAAACTGGAAGAGCGCAGTCGTGCCTTTGCCGCCTATTTGCAAAATGATCTCAAATTGCAGAAGGGCGATCGGGTGGCGATCATGATGCCAAACCTGCTGCAATACCCCATCGCTCTGTTTGGTGTGTTGCGAGCAGGCATGGTTGTGGTCAATGTCAATCCGCTCTATACCCCGAGAGAACTCAAGCATCAGTTGGTCGATTCTGGCGCCAAGGCGATAGTGGTAGTGTCCAATTTTGCCAGCACGCTGGAGCAAGTGGTCGATCAAACTCCGGTCAAAAACGTGATTATCACTGGGCTTGGCGATCTTTTGAGTACCCCAAAGGGTACCCTGGTTAATTTTGTGGTGAAGTATATTAAGCGCCTGGTGCCCAAATACTCATTGCCACACGCCATATCCATGCGTCGTGCGCTTCGGGCGGGTAAAAAGGCGCAATACGTCAAGCCTGTGGTCAAGAGTGACGATATCGCCTTTTTGCAGTATACCGGTGGTACTACAGGTGTTTCCAAGGGGGCCATGCTCAGCCATGGCAACATAGTTGCCAACGTATTGCAGGCCAACGGTGCCTATGCCCCTTTGCTCAACGACGGCAAGGAGTTTGTGGTAACCGCCTTGCCGCTTTATCATATTTTCGCCTTAACTGTGAACTGTTTGCTGTTCCTGCATAAAGGCGCCAACAACTTACTGATCACTAATCCCAGGGATATCCCGGGATTTGTGGCCGAACTCAAGAAAACACCTTTCACTGCTCTCACTGGGGTAAACACCTTGTTTAACGCCCTGGTCAACAGTGAAGAGTTTGCTGCTTTGGACTTCTCCCGCCTCAAACTCTCGATTGGTGGCGGTATGGCGGTGCAGCGCGCCGTGGCCGACAAATGGCAGAACATCACCAAGACCCGCTTGCTCGAAGGCTATGGCCTGACCGAAGCTTCACCTCTGGTTGCTTGCTGCCCTTATGATTTGGCCGGTTACAACGGCTCTATCGGCTTGCCTGCGCCCTCGACACAAATTCAAGTGCGTAGCGATGATGGTCAGGTGTTGCCTCAGGGGGAGACGGGCGAACTTTTTGCCAAAGGGCCTCAGGTGATGCTTGGCTACTGGCAACGTCCGGAAGAAACGGCCAAGGTGATCGACAAGGATGGTTGGCTGGCCACAGGCGATATCGGCTATATGGATGAAAAAGGCTTTTTCTATATTGTCGATCGCAAGAAGGACATGATCCTGGTTTCCGGCTTCAACGTTTTCCCCAATGAAGTGGAAGAGGTGGTGGCCTTGCATCCCAAGGTGGTTGAAGTAGCCGCCGTGGGTGTGCCACATGAGGTCAGTGGTGAACTGGTGAAGATTTTTGTGGTTGCAAAAGACAAATCTTTGACCGAGAAAGAGCTTATCAAACACTGCCGCCATCATTTAACAGGATATAAGGTGCCGAAGCTGATAGAATTCAGGGACGAATTGCCGAAAACCAATGTAGGAAAGATCCTGCGCAGAGAACTCAGAGATGAGGCCAAATCTGCATAATATAGAGAGCCGGCGCCAGCCGGCTCTTGTGTTTCCGAGACCTGGAAACTCGCGCAGGATGGGAGTTGAAGTTGCAAGATTACCTGTATGTAAAAGATGACGCCACCCTGGCACAGTTGGTAGCTCAATACCGTGAGGCTGAACTGCTGGTGCTGGATACCGAATTTGTACGCACCCGCACTTATTATGCTTGTTTAGGGCTTATTCAGGCCTATGACGGCAAGACTCTGGCGCTGATAGACCCTTTGGCCATCTCGGATCTGTCGGGCTTCTGGGCCTTGTTGACCGATGAGAAAATCACCAAGTTGTTGCACTCCTGCAGTGAAGACTTGGAAGTGTTTGCCCGCCAGGGCTTGTGCCAGCCCAAGCCTTTGTTTGACAGCCAATTGGCGGCGGCCATTGCCGGCCTGGGTCATGGCCTGGGTTATGCCAAGCTGGTACATGAATGTCTGGGAGTGGAGCTTGACAAGGGCGAGTCCCGTACTGACTGGCTAAAAAGGCCGTTATCAGAGGCGCAGCTCAGCTACGCCGCCAATGATGTCTATTATCTTTACCAACTCTATCCCCAGTTGCAGCAGAAACTGCAGCAGCAGGGCAGGATTGAGTGGGCATTGGAAGAGAGTCAACGCATGACCGAAGGGCGTCTGGATCCGCCGGATGAAGACACGGCCTATCTTAGGGTCAAGAACGCCTTTCAGTTGAGTACACCCCAATTGGCTGTGCTCAAGGTACTGGCGGCCTGGCGTTTGCGTAAGGCGTTGGCAAAGGATATGGCGCTGGGTTTTGTCATGAAAGATCATGCCCTTATCGGTTTGGCCAAACGTCAGCCCAGAGGGATCAATGACGTGCTTGCCATGAAAGAGCTGACGGATCATGAAAAGCGTCTCTACGCCAAAGACGTGCTCAAGGTTATGGCCAAGGCGGATATGAGTAATCTACCTGAGCCCTTGGATGTGCTGGCGCTCAAACCAGGGTACAAGAGCGCTTTCAAGAGCATTAAGCAGTGCTTGAGCGAGGTTGCAGAATCCGAAAGTGTGCCTATGGAGTTGCTTGGCTCCAAGCGCCATATTCATGAATATCTTGAGTGGATATGGGACGGTAAACAGGGACCCACTCCCTTGGTGTTGCTGGGATGGCGCGGCCAACTTGTAGCTGATAAATTGGCGAAATTGGCTCTCTGATCCAGGTTTGACTTATATTACTTTGGTACTTAGATACACTTGACTGGTAAATTTTTGGCATTCCCTTCAGGGAGCCGCGTTGTATGTTTTAGCGCGGTTTCCATGAGGGGAATGCCATAGATAAACACAGGTGTTTTTACACGCTTTGGCAAATGGCGCCTACCTGGAAAAATAACGCCGTTGCTTTGTTGTCAAAACTGGGCGATGAGCTCTTTTTGACGTTCGCTTTGCCTGGTGAGTTCCTTTCCGTGATGGCTTGCGGCTTCACTGTTATCGGTTAAACAGCCAACGCCCTGTTGTAACTGTTCTGAATGGCGGTGTAACTGTTCTACCACACAGGCTTGCTGCTCGGTGGCAACGGCTATTTGCTGGCTATGGGCGGCAATTCGGCCCAGTGCACTGGTGGCTTCGTCCAACCGTTGCGCCAACTTTTGCTCCAGTTGCAGACTTTCTTTGGTCAGTTGCTGGCTGCGCTCCATCTCGGTCACTGTCTGGCGACTTTGCAGACTGAGCTCGGCAATAATTTGATGTATTTCACCGGCGGATTCAGCGGAGCGCATTGCAAGGTTACGTACCTCATCGGCCACTACGGCAAATCCGCGCCCGGCTTCACCGGCTCGGGCCGCTTCGATAGCCGCATTGAGCGCCAGCAGATTGGTTTGATCAGAAAGTTGTTCAATCACTTCCAGCACAGTGTTTATACTACTGCAGCGTTTGTCCAATGCCAGCAACTGTGCTTCAACCTTCGCAAGCAGAGCGGTGACTTCGCTGTTGGCGGCGCGGCTGGCGACCAGAGCTTCTAGAGTGTGGCGGTTGCTTTGTTCAAGTTCAGTCACCTCGTTGGCCGTTTCGGCTGATGTATCAGCAATCTCGGTCACGGCACCTCTGAGCTCGTTGATGGCATCACCTTGCTGTTTCAGGGCGCCGGTTTGCTGTGCCAGTTCGCGGTAGTTGGCATCGACGGCGGCCTGATGGGCACTTAAACTGTTATCGAGGATCTCACCGCTGTCTTTTATCCGTCCTGTGATGGCGAATATCTCGGCCTGCTGCATTCTCAAACTCAATTCCAGCTCGGCGAGTTCATCTGTGCTGTTGCAGTAAATAGCCTGCATCAGTGGATTATTCTGTACTCCGCGGCTGAGTTGACTGACATTATTTAACCTTTGTTTGAGCCTGAAAAGACTCCAGCCCATCAAAGTTGCCGCTGCGCTGACCGGCACAAGTAGCCAGAGACCGCTTAGCCAGGGCAGGGTCACCAGGGATAGCAGTGATGCGCCCCAACAGAGCGCTAGCTTTGCCGTTAGCCCTATTCGAAAGCGTGGCAGTATCGATTTTCCTTGATTGATGGCCTGGTAGCAGTTTTCGGCTCTGGCGATAAGCTCAGGGCTCGCCTTGGTACGTACTGATTGATACTCAACTATTTTACCCTTGCGGCGAATCGGGGTGACGTAGGCGTTGACCCAGTAGTGACCGCCGTCTTTGCGGCGATTTTTAACCAAGCCCATCCAGCTGTTGCCATTTTTGACTTGATGCCAGAGATCGGCAAACGCCGCCTTGGGCATATGAGGATGGCGCACTATGTTGTGACCATGCCCCAAGAGTTCCTCACGAGAAAAGCCGCAAAGATCAATAAATTCTTGATTGATATGGGTGATGCGCCCTTTGAGATCTGTGGTGGATAGAATGCGGGCATCTTCCGTCACAGGTGTTTCAATGTCGGTAATGGGCAAATCTCTGTTCATCGTGTTTGTTTAAGCTGGATTAATACAGCGGACGATTATCAACAAAGAGAAGTGTCAAATTTGTGACAGGGCACGAATGGATTATGATTGTAATATAATAACTTGCAAAAGTTTGAACAGGATCATAAGCGGCACCTTGGGTGCCGCTTGAGTAGGAGTTTTTATCAGGTCTTGACCCGGGTCACGTCCACGAATAGGGTCAACATCTGTCCGGGTTGCAGGTACTTACTGGCTTTGAGCTGGTTCCATTCCAGCAGATCATTCACACTGACATTGAACTTGCTGGCGATTCTTGCCAACGAATCACCGGAGCGAACCTTATACTTCACGGTGCGCATTACGGCGTTGGCACTCTGGGATTTGCCGGAAGCTTTAGTCCAGATGGTCAGTTGTTTGCCGGGACGCAGCGGCGTTTTGGTCGAGATCCCGTTCCATTTCACCAGCTCGTTGACACTGACGCCATTATCCTTGGCTATCTGCCACAGGGAATCACCGGACTTGACCAGGTAGCTGCGTTTGCTCTTGCCGGACTTATTCTGACCCAGGCGTTGCTCCTTGGAGAGCGGGTAGGCCGATGCGTCCTTGAGGGCGACCGGGATCAACAGGTGCTTGCCAGCGACAATATTGTTGCCACTAATGCCGTTGACCGAACGAATAACATCGATACTGGTATGATGCTTCTTGGCTATTACTCCAAGAGAGTCACCCTTGCGGATCTTGTATCTGAGCCAGTTGAGGCGCTCGCTTGGCGCTGTACTGGCCAGGGCGATTTCAAACTCTTTGGCTTTGTCCAGCGGCAGTACCAGCTTGTGTGGCCCTTCCGGCGCTGTGGCCCAGCGATTGAAGCCTGGGTTGAACTGTTGCAGTTCATTGACTTCCATACCGGCAAGGCGCGCTGCCAGGGCCAAGTCTATCTGGCTGCCGACATCGACCACTTCCAACTTCTGTTCGTTGGCGATCGGTGTCAGTTGGATACCATATTTATCGGCATTTTTGACGACATCTGCCAGTGCCAGCAATTGCGGAACATAACGCTCGGTTTCCTTGGGCAGCGACAGCGACCAGAAGTCGGTAGGCTGTCCCTTTTGGCGGTTGCGCTTGACCGCATTCAACACCCGACCTTCGCCTGTGTTATATGCAGCTATGGCATAGAGCCAGTTCTCGCCGGTCTTGTCGTAGAGGTATTCCATCATATTCAGCGCTGCGGTTGTGGCTGCCGGAACGTCGCGGCGTCCGTCATACCACCAGTTGATCTCCAGGCCAAAATGCAGCGCCATGGGCGAGGTAAACTGCCATAATCCTGAGGCGGCACCATGGGAGTAGGCGAAAGGATCGAAGGCACTTTCCACTATCGGCAGCAGTGCCAGCTCCATCGGCAGTTTGCGCTCTTCTATCTGCTCGACGATCAAATACATAAAGGGAGCAGCCCGTTCAGAGATCTGCTCCAGGTG
Organism: Shewanella sp. MSW; assembly: GCF_007636515.1. NCBI lineage: Bacteria > Pseudomonadati > Pseudomonadota > Gammaproteobacteria > Alteromonadales > Shewanellaceae > Shewanella > Shewanella sp. MSW. The sequence goes on from NZ_LVDR01000005.1 coordinate 319,853, forward strand.
TCTTGGATTATCTATGTACCATTGACGGTATTGGCGCACCAGCTTCTCATCGGGAACCGACATATTGAGTTGGTTGCGGATCCGCTGCCACACGTCAGTGACAACAACTTCCGGCTCGCTGATGACTTGTGGAGCCTGAGTAATGATCGGAGCCGGGGTGGCCTTAACCGGCGTTTTGGCAGTAGACTCCGGCGCTTGAGACAGCAGCTGACAGCCGCCAAGCAGGGAGAGGCTCCCCGCCAATATAAAAAATCTGATTTGCTTCAAAAACAGCAATCCTCGAATGATGGCCTGAACAGACAGGCAAACGCACATCAAACGGAAACCCGGGATAGGCCTGGTCCCTTGGCCCGGGATTGTACCTTGGGTGATACTTTTACCCTGGTTTGGTTTCCGTGGTGAAAAAGAAGCGCCGTTACTGAAAGCCAAGTATTGTTATTTAAAACAATTAGATAAATATATCTTGGCTGAGCGTTGTCATAATAACGACACAAAAAAGCGGCTTATTGTAACCCGGTTTTCAGAAATTGTCTTTCCATTGCCTGAGAACTGCAAAGCGGCTCACGGGATCATGGCAGGGCTGACCGCTGTGGGATTCGAGCCTGCTCTGCAGAGTGTTCTTTTGGCAGCGCATAAAGGGGTTGATGGCCTTTTCACGACCAATAGTGGAGGGGAGTGTAGGCTCTTGCTGCTCGCGCAGCGCTTCGGCGGCAAGTTGGTAGTCAGCCAGTGCCTGGTTGTCCGGCTCAACGGCTTTGGCAAAACGCAGATTGGCCAGAGTATACTCATGGGTGCAATACACCTTGGTGCTGTCATCGAGGGCAGCAAACTGACTCAAAGAATGGTACATCTGCTCGGCGCTGCCTTCAAACAGGCGACCGCAGCCGGCGCAGAATAGGGTATCGCCGCAAAACAGCGCATCGTCAATCAAATAAGCGATATGATCCAGCGTGTGCCCGGGAACCTTAAATACCCGGCATTCAAGAGCAAATCTACCTTGCCCTGGCTCAAGCCGATATTCACCTTCCTCTGTTAGTGGCTGGGTAATGCCTTTGATGGCCGGATTGGCTGGTCCGTAAACCGGGAGCGAGTCAAAAGTTTCCGTCAATGCCGGAATGCCACCGGTATGGTCGCTGTGGTGGTGAGTTATCAGTACTCCGGCTAAAGTCAGGTTATTTCGCGCCAAAAAAGCCAATACCGGCACGGCATCACCCGGGTCGACCACCCAACAACTATCACCTTGGGGCGCCACTATGGCCCAGATATAGTTGTCATCGAAGGCGGCTATGGGCGTTATCTGAGGCTGGGGATGGGTGATATGGACGTTGGACATAAGCTCAAGGCTCCTTTAAGTCGGCGGGATCAGTTTCAATTTTACTGAGCCTCATACTTGCTTGTATAGGGGATTCGTTATTAAGCTGAGGCTAGAATGGCTTAACCGGAGTATCTATGCCTCTCTCGTCTGAGTCCAGACCCAGTTCCTGGGATAGTTTGCCCGCCGGTGAGACTATCAAACGTGAACTGGAAAGCAAACTGGCCTATTGGTGGCCCAGGGTGTTTGGTTATCATCTGTTGCGCCTGGGTGCCTTAAGCCGCGAACTCGAGATCAAAAACTGTCCGGTCTGGCATCAGTTCTCCCTCTTCCCTGATAAAGGTGCTTCGATAGTTGCCGATTTTGCCTCGCTACCGTTGGCGCCGGCCAGCATAGATGCAGTAGTGATGAACCTGGTGCTGGAGTTTGAGGCAAACCCTTACCGGATTTTGCGTGAAGCCGACAGGGTGCTGGTCAGCGGCGGCTATCTTTTTATAGTAGGAATTAACCCCTTCAGCTGTGCCTTTTTTGGCAAGTTGCTGCCCAGATTTCAGCAGGCCTTACCCTGGAGCGGCCATTTCTTTATGCCGGCCAGGATTAAAGATTGGCTCGGGCTCCTGGGGTATCAGGTGGTGCATGACGAGCGGCTCTTATACCATTCGCTGCTCAGCGAATCCGCGCCGTTGAAAATATGGCATCATTGGCAGCAAAAATGGCTGCCGGGTACCGGCTCTCTGTATCTGTTGGTGGCCCGCAAGCTGGATTCGCCGTTAACCCCCTTGGGGGATAAACGCCGCCAGCGGATCCCAGGTTGGCAACCCACGCCGACGCCGGGATTCTCCGGCAGACAATTGGAGCGCGACACTAAAGAAGAGCAATAATTTTAATGCGTATTACCCTGAAACAGTTGATGATTTTTGAAGCCGTGGCTCGCAGTGGTCAGGTAGTTAAAGCGGCCGAGCGGGTTAACCTCTCCGCGCCGGCCACATCTATGGCGTTGTCGGAACTTGAAAAGCAGCTCGATACCCGCTTATTCGAGCGTATAGGCAACCGCTTGCAACTTAACTCTCAAGGCAGCCTACTGCTGCCTCTGGCCAGCGATGTACTGCAGCGCATCGAGCGCATAGAGCAGGCGTTTACCCCGAATAATCACGAATTGGCCGGTATGTTGAATGTCAGCGCCAGCTCTACCATAGGTAATTTTCTGCTGGCCAAGGCGGCGGTGGCATTCAGCCAGCAACATCTTCAGACTCAGGTCGACTTGGCGATAGACAATACCCGCAAGGTTATTCGCGATGTGGCCGAGTTTCGCGCCGAGTTGGGCTTCATTGAAGGTTACTGCCTCGATAGTCGTATCGCCGTATTGCCCTGGCATCAGGACTGTCTCAAGGTATTCTGCCATCCGGCGCATCCGCTGGCGGGAAGCAAGGTCTCGCCAAGCGAGCTCAAGGGGCTCTCCTGGGTATTAAGAGAAGAGGGCTCAGGCACCCGGGAGTACTTTGTCGATGCTGCCAACCGCCTTGACCTGCAGCCAGAGGCCCGTTTCTGTTTTCCAACTCCCGATGCCATCAAACAGGCGGTGAAGCAGGGCGCCGGGCTCGGAGTTTTGTCCGAGCTGACACTGGATAAAGAGCTGGCCCGTAGAGAACTGGCGTTGGTTGAGGTGGAGGGGCTGGCGCTTGAGCGGCCGTTTTACCTTATTCGCCACAAGAGCCACAGCCTGACGCCATTGGCGCAGGCCTTTATCGACTTTTGCGGCAAATTTTTGAAACTCAAGACAGTCGCGGACAAAAGGATTTAGAGGCTGGCCTGATAACCCTTATCGATTGTGGCAGGGTTGGCCTCGGCGGCTTCGCGGGCCAGGGCATCGCAACGCTCGTTCTCCGGGTGTCCGGCGTGGCCCTTGACCCAGCGCCAGTCTATCTGGTGTTGTTGCGTGGCCTTATCCAGCCGCTGCCAGAGATCGACATTTTTCACCGGCGTCTTGTTGGAAGTGACCCAGCCTTTTTTCTTCCAGCCGTGGATCCATTGGGTGATCCCCTGGCGCATATATTGGCTGTCGCTGGTCAGCACGATTTTACAAGGCTCTTTCAGGCTTTCCAGCGCGATAATGGGGGCCAGCAACTCCATGCGGTTGTTGGTTGTCAGGGCAAAGCCACCGGAGAGTTCTTTGGTATGTTGTTTATAACGCATGACGACACCATAGCCGCCGGGGCCGGGGTTGCCCAGGCAAGAGCCATCGGTGTATATCTGGATCTGTTTCAGTTCGCTCATCAAGTTGTTACCATATCCGGCAAATGCGGGCGAGTATACCCGTAAATTCACTCAGGAAGCTGCAAAAAATAGATGAATATCATATCGAATGCCAGTCGGCAGATCATTCTTGATACCGAAACCACAGGTATGAACCAGGGCGCAGGCCCCGTCTATCAGGGCCACAGGATCATTGAGATAGGTTGCGTGGAAGTGATTAACCGCCGCCTGACAGGTCGCACTTTCCACCAATACATCAACCCTGGCCAACCCATTGATGAAGAAGCGATTGCGGTTCATGGTATTACCAATGAGAGAGTGGCCAACGAGCCAAGATTCCATGAAATTGCCGCCGACTTTATCGCCTTTATTCAAGGGGCTGAGATTGTTGCGCACAACGCCTCGTTTGACGTGAGCTTTATGGATCATGAGTTTTCCATGACCAATCCCAGGGGGCCGGTGACGGCGGATATTTGTCAGATCCTCGACTCCCTGGCCATTGCCAAGTTTTTACACCCGGGGCAAAAGAACAATCTGGACGCCCTGTGTAAGCGCTACCATATAGACAACTCCCGTCGTGAATATCACGGCGCTTTGCTCGATGCCGAGATCCTTGCCGATGTATATCTGGCGATGACAGGTGGCCAGACCAAGTTCAACCTTTCCAGCGATCAAGCAGGGCAGGAAGCCGGTGGCATCATGCGTCTCGATACCAATCGCGCAAAACTTAAAGTGATCGCCGCATCGGCCGATGAACTGAATATGCATGAGCAAAGGCTCGATTTAGTTGCAAAATCAGGCAAGTGCCTCTGGCGCGACGAGCCACAACCTATGGATTGAAGCAAATAATGGGATTGAGACCAGCGCTGGGCCTCATGGCGTGTCTGCTGCTTGGCTTCGGGGGGGCGACAGCTGCCGAGATTGTCCCCAAGGAACAGGCTTCAGAGCTTAAGAATCGTTTTCGGATCGATCATATGGTCGACAGAATCGTACTGCTGGTGCAGCGGGAATACGGCTCCGCCCCTGTGGTGGTGGTCTTGCCCGATGGCAGTAAATGGTATGCCTCGCGCCACCCGGAGAATGTCAAGTGGACCGATGGGGTTACAGGCGACATGATTTCGGTGGAAAACCCTGTGCCCGGCCCTTGGCAGCTCATTGGTAAAGTCGTGCCCGGCTCGCAAATTACCCGGGTGTCAGAGTTGGGTATTGAGGTGGATGAGCTGCCTCAACCTCTTTATCAAGGTGAGCGGCTTAAATTGACCGCCCATCTCACCGGTGATTCGCTGAGAATGCGGCTGCCTGGGCTTGAATATCTATTGAGATGGACCGCGCGTTTTGCCTCTTCCCATCAACCTGGAGATGAAAACTTTGCTGCCGGTACCCTGATTGTCGGCAGTTATCAGGATAATGGTGAAGCGCTGGATGAAAGGCCTGATGATGGCACTTTCACTGCAAACATTAACCTCGACCAGCCCTGGGGGGATTACACCCTGCAGGTCAATGTGCAAAACGATGTGTTTGAACGGGAGTTTAAACAGGCATTTAGGCTGGAGCCTAGTCCTGTGGATATCAAGGTGCTGGAGCCGGACGATCCTCTGACTCAGCCCTGGGGCCTAATGCTGAGGGCCAACCCTGATATTCTGCGCCTTGAGGAAACCTATTTTGATATTGAACTCTTGGGACCGGCCGGGTTGCAATTACCGCTTACTGTACGTCAGCCCAAGGAAGGTAGCACACAGCTTGTGTTGCCCCAAGTGAGTGATTTTGGCAGTTACCGCATCAAGGGTACTGTCTTCAGTACAGATAAACAGGGAAGGGAACTGGTATTGAGCCTGCCGGAGCGTTTCTTCAATTTCGTTGAGCCTCCCAAGCCGCCACCGAGCGCCGAAGAGATGGCCGCCAGGGCTGCAGTAATAGCAGCCAAAGAAGAGGCGGCAGCCAAAGAAAATGCCCTTTACCTGATCATAGGCGGTAACGTTTTGCTACTGCTGTTTGGGGTCGGCGCCATTCTGTTTTGGCGCAAGCGCCAGAGTTTGAAACAGGCCTTGGCTGTGGCTGAGGCCCAAATGCTGGAACAGCAGCAGTCCAGGCCTGAGGTTGATACTTTACCGGAGATCGATTTGACCTTGCCGGATGAAGATGAACAAAAATCAAACAGAACACTTTGATTATTAGTAGTTTGCTGTTTTTTTGGCTGCTTGAGAGCCGATTAAAGAAAAAGTTGTTGACGCTGGCATAGGCTCTACGTATTATTCCCGGCAACTTGAGTGGAGCGGTAGTTCAGTTGGTTAGAATACCGGCCTGTCACGCCGGGGGTCGCGGGTTCGAGTCCCGTCCGCTCCGCCAATCAAGTCAGCCAGTTAAAACTTTATTGCCCAGGTGATAAAGCAGAATTTTGGAGCGGTAGTTCAGTTGGTTAGAATACCGGCCTGTCACGCCGGGGGTCGCGGGTTCGAGTCCCGTCCGCTCCGCCAACATTCATCAAGCCTAAGCTTTTAAATAGCTTGGGCTTTTTGATTTTTACGCTTTCCACTTCCTCATGTCGCGGTTTGTGACCGTGACCAATTCGTGACCATTCGGTGACCCAATCCCAGTTTTGGCCGAGTGTCATTTCCTTAGCGCTTGCCTCTTTCAACATCAGCGATTTTGCCAGTTTTGCGCCGGTCGCATTGCCTTCCTTTGAAATGTGAACAAGATATTTCGAGTACCTTGTCATCAAGCTAGTTTATTGCGACACATGTTGACGCATAGGCATGTATACTTAATCCGTAAAATGAATAAGGAGCAGGCTATGTGCGGTTTATGTTTGGAGCAGGGGTTTGTCTATCGCTTCGTCACCGAAGGGTTCGATGCGGTTGAGAAGGCAGACCCAGAGTTTCCGCATTACTGGTTTGAGTTCAGCAATGATTGGGTTGCCATTATCGAACGATTCAAGAAGCAACCTGACTCCGCTCTGGATAATCGAGTGCTGTGGGCCAGGCTCTTTATCACTTGTTTTGAAAAACCGCTGAGTGAAAGACAACGGGCCCTTTGGCACCATCTTTCAGAAGATCTTGCAGGAGATTTACCCGAATATCCCACACTGTCGTTTCAGCTTGATGAGGCGAGTCAATTCCCGCTCGGGATCGCGGCTTACATCGGTCAGCAAGGGCTTAATCATACGGCCTTGCTTGCCGAGGCGACCGCTCTGCTGGAGCGCCATCTTCTGCGTGCCCATTTCTGTGTCACCATGCTTAATTGCCTGGGTGTCAACAGTGGTTGGGAACTTGGCGATAAGGAGTATGGCAAAAATCGAGATATATTCCTGGATTCTTGCTGGCATGAGTTTCGTCACCGGCTGTTTGCCTGCGCTCTGCTGCTTACCTGGGCGCCAGAAAGCAGCACTCTCCAACGTTTTGCCGTTGCCTCGCCTCACTATGTGGTGGATTTTCTCGCGCTGGAATACCGACTGCAGCGTTGGCTGCTGCAGCTTTGCTATCGCGTAAAGGGCGCGGCCTTTTTAGCCGACAATGCGGCGTCCTTGTTGCCGGAGCATCTGCTTTATTTACTGCAAACTTCCTTAGCCAATGTGAGCGAAATCAGTGCGGTCAGTCAGGCTTACCTCACTGCGTTAGAAGGGCAAATGGTTTTGCATCCTCCGCACTATGGTGAGCAGGCCTTAAGGGAGGCATTTGAGATGCTTTCACAACGTGCCTTGAGCCGGTAATCACAATTCATTCCCCATAAGCAGCCCCCATAAGCAGCTTGGCGAATTCGCTATGGCAAACTTTCAGAAGGAAGAGAAAATGCGGTCAAAAACCTCATCACAGTATGCTACGGCATTGCGCGACTATCTGCTGGCTAAGCACAGGGTTGGCAGGCTTGAAACTGCCTATCGCAATCACGAAAGCCTGTGGGTGCAGGAGTGCGTCGATTTGGCTGAACTCGCCGACTGGCTTAGGGATGAAGACTACAATCCCTGGGGCGACTTTTGGGATGTCACTGCGCTTGGCCGGACGGTATTTGAGTGCTGGGACAATCCGCCTTGCCAGGGGGCGCGAGAAATTCTGATGCTTTGCAGCACTCGAAGAGGTAAAGAGAGTATCAGCAAAGACTCGCCTTTTTATCCATGGTGGAAACGCTTTGTTGAAGGGCGCCAAAGTCTGCTGAGCTGGCTTTGCGAAGATAAAGGGGCAGATTTTAATCCGGCTGAACTGCTCTTTCATGCCGAAGCGCTGCTCGACAAGCATTGGCGACGCACCGAAAAGCGTTGCAAAAGGTACTCAGGCGATCCGCGGCTCTTATTAGCAACGCCGTGGTTTTTGACCAAGCAACATCAAAGCAGCTTAACACTTCCTAAAAAGCCATCACGCTCGCAGATGCCGAATAAGGCATTTGCAAAAGACTTTTTGCCGCTGATGCTGGCGGCAAGGCTGGTGATGCACTTTTTTCCGCAAAGCGGCTTGCTGCAAGGGCTTGCGCTGCAAAGTCAGTATCAGCCTAAAACCAACGAGGAGTATGAGTTGTACTTAAGGCGCTTGCTGCTCAAACATCAGGTCACACGGGATGGTGCGGGCTTTATCAAACGGCATCTGCTGGCCTTTAGCGGCGAAGAACTCTTGTATCTGTGCGATGTTGCCAAGCTCGCTGACGATGAGCTTAAGCAGATTGTGACGCTGTTTGATGCAATGCACGATCCCGACCTACATTGGGATGAATATCTTGATAAATCAGAATATCTTGAGTACTTTCAGCGCTTGTTTCCAGCGGCATTTCAGCACAGGGATGAGGTGAGTCATGTCATCGAATAAAGCCGGCGATACGGCGAACAGAATGCTTTGCTTGTGGCAATTGTTGCCCGAAAAGGGCAACGGTGTGGATGTTGCCGGCTTGATTGCCAAGCTTGGCGCCATGGGTATTGAAGCGCAAACGCGCACAGTGCAGCGGGATCTGAATGCGTTGGCGCAGCGCAATTTGGCACTCTCAACACAAGATGGCCGTAAGTTTCTTTGGCATCGCCGTGAGCCTCCAAAGCCGATGACACAGGCGGAAGCCCTGACTCTGATGCTGTTTGAGCCCATGCTGGCCGTGATGCCCAAGCAGATGAAGCAAGGGCTTTTGGATAAATCCGCCGAGGCGAAGGCGCTGCTTGCCAAGGCAAAAGTCCCGTACAGCAATAAAATAGCCTGCTACTCGGGGGACAACGTATATCAATCGCCGGAAGTTGCCGATTCGCTGCTTACGGTTATTCAGGAAGCACTGCTTGCTGACCACTGCATTGAGGCCAGTTATCAGGCAACCCAAAAGGCGGAAGCCAAAACCTACCTGCTTGTCCCTTTGGCGCTGGTGCTGCGCGGTCGGGTACTGTATCTGGTGGCTAGTGAAGCAGACCAGGACCGCAGCGATACAAAAAGGGCGTTAGGCAGTGAACGCCGCGCTCAACCCAGTGCGCCAAAACTCTTTGCCATACACAGATTTAAGCAGGTTGAACGCAGTTTTGAGCGCTACCCGCGGCCAGCGAATTTTTCGTTGAGTGAATACCTCGATTCCGGTGCCATGCAGTTTTCTGATGGTGGCCGTATTCACCTCGAAGCCAATATTCAACCGCAGTTGCAATTCTATCTCAACGAAACGCCGCTCAGTGACGATCAAACTCTCACGCCCCTTGAGGATGGTCGCTGGCGCCTCTCCGCCACGGTATTTGATGGCTGGCAGCTTAAATGGTGGCTTAAAGGGCAGGGGGCCAATATCGAAGTGATATCCCCCGAGCCACTGAGAGCAAGTATGATTGCGTCCCTTGAGAAGGCGCTGATGGCCTACAAAATGACAACGCTGTAAAAAATGTTTGATGGCCGTTTTTCTGCGACACAAGTTGACGCAAAGCTTTGCACAACAACAGGCGGAAGTCGCTTTTCGTCCTTGTTCATTGTGTGGAGCACCTTATGCCTCAATCGACTTTAACGGATACCGAGCCGGTATTTTTATCCGCGGATAATCTCGCCACCACAATTAATGCGCCGCAGATCCTGGTGATAGGGGTGGGCGATCTGGGTTGTTACATAGGCGCGCATCTGGTCAAACAACATCAGGCGGGAGTGGGTGGACTGCTGGTCAGTCGCAAGCCAAGCCTGCTGAGTACCAACGCCAGCTTTCTGCCAGGCTTTGCAGTTCCAATTCCAGCCGTTGCAAGCGCTCATAGCGCTCGGTAACGATATTAATGTAATGCTGAAAGGTGATTTTAGTAGCACTTTGAGGAAAGCTGATATCAGCCAGGTGGCGTCGATAGGCCTCGGTCCAGTTTTGCCGACCAGTGCAGGGATGACCATGACGCAGCAGAAAGGATTTCAGCCGTTGCCGTGCCTGGCGCAAATCGAGCATGGCACCTTCCCGACAGCGGATAAGGTCGCGGATAGCTTCATCCCGCTCATCCGGAACATAAATAGAGTGCAAATCGCCGCTACGCGCTAACCTGGCCAATGTCATGGCATCGCGTTTATCGGTTTTGACCCGGTCGCCCGGAGCTTTGGGGATGAGTGCCGGCGCTACCACCCAACATTCAATGCCACGGCGCAACAGATGACGATAGAGCCAGAAGCCACAGGGACCAGCCTCATAGATAACACAGAGCTTACTGGTCTTGGCTGTTTGATTCTTAATGAGTTTATCGAATGAACGCAGGTTGGTTGGGATTGTGCCATGGTAATGCACGGTCTCAGCAGACTTATCAGAAACCCAGGCCACGTCAGTGGTCTCCTTGTGTACGTCCAACCCGATAAAAAGTGTGTTAGCTTTAGACATGTCGGCCTCCTGTGATTGTTTGCCTATTGGATCAACAAACAGTGTGGCTCTGGTTTAACTAATCCACGAGAAAACACGGAGGCCGACACCTGCACAGGGAATCATTATGTCTA